>CAYODE010000430.1:0-1515 GCA_964402685.1 uncultured Aestuariivita sp. | reverse complement strand
AGGTCCGCTTTCACGCCCATCGCTTCCGCAATGAGGCGCATGTCTGCCGCGTCCAGTTTGCGTTTAGCGCCTCGCATGACGATGCCCCAGTTCGCACCCCATCCACGTGTCAGTTTCAACTGGTCGAGCAGAGGTTTGATGGGGGCCGGTCGAGCGTCATCGAGATATGTCACATCGACACGGAAAGGGTGGAAACCCATCGTCTGCTCGACTTGGTACGGTGCCTCGGACGTCACCTGACCGATAGTGGTGAACGCCTGCACTGTTTCGCCCTCACCCATCTTCTCTCGTGGCGAGTAGTAGACGATCCAGTCGCCCTTCCTGAGCGATTTGACCGCCTCGTGCTTGCCGTGGCCGAGTTGTGCGAAACCGCCATCACGCCCCGCGCGGGCATGCTCGGCCGAGGCAACACCCATCCAGAAGGTCATGACTCAGGCCATCCGTTTGGCAGTATGCGCCGTGATCGTGTAGCCGAACGGGTCGCGGAAGGCGAAATAGCGACCAAAAGGGCCGTCCTTCGGCGCGAAGACGATGGGCACTTTCTTTTGCAGAAGATGCGCGTGCATCGCATCCGCGTCATCGCAGGCAAACCAGATTGCAATGCCGTGGCCCAATTGATCGACAGCGTCTAGATCGACAAGCGGCGCGCGCACGGCGAAGGGTATCGGCTTCGTGTCGAAGACCACGGCGTCAGGCGGGCCGCCCGGCACGGTCGAAAGGCCGACAACCTCGGTGTAGAAGGCGCGGGCAGCATCGAGGTCGCGCGCCTGGATGCCGATGAAGTCGGGGCCGATGAGGTGTGGCATTTGGGTTGTCCTTTTCGTACAGACGGATAATATCAGGATACTGATATAATATAAGCCCCCTGATACTTCAAGTGAGGACCACCTTGGCCGAGACCTCTGCGTTCAACCCCCAGGACACGCTTGGCTATGCGTTGAAGCGCGCGCAGCTTGCCATGCGACAGCACATGGATCATCAACTGAAGGACATTGGGCTGACCGCGCCGCAATATGCGGTTCTGGCAAGCCTTGAACATGACCCGGGGGCTTCGAACGCTGAACTTGCCCGGCAGGCTTTCGTGACGCCACAGACCATGCAGGCCATTTTGGTGAAGCTGGAGGCGGCGAACTTGATCTCGCGCAGACCCGACGATGACCATGGACGCATTCAGCGCACCGAATTGACCGAGAAGGGGCGGGTAACGCTCGCGAAAGCCCATGCGGTTGCATCACATTCCGAACGGATCGCACGTGCGGAGGCGTCAGATGATGCCGTCGAAATGCTCAGGCGCATCGCGGTTGCACTCAGCTAACGCAGACTGCCCGTACCTGTCGTTCATGCGACGCGCGGCATTTGGGAGGTATGGGCTCAAAGCGGACCTTCGCCACCCCACTACACCGCTACCCAAAGCCTCACCCCCCGCGCCCGCGCCCGTCCCCCAACACATCGCGCAGCGACGTGGCATCTGGCACCGGGCGGGCGGTGCCGTCCTGCACCGCGTCCAGCACGCTC
>CAYODE010000429.1:0-1515 GCA_964402685.1 uncultured Aestuariivita sp. | reverse complement strand
GACTTGAAATCCCACTCACGCCATGGCGCAATCACTTTGATGTCTGGGTCAAGCGCATAAGCGTTGAGTTCGAACCGGATCTGATCATTGCCCTTGCCGGTCGCGCCATGTGCCACGGCATCAGCACCTGTTTCGCGCGCAATCTCAACCAGCCGTTTGGAGATCAATGGCCGGGCAATGGAGGTGCCAAGCAAATAGACGCCCTCATAGACGGCATTGGCGCGGAACATGGGAAAAACGAAATCGCGCACAAACTCTTCGCGCAGATCATCGATGTAGATCTCTTGGATGCCGAGCATCTCGGCTTTTTTGCGCGCTGGCTCCAGCTCCTCGCCCTGACCGAGATCGGCAGTGAACGTCACCACCTCAGCATCATACTCGGTCTGTAGCCATTTCAGGATGATCGAGGTGTCGAGACCGCCAGAATAGGCAAGCACAACTTTGTTGACGTCACCCTTGTGGGCCATGACATGCACTCCAATACGAGAAATCAATGAGAGGCTTGCGTTTAAGCGCGCGCAAGGCTCGCTGGCAAGCACAGATGACGGGCAATCCTAGAGGGAAACGCCTATCCAGCGCTCAGCGCCAAAAACCAGAACACGACAAGCAGCACAAACAGTTGCAGCATGTTCATGCGCACTGACCAAGCGTGCAGCATTTTCGCTGGCCCGGCCTGGATCGTCGAGCCGCGGGCCACTTCATCGTTGAGTGCGTTGATGCGTGGCGTCATCACCTGGCGGGCGAACAGGAAACCACCCGCTATCACCGCCAAGACAATACCTGCTGCCACATTGACCAAAAACCCTGAAATCGCCGCCAGCCCAGCCATGATGGCAAGCACCAGATAGTAGGCTGGGAAGATCGCGCGCGTTAGCGTGCGGGCGCGATCTTTGTCCAACACATTGTGCACCAATGGCGCGATGGCTGACGCAAACAGCACCATCGCCCCAGCGGTAAGTGCGGTGAAAAACAGCGCTGAATAGAGCGCAAGGTGGGCGGCAAACGCAGCGTCCATCAAACTATCCCTTTATCAATCCGATGGATGCCTATCACGGCCTGCGATATTGGATGAACCCGGCATTGTGCCCCACCTTATCGTAGAGCGCCCGCCCAGCAGCGTTCGTCTCGTGGGTATGCCAGTAAACGCGGGATGCGCCGATCTCATCGGCTTTGTCATAGACAGCCTGGATCAGCGCTTTGCCAATCCCCTGTCCGCGCGCTTGCGGCACCGTGAACAAGTCTTCCAGATAGATGTACCAGCCTTCCGTCCAGGTCGCGCGGTGGCTGACGCAATGAACAATGCCAAGAAGCTGATCGCCGTTAAAGGCACCAAGCACAAACATCGGTTCATCGTTATCGTGAAAGCGCGCCCAGGTGACGTCCGTCACCGCTGGGTCCAGCGTTGCCTTATAAAAGGTCAGATACCCCTGCCAGAGTGGCAGCCACGCCTCATAATCGCCTGGCGTCAAAGGTCGGATCGAAAAAGGCTGGCCTGTTGGGCTTGATGCGGTCACA
>CAYODE010000428.1:0-1517 GCA_964402685.1 uncultured Aestuariivita sp. | reverse complement strand
GCAGCCGACACCTTACTCGCCAATGCCGAATGCAGATCGGATGGGCAGTTGTCGAGGATCATTACCGCGCGACGCCCCTCAGCAATCAGACGGTCAAGCATAGCAGATGCTGAGGGATCAGGGTCTTGTCCGGTATCCACATAGACGGCAATGGTCCTGTCGAGAGGATCGTCTCCGACGTTTTCGTCAAAGAGCGCTTGAACAATTCGTGTCTTACCGACACCGGAAAGCCCCGTGATGCGGATCGCTTTATTCGAAGTGCGGATGAGACGCCGTATAGGTTCAATAGCGTCCTCGATTGAAAGCTCCTGACCTCGTTCTGTCGGCACATGGACTGTGACGCCTGGGGCAGAGATGAGCGTGTCAGGTGATCCCTTTGGAGGGTTGCTCCACGCCCTATACGGTTGCCAACCCGAATAGCCTTGACCGAGCTTGGCTTTCACCCACAGCAACACCGATGGGTGCTGCCGCAGCCATTGGACCAGCTTGGAACGGTCGAAAAAGTCGAGGTGGATTTTATCCTTGTTGGGATCATTCGCCACGGCCGCCTGCATGGTGTCGAGACGGTCCTTTTTCATCGGTGGTGAACAATCGTCGGAAAGGCTCACAATGATGTAGCTGCCGCCGATCTTTGCCTGGTTTGCGATTGTCGGGTTCAGGCCGCCATCTTTCTCCATCTCTGCAGAGATCGCGGATTTCGGCATAGTGTCCTTTTTGGACTGAAGGATCGTATCTGGACGGCTTAAAAAGCCTGTTTCCAGTTCGGAGGCGTTCACCTGCACATGAATGTCGATGCCTTCATCAGGAGCCTTGATCGAGCCCGACCAACTGACACTCGCTGGGCTATGCCCGTGTGCCGCAACCTCTGCCTCAGCAAGACGCGCAATCAATTCTTCTAAATGAGTGTCGGACAACCGAAGTAAGTCATCTTTTTCAATGTCGAAGATCGCCATTTCACCACCTGACCGCGACAGGTTGCTGGTGTAGCATGTGTGACCCCCAACATCTAGGGGAGCGGTTGACTTGTGCGCAAATCGAACATCGCCTCAAATCGAGCCGAGGATCATCAATCGTCACCACCGTCCCCTCGTTCCCATGCAGCCAACAACCGGCTGATGGTAGACTTTTGTCGTTTGTCGAGAGATTCACTTTGCAAAGCTTCATTCAAACGCCGTCGGAACTCGTCCACATCTAGCAGTCGATCAATTCCGTTAACTTGTGCACGGTCGTTTTCCCGTTGCACAAGATCGCCAGGTTCGCCACCGAAGCCTCCCATGCCATGACTGTAGGATTTTCCCAAGAATGCGGAAGCAAGTTGATAGAGCTTTGTGTCGTCCTCCAAAGCCTGAGTTGTGTAGGCTATGACCTCACCAGCCCCATCTGGCTGCAATCTGTCCCAATCAAAGAGAAGGCGGGCAGGGTTCTTTGTAGACAGCATGGTATCGTTTGCAGCGGCGGCACGAAGCAGTTCGAGTGATCGTCCTTGAAGCTGTTCGGCCACCACCTCAGTCGTGAGC
>CAYODE010000427.1:0-1538 GCA_964402685.1 uncultured Aestuariivita sp. | reverse complement strand
TTGCCTTGCCCGGATCACCATGGCGACGGCCTGTTCGCGGGTGCGGGCACCAAGCCGTTTCTTGGCCGAATTGATATGAAAATTCACAGTTGCGGTGGACAGTTTCAGGCGTTCCGCAATCCGATCCACCCGATAGCCCTGGGACAGCCACATCAACACTTCGCGTTCGCGCGGCGTCAGAGCCGCAATGCTGGACAACGGAACACGTGCGCCGCCAAAGCGGCCCTGGTGGAGATCATCGAGCACGGCAAGCTGCGACAGCCCCATCGCGGTTTTCAGCGTGTCGATGTTGTCCCGCGTCGCACGCACCAACTCATCGCCCGACAGCGATGAAACAAAATTGTAGGCGAGCGTACAGCCCAGTGCGGGGCTGCGTACCGAATGAAAGAAGTTCGAGAAAGGCCGCCCGTCCCGCATTTCATCCCACATTCGGGCATTGGTTTTGGCGTCTGGGCACGAAAGGGCCTTGCAGTCGTCAATATCCATCAGACCGCCGCCTTCATGCTTGAGGCCGAAGTTGATCAAGGAGTCGGCGGACCCATAGTCTGATTGGTGGTAATGGGCGGCCCAATCCTTGCTCATGGTGGAAAAGATGCCGTAGGGCACCTTGTTCTCATAGTCGGCCACCATGAAGTTCAGATCGTCAAAGCCGAATTTCTGGGCGAAGGCGAACAAGAGTTCGAATGCGTCTTCATCCCTGTCCTTGTCTTGAAGGCGGGTCACGAAGTCCGCCAACCGGTTGTCCACCCGATCACCCCTCTTGGATCCAATCAGAAACAATCATGACTGCCGCCGCCTGCTCAAGTGTATCAGAACAATACTTTGCAACGGTACAGTTTGATCAACTCCAATTAGTCTTGGACGGTTGGGCGTCAATTTCAAGTGCGCGACACCGTACATCCCGTTCGCCATGCGACACATATACGGAAACAATCGCCTGAAGCGGGCTGCCTGGCGCTCTCGTGGTTGATCGTGGTGGCGCCCGAACCGACCAAAGGATGCACCGCGTGGTGCTTGCCCATCATCTTCGCCAACCTGCGGACCGTTCATCGGGAACGCGGGTTGAAAGTACGTGTTGTCAGCCGGCAACACCCTGTTGGGCTGTTCTTCGTCGCCGTCACGCCCGTTTGCGTGACGCGGGTGCAAGGCCACCGGACGCGACCCGCGTCTCAGGCAAAATCACAGATGACTGGTTTTCTGGACTGCTGGCAGGGGCACACGGGCTCGAACCGTGGACCTTCGGTTTTGGAGACCGACGCTCTACCAACTGAGCTATACCCCTATCGGCGACCGGACTGATAGTCGCGACGCCGGCCCAGTGCAAGCACAAAGGCGGCGATTGCGTTGGTCAGCGCCGGCACCGTCATGTTTTGCGGCGCGCTCTACGCCCACGCCCTGTTCCCGATCACATGGGCGATGCCGGGAACATTGGCGAGCACGGCGCTGGTTGCGGCTGGCTGGCTGTCCGCAAGTTGGTCGTTGTGGCGTCTGGCCCAATGACGATGCCTGCGCCGCATGCAGAAATGGCCGCTCTCGCG
>CAYODE010000426.1:0-1587 GCA_964402685.1 uncultured Aestuariivita sp. | reverse complement strand
GCCGGCTCGACGACTACCAGACCAAGCTGGAAGCCGCCAAAGTTGTGCTCGACACGGAGCGACGCAAAGCCATCATCGAGACCGAGGCAAAGAACCTTGCCTTTGCGCAAGGTCTTGAACTCGTCGAAGACCCTGGTTTGCTGGACGAGGTGGCCGGACTGGTCGAATGGCCGGTCGTCATGATGGGTTCGTTTGATGAGGCGTTTTTGCAGATCCCCGATGCGGTGATCCGCGCCACCATCCGTGCCAACCAAAAATGCTTCGTGTTGCGCGATCCAGCCACTGGAGACCTGGCGAACAAGTTTCTTCTCACGTCCAACATCGTGCCCGATGATGGCGGTGCTGCCGTTGTCGAGGGTAATGAGCGCGTGATCGCCGCCCGTCTCTCAGACGCACTTTATTTCTGGCAAACCGATCAGGCGGATTTGCCTGATCTAAGCGACCTCGAAGATGAGCTGTTTAACTATCGTTTGGATAGCAAAAAGCCACTAGATCAGCGCCTAGCAAAGCTTGTTGACCTAAAGGTGGTGTTTCATGCGGCGCTAGGCACCCAGGGTCGTCGAGTAGTCAGAATTGCGAAGCTGGCAAAAGCAATCGCTGCGCAAATTGGTGCTAACGAGGAAGAGGCGAAGCGTGCCGCCAAACTTGCCAAAGCCGATCTTCAAACCGAAGTGGTCGACGAGTTTCCCGAGCTTCAGGGCTTCATAGGCGCGCGTTACGCCGCGCTTCAGGGTGAAGCTCCATCTGTCGTGCAGGCCATTGAGGATCATTATAAACCGCAAGGACCATCAGATACCGTTCCTACCGATTTAGTGGCGGTTTCCGTCGCGCTCGCCGACAAGCTAGACACGCTCTGCGGTTTCTGGGCCATCGACGAAAAGCCCACCGGCTCCAAAGACCCTTATGCTTTGAGACGAGCAGCGTTAGGTGTTGTGCGGATAATTCGAGAAGGCCGCTGGCAAGTCGATTTGCCGAGATTGCTCACCAGCGGTCTGGCCCAAAACCACTATGAAATTAGTTTGGTTGATGCGGCACCGCTGTTGACCCAGGCAGCAAGCCTTCAGAAAGAAGGCGCAATATCGATGGCAGAGTTGCTGGCCATTCGCGAACGCATAATTGGTCGCGAGGCAGCGGAAAAGGTGATCGAAGCCACTGGTCCAGTTGCTTACCTCCAGCGTGAAGACCTACAAGACTTCATCATCGACCGTCTCAAAGTTTCGCTGCGCGATGAGGGCATTACCCATGATGTGGTAGATGCTTCTGCATCAGCTGGGCAGGGGGACATTCTGCGCACGGTTCAGGCCGCCGATGCCCTCTCCAAACTTCTCAAGTCTGACGATGGCCAAAATCTCCTGGCGGGCTACCGCCGTGCCGCCAACATTCTGGCTGCCGAGGAAAAGAAGGGTACCAAGGTCGCCGACAGCGTCAATCCATCCCTGTTCGATCACGCCGAAGAGGGCGTATTGAACGATGCGCTGGCCGCAACGGCATCAACCTCGCATCAGGCCATCGAGAAAGGCGACTTCGAAGCAGCGATGCACGCTCTCGCAACCCTGCGCGGACCCATTGATGCATTCTTCGAGGCCG
>CAYODE010000425.1:0-1589 GCA_964402685.1 uncultured Aestuariivita sp. | reverse complement strand
CGATCCAGCAAGGCGGTAACCGAGCCACTGGTTAGGCCAAGTTCGGCACCAATGTACCCCGGCTTGGCAGGTTGCTCAGCGAGGAGGTTCAAACAGCGCAGATCGTTCTTACTCACCTTCACCTTTGCAGCGGCTTCTGCGTCGAGTTTGTCGATTGCTGAGTAAAGCCGACGACACGCCGTCACAAGATCCGCAGGTTCGATATCACACTTCAAGTCCCCAACGGCCTTTCCAGCAATATATCTTGATCATCAAGATACTTACTCTACAATGTAACGTTGTACGCCTTGTGCGCCAACCGGTTTCCTGAAGGAGGACAGAATGGAGTTGCTATTGGCTGGAGTAGTTGGGTTCATTGCTCTCGTTTTGGTTTTGGCGTTCATTGTACCTTCACGCGTGGCCTACGCTGGGGGGATTGTCGTCAACGCACCCATATCTGATGTGTACGACGATATACGCCCACAAAAGCATCTCATGCGTTGGTCGGCGTGGCCGCAGGAAACCAGATCAACGTGCGGAGTTGAGGGACCGGGTGGAGTCGTCGGTACGAAAACAGCTTTTTTCACGAAGGGAAAGCGCGTCGGCCATCAAGAAGTTGTGGCGCTTAAAGAGAATAAGGAGGTCGCACTTAACTTGGTTGGCCTACCGCCTCAAGGGCACACCCCGTTCGAACACGCCAATGGTTCCGCGAGAGTTGCCGCTTGAGCTATTTCGACTACGATTTTGAAGGCGTTATCGAGCTGCACGGTGTCGGTAAGACCAAGGTGATCACCTACAAGGTGCTCTTCTTGCCCAATCACCTTGAGAACGAATTGCCCTTCCAGACCTATCCGCGCTTACGGGTTCAAGGTGAGATCGCCGATGTACCCGTGCGCGGTGCCTGGATGCCGGTCGGCGACGGACGTCGGTATTTCATCGTTTCACCCGACATCAAAAAGGGCACCGGGTTGGATGTCGGCGACATGGTCGAGATGCGTTTTCGCATCGATGATCAGGATCATGTGGACGTGCCCTCAGTCCTGCAACTGGCGATAGACGGTGATGTTCTGGCCTCGGAGGAATGGGGGAAGTTGACAGCAGGTAAGAAGCGGGTGTTCACCTTCCACGTGGCGTCCGCCAAGACAGCACCAACTAAGACCAAGCGTGTGGGAGAAGCCATGCAAGCGATCCGCAAAGGGTGCACGCTGAGAGACCTGAAGCGTTAGCCTGTCGTCGCTTCGTCCAGTTCCATGATCAAGTGACCCTACCAAAACCCACCGATTTGGAGTTTTTAATGAAGAGCATTTGTGAGCGCTTTTGCTTCGCGCGAACTGGCAGCCTCGAGACCAAACTGAGGAGTACAGCGCGCGTTCAACGCCCGTGTAGCAGCTGCTGACACGCAAAGAACCTCTAGCCAAACAACTCAGCTCCCGTGTTCCTACAGCATCTGGATAGTCTGCCCTTCGCCGGACCGTGATTGTCTCCTTGTTGGGGACGGAATCCCCTAAAATGGACGAAGAAGCGAGTCTCAGGTCAGAGTAGACAAGCGACTGTTCATTTCTTGCATTTTTTCAAATGCTGAGAAGGTGACCGCTCTAGCGGATTGTCAA
>CAYODE010000424.1:0-1629 GCA_964402685.1 uncultured Aestuariivita sp. | reverse complement strand
CCCACCAGACGGTGATGAGAATGTCGAAGAACCACTCAGGCTCGGCATATTCCTTCGATTGGGTGAACCCAAGCACGTAGGAGCCGGCGGCCGAGAGCAGCACGACCTGGAAAAGCCAGAACTGCAGGATGTGGAACCAGTTGGGTCCGAACAGCCGTGTCTGACAGGTGCGCTGTACGACATAGTAGGAGGTGGCCAGCAAAGCGTTGCCGCCAAAGCCCAGAATCACGCCGGAGGTGTGAACGGGGCGGAAGCGGCCGAAATTGACCCACTCGTGAAAATTCAGGGCCGGAAAGGCGAGCTGTGCGGCAATGAAGACCCCGCCTGCCATCCCAACAAATGCCCAAAGGACCGTTGCGATGGTAAACAGGCGTACGGCGTCATCCGCGTAAGTAAGCGGGCGGGCCGGGGTCTCTGTGCTGCCAGCCGATTGAGCTACGGCTTGTGCTGACATTGTTTGGTGTCCTTGACCTAATTCGTGTCATGTCGCGTCTGCGTAAGGGCTTGAGAGCTGCCAGGAGCCGCATCATCGGCGGAAACCGATATGATGCTGGCGTAGACGGACTCGCGGCCCAACGCATCGCCCACAAACCCCCAAGCGAGCGCGAGGGCGTTGCGCTACATCAAAGGTAGCCAAACTCACTTATCGTCCATCAGTTGGGGGTGATGCGCACGGTGGTTCCCTGATCGACAAAAGTCGCGTGCGCATTTGATCTATGTCGATCCCAGGAAACGGGTTTCGGTATAGCGGTCGGGTTGGATCAGGCTCGCCCTCATGCAGTCACTTGACCGGACTTGCGCTTTTTGCGCCTCTTGGACAGGTTGTCGCAGATGATGGGCTATGGTCCGACTGGAACGAGCGCCTATGCGGCCGACGGGCCGCGACCGCTTGGCATGATGCAGGCACCAGAGGGATGAAACACCGATGACGAGTGCAAACGACGTAAACAACATCAACGAGCTTGATGAGATCATTGGTGAGCCCGAAGACAGCCGGGCGGGTTTTGTGCCGCAGGGCTATGTGCCGCCGACCAAAGTCAACGACATCAGTCTCGACACGGTGTTCAGTTCACTGCACGCGGGCATCGCCGACTACAAAAAGTCAGCGGTGTTCTCGACCTTCTTCGGCTTTGCCTATTTCGCCGCAGGCCTGGTCTTGATGATCTTTGCCCTGGTGACCGAATCCTATTCGCTGATTTTTCCTCTGACGGCTGGGTTCCTTTTGATCGGGCCGATTGCCGCCATCGGGCTTTATGAGATTTCTCGGCGCATCGAGAGTGACGAGCGTGTGGAATGGGATGTGCTTGGCGCCTTCAAACGCCATGGTGTGACGCACGTCTTCCTGTACGGGTTCACGCTGGCTTTCATGCTGATCGTCTGGCTGGTCGTCGCACGCGTGATTTACGCGCTGAATTTCGGGTACAGCCCGCTCAACTTCTCGCAGATGGATCTGAGCTCCCTGATGGAAGAGCTGTTCACGGCCCGCGGCTTGGTCTTCCTGTTTGTCGGCAATGCCTTTGGCGCCGTGCTCGCCGGCACAGTGTTTTCCATCTCGGTCGTTGGCGTGCCCTATCTGCATGACAAGCCGGTGGACTTCATGACCGCGATCATGACGAGTGTTCACGCCGT
>CAYODE010000423.1:0-1635 GCA_964402685.1 uncultured Aestuariivita sp. | reverse complement strand
CGTTGGTCTATCTCACCGTGATCCTGATTGGCGACCTGCTCTGGGTGGCCTTTGCAGGTTCAGCCCGCCCGACTGTTTTGAAGTTGGGCAAGCTGCGCCACAAACTCACCGGTGGGTTGTTTGTTGCCTCAGGTGTCGGTTTGGCATTGGCGCGTGTGGAGCGATAGACGCTCTAACGCTGTTCGTCAGCCCCGTTCGTGCACCTCCGGAAGGTGCGTCTTGTGCGGATGCTGTTCGTGGCCTGCCTCGTCCAGCACAAAATTAGCGGCAAAGCCGTGGACAATCATCGAGATCAGGATCGTGAGCGCAGCGATACGCCAGACCGTATCGATGTCAGAAAACGCGCCGTGGTTTTGCGCATAGACGATGTAGAAGATCGTGCCCATACCGCGAATGCCGAAAAACGCGACCTTAAAGCGCTGCAAATCTTCGCATTCGAGCTTGATTAGCGCCAGCATGCCGGTAAGCGGACGGAAGACAAAAACGATCATTAGGGCGAGCACCACCTCGGTCCAGATGAGATCGGTGAGAACGCCTGAAGCCACATAGGTGCCAAACCACAAAAGAAGAAGCGCTAGCAGGATCGATTCCAACTGGTCAGCACCGTGGTGGACGTATTTTTCATAGGCCTGTTTTTGCGTCTCGCGTGAGCGCGAGCGTCCAGCGCGGGTGGCTGCGAACACAGCCAGGAAACCGTAGGCATCAAAGCTTTCCGTGACGCCATAGGCTATGAGCGTTGAGGATAGAACAACGATGATGGAGTTCCATGCGCCTTGCGATGCGTCGCCAAAGCGCGAGGTCACTAAGCGAGCGATCATCAAGCCGCACACCCAGCCAATGCACCAACCGGCGATAACGCGGTAGAGCAGATCATAGCTGAACCAGGACCAACCCCATTGCGGCCAGCCATCGCCCATATAGCCCGCGGCAGCGGCGGCCAGTGCCAGATAAACAAAAGGGAACGCCAGGCCGTCGTTCAGCCCTGCTTCGGCGGTTAGTGCGACCTCCATCGGCTTTTCTTTGTGACCAGGCGGCCCCACCTGTACCGAGCGGGCCAACACCGGATCGGTGGGTGCCATGACCGCTGCCAGCAACATGGCGCTTGGCCAAGGCATGCCGACAACCAACCAGCCAAAAAAGAAAATGGCGAGTATGGTTAGAGGCATGGACACCAGAATGAGACGGTAGGCAGCCTGCCAATTGCGCCAGGTTTCTTTTGTGTCAATTGCTAGTCCAGCACCAGCCAAGGAAATGATGACGATAAGCTCTGCGGCGTGCTCAATGACTTTGGCCGAAAGCCCACCGTTTTGTGGGTTGAGCCCCGGAATGCCGAGAAAAGCCAGAACAGCGCCAATGGCGACATAAATCAGCGGCAAATTGACGAGCCGAAATTTGCGCAACACGGGCTGAAAGGTTAGGCCAAGCAGGGCCAAACCGATGATGGAGTAGAAGATGTCGCGTGGGTCGAGACTGAAGGGGATAAATTCCATAGCGCCGCGTGTTTTACGGGGCAGGGTTGCCCTTCAGCGCTAACGCGCGCGCTGCCGATTGGTTGCACTGGTGGATAGCGTCATTCGTGCCATAAAAAAACGCCGGGCGATCCGGTCACCATGGAAGGTGTGATCAAGCCCGACG
>CAYODE010000422.1:0-1645 GCA_964402685.1 uncultured Aestuariivita sp. | reverse complement strand
TTGCGGCACTGGGCATTGATCCGGTCAGCATCGATGTGGTGGTGATCTCCCATTTGCATGGCGATCATACCGGCGGGCTTTTGACCGATGCTGGAACACCGCGCTTTCCCAAGGCGCGCCATTTGATTGCCGCCGGCGAGGTGAACGCAGCTCCATCTGATCCAAAACTGGCCGCGCTCGGCGCCCTTGTCGAGCCGGTGGATCCGGGATTTGAGGTTTTGCCAGGCATTGTTCTCGTCGATATGCACGGTCACACGCCCGGACATTTGGGCGTTTTGATAACCTCAGGTTCAGGCTCGGTGCTGGTTGCCAGCGACCTTGCCAATCATCCGGTTTGGGCGTTTGCGCACCCCCAGTGGCACATGCGTTTTGATGCGGACGGCGAAAAAGCAGCTGCGATGCGCGCTCACTGGCTTGGTCGCGCTGCGGATGAGCAACTCGTCTTCGTTGGTTATCATATGCCGTTCCCGGCGCTTGGTCGCGTCGAGCGTGTGGGTGAGGCGTTTCGCTATGTGCCGCTCGACCTTGACGTGGAAGGGTCGGCCAGCGCTGCCTGACGCTTGCTGAGATAACGCGCCAACACCATTAAGCCCGAAGCGACAATGCCCATCAGCGCTGAGCCTGCCACCACGGGCAGCACGTTCATGGAAAAGGCCGCGCCGATGGTGGCGGCAACCAGCACGCTGATCAACGTTTGGATCGAGGCAGTGATGGAGGATGCAATGCCTGCGATGGCACCTAGCGGACGCAAGGCAATAGCGTTGTAGTTGCCAAAGGTGATGCCGACCAAAAACAGCGCCACGCTGATAAAGACCATCCACACCGCCAATGATGGGGTTGTTCCGGTGATGAGAAGCCAAACCAGAAAGCCCAGCGACCAAAGCACCTGCACACCTATGGCCGAAGCGGTGATCATCTCCATTGTGTAGCGACCCAGTAGCCAGGCATTGGACGTGTTGGAAAGGGCAATAAACGCTGCAGTGGCGCCAAAGTAGACAGCGAAAAGATCGCCGGTGCCGTACAAGTCCTGCAAGATTTGCTGCGAGGACACGATGTAGCCAAGCAGCGTGCCGAAGGCGCAGCCGGCAGCCATCGAATAGAGAAGTGACACCGGTGTTGTGAACACGGTTTTGATTGCGTTGATGAGCTTGCTCGCCTGAAAGGGCGCTGGCTGTGTGTGCGTTTCAGGTTGGCGTACGGTGAGCCACGTGCCACCGATGAGCGCCATCACCAAAAGTGCGACGAACAGTGCCTGCCATGGGGCGAACATCAAGATCACCTGCCCGATAGCGGGAGCGAAGGTTGGCACAAGAATGAACACGGTTAGCGCGATCGACATGATCTTGGCCATGTCCTGACCTTCGAACCGATCGCGGACCATGGCAACGATCACAATGCGTGGTGCCGCGCCGCCAAAGCCCTGCAAGAACCGACCCAAGAGCAAAATCATGAAGTCTTGCGCGATGATGCACAGAACCGACCCAATGATATGGAAGCCCAGTCCGATCACAATGGCTGGTTTGCGTCCGATATAGTCCGACAGCGGTCCGAAAATCAGCTGACCAACCATCAGCCCGGCAAAGATGACGGTGATGATCGCCTGGCGATCATTGTCTTCGACCAGTTGGAAATGATCGCTGATATC
>CAYODE010000421.1:0-1645 GCA_964402685.1 uncultured Aestuariivita sp. | reverse complement strand
TGCTCTTCCACCGCTGCGCTGCGGCCCGTCAAACCTGCCATTCGCTGTGGGCGCAAATTCCAAACGGCATCATGGCCGGTCGCTACGTCAATCCGCAACCGTCCCTTTTGCCCCGGGCGTGCATGATTGCTTCAGTGTTTTCTCTGCTCTGTCGCATCCGCCGAGATTTCTTGCAGCAATCTCCCGGCGCTCTGACGCGCATTATTGCTGCCAATCTCATCAACAACGGCTTCGTCACTCAAAGCTGACAAACGCTTTAAGCGCGCGCGCCTCTCGGCGAGGCCAGAGGTTTCCTTTCTTTGGATCGCTTTAGCTTTTGGAACAGTTCTCTCGACAGCAGGCTGAGCGGCGTACCGGTGGGTGCCGGCCAACGGCATTTCTGAAAGGTCCATCGTCCAGTCGGCATCGCCGAGACGCGGACGCAAATCGAGGTGCAATAGTTCCTTGGTGCTTGATGCGTGCGCTGCCGCCCAAACCCGCTTGGCCATGGCAGAATTCAGAGTGTCCGCCGTCATCACCGGACGGTACTGTGTAATCAGGTTCCCGGGCTTGATGTCGAGAGACAGATCGGTTGCGATCAGATAACGCAGATCGAGCGCGGCCTCGGCGACGGCTTTGGAAAGTTCCGGCATACCGGTCGCTTTCCGGCAACGGTCGATCAGATGGACCGAACGATCTAGTTTCATCGATCCTTGAGGATAGGGCCCGTGCCCAACCACAAGAAGGGTCGTGTAAAGTTCCATGGTACGTCTGAAATGATCGCTGAAACGCATTTCGCGCGGCGGCCTGCTCGGCGTCCAGCCGGAGTAAATCGGCGGTGCAAGCACGGTTTCGGGTCTCTGCAGCGCAAACGAGCAAAACACACGGTGCCCGCACTCGATTTCGCCAAACGTCAGCACTTGATCCGACAGCAGGCGTGTCAGGAGAACGTTGAGCACGATATGTGCATTCTTGCTTAGTGTCGATTTTCCCAGGCCGGCACGGCCATGCAAAAACAGCCTGATCGAGTTGATCGCCGCGGCGCGCCCCCGGTCGCTGCGGGTCTGCTGCAGGTCGACGCCATAATGCTGGCCGAGCTCACAGCTTGCCGGTGCGTTTGAGGGGATGTTTCGGCTCTTGGGCTTGGACAAAAATTGCATATCAGCGCACCCCGCCATTGATGACGGCATCGCCGTCGCTGAAGTTTTGCCTGATTTTTCGCTTGATCCGCTTCTTCGTGTTTTCCACGGCTTGGATCGGGCTGTCTGTTATCTCTGCCAGCAACTGCGTGTCGCTGAACTCCGCCATGCCATCGAGGATGACGATCATCACATCTCTCGCCTCAGGGTCATTCGCGAAGAGCTGAAGAAGCAGCTTCGGGATCGCGGGATCGACATAGATGTCCGTTTCCGGCTTTGTGGCTTCCGTCCATTCGTGATCCCAAGAGCGGCGACGATCGCGATTGCGGCGGTCATTTTCGGCTTTGAGGAAGGCGATCTGGCAGATCTCTCTGACCAAGGCCTCATGATCGGTCTCGCCGGGCATCTTTTCCAGCGTCCCGCCCGACCGCAGATGTTCATGCAACGCCGACTGGATATAGTCTTCGAGGGACTTCCCAACAACGGCAGAATCTTCGCGACGAAATTCGCTGCGCAGGCGTGACCCC
>CAYODE010000420.1:0-1648 GCA_964402685.1 uncultured Aestuariivita sp. | reverse complement strand
TCGAGGGGACGGTGGATCGGTTGAAGGGCGTGGTGGATCAGGTGTTGTAGGGGGCAAGTGCAAGGGGGGCCTTTGGGCGGCTTGCGAGGGCTGACCAACTGCCCCTCGAAGACGTCTTTGCGGATCGCAACTTCCAGACAGTTGGGCAGTAAGCAGACCCAAGCAACGAAGGTCACCAAGGTCTGCTCAGCGGGACAGCGCTGCCTTTCGGAGATAAGTCTAGAATGCCCACTCCAGAGGGATCAATCGTTGACTTCTAGTTTAGAGGTCTTCAGCTTAATCGCTCGGAGGTCACACCATGAAAGAGACGGTTCTGCCGCGAGTTGCCGATGCGAAATCCCCAGCAGGAGCCGATATTCGCTTCATCATGGATGGCGCTACAGGAAACATGATTCACAGCACGGTTCCCCCTGGGCAGATTAACCGGGCAACAGTCCACAAGACCGTCAGCGAATTCTGGTACATTCTGGAAGGCGAGGGCGAAATCTGGCGACGCGACGAAAATGAAGAGCGCGTGACCAAGCTTTCTCAAGGCGTCTCAATAGATATCCCAGTTGGCACCGCCTTTCAGTATCGCAGCGTCGGAGATCAACCCCTGAAGTTCATCTGTATTTCGATGCCGCCATGGCCCGGAGACCATGAGGCATCGCATCTTGAAGGGGCGTGGCAGCCAACTCTTGGTTAGTCTTGGGGTCTATGGCCCTACCGAACGTAGCTTGCGCCATTGATATCCAGCGTTGCTCCACTCAGTGATTTTTGATCTGGGCGCAGCACAAAACACACGAGTTCCGCAACCTCCTCCGGTTCGACCATTTCGCCGATTGGGATATCGCCGAGTGCGGCTTCTTTGCCTTTCGCGGCTATGAATTCCTGGGCCATATCGGTCCGCACAAAGCCAGGTGAAACTGCAACCGCGATGACGCCGTCTTTGCCAAACGAGCGCGCTATCGACTTCGTCAGATTGAGAAGCCCAGCCTTGGAAGCTCCGTAGGGCATATGGTCCTCTGTGTATCCTCTCTGTGCAGCGCGACTTGCGATGTTTACGATCTGGCCCCCGCCGTAGCTTTTGAAGTGTTGAACAGCCGCGCGGCAAAGGTCTGCCGGGGCTCTCAGGTTGACCCGCAAATCAGCCTCCCAAGCTTCGGACCAAACAGCGAGGCTATCGGTCACATTTGCGGTTGATCGTATTCCGGCGTTGTTCACCAACGCATGTATCCGGCCGAGTTTGTCTTCCGCCTTTCGCCAAAGACTGTCGGCGCCTTCGGGGTGTCTGAGATCTTGCTTCAAGATCGTTCCATTACCCTCAATTTGGTCCAGCAGTGCTCTCGCAGCATCTTCATTCTTGCCGAAGTGGATAATTGGGTGCCCGCCAAGCTGCGCCAATCGCATCGCAATCGCTTTGCCAATGCCGCCAGTGGCACCGGTGATGAGAATGTTCCGGTCTTTGAGAAACATATCGCTCGTCATCTGGTGACCTTGCCTTCGTATTCCACAATTGTCTTTACCCAGATAGCAGTCATTCGAGCGTGGTGCAGCATTTGGTAGGTTTGGGATCGAAGCAGACCTTCGCCGCAAGGTACTCGACGGACCCCTAGGTGCCCCAGCTTCACGATGAAGCAACCCGTTCAAAGTACATTTCCTCAATTAA
>CAYODE010000419.1:0-1651 GCA_964402685.1 uncultured Aestuariivita sp. | reverse complement strand
TGCTTTGAACGCGTCTGCATCTGGTTGCAACGGAACGATGTAATCAGAAAACGCGTCAAGCATGGCGCGATGCAGAGCACCCAAGTCAAATCCTGATCCGGCGAATGAAGCAATTCGCATCATTTTGTGCTTTCATGTCTCCAAGATGTGTACAAACGCAAAGAACGGGTTTTTGCCTGGCGCGCAAGTCGTTGAGGTTTTTGCCGTGGCAAGCGGACATCATCGGGTTCCAGGTTTTTGCCCGGGTAGTTCCAAGCCGACATTGGCGACCCTGCGGCGAACGGCTCTTTCGTCTGCATTGTCAAATGCAGTCCATCAACTGATTGTACGAACACAGCGAATGACCGGATTGACGGACCGCAACGCATCAGACCGACAGGCAGGGGAATGGCAAGATCGGGCCATCAATAACCGCCACCAAGACGCTCTACAGCCGACATACCGCGCTCCATCGATGGCCCGCACGGTGCCCAATCCATCACATGCTTCGCGACGCACCAATGTCCGCTACGCGAATCGTACGGGCTGCACGCCTGCATCAAATACAATCCGCCGCAGTCGAAATGTCGTGCCCTCAACGACGGCAGGCCGGCTGATCCGGTCCATTCTAAAATGCCGGCAATCCGCGCGGCTTGGGTCCCATGCAACCAGATACCAGAGCGGCGGTAAGATCAGCATGGCCTGGGGTTCTACGCTGCGGTGGGTCCTTGCGCCTTTTGCATCGACATAATCGAACTTCAGAGGCAACCGTTCAAGAAACGCTCGCTCAAAAGTCGGGAGCAATGCACCATCGACCTCTCCGACGTCAGAGACATCGACCTGCGGTGCCAGTGGTCCGACATAGAGGCATTCCAACAGTCTCCGGAGGTCGCCCACTTTGTCAGGCGGCAGGGATTTCTCGATCTTGGAAAGCCCGCTGTCGGCCAAGCTTGCAAACGGCAGCGATCCGGCGGCACGCATGCTTGATATGCCGATGATCAACGCGAAAACTTCAGGAACCGACAATCGGGCTGTCGTCTGTACCGAGCTTGGGTCAAGGTAGACACCGCCGCCACGACCCTGTTCAGCGACAATTACGTAGCCTTCGTCACGCAGAGCAGAGAGATCGCGCAGGATCGTGCTTCGCGATGCTCCTACCTCTTCACGCAAGGTTTCAATCGTTGTTGCCCTACCGCGGCGCAGGTTTCGAATGATGGCGTCTTGTCGGGATCGGTTCTTCATCGTTAAGGGCTATTACAGAAAGGTGTCACAATTTGATACCTTTTAACACTACGCCGGTGCCGAGACATCTAAACCGGAGACACCGACATGACTGCGATCACAAAATTTCCCTCACCCACCCTCTTCGAGTTGAATGGTATCGAACTGGAGGTTTTTGAAGCTGGGCAAGAGAACAAGGGTAACCCAATCGTGCTGTGCCATGGATGGCCCGAGCATGCCTATTCCTGGCGCCACCAAATGCCAGCCCTCGCTGCGGCTGGCTACCACGTCATCGTTCCCAACCAGCGGGGCTACGGCAACTCTTCACGACCAGAAGATGTGACCGAATACGACATCGCGCATCTGACGGGTGATCTCGCGGCGCTTTTGGATCATTTTGGCTATGACGATGCGGTCTTTGTCGGCCACGACTGGGGCGCCAACGTCGTTT
>CAYODE010000418.1:308-1667 GCA_964402685.1 uncultured Aestuariivita sp. | reverse complement strand
TCTGCTGCGAATGGCAACTTTGGCGGGCCGCGCTGTAGCTTCCGAGTGCCCTGTCTAATGTCAGCATGGGGCCGCCAATGAAGACGGCCCTAGTGATTAGATTTCAATAGCTTCAGCAATCGCCAAGGCATCTTCGAGTTCGACACTAAGATATCGGACCGTACTGTCCATCTTGGTATGGCCGAGAAGGAGTTGAACGGCACGCAAGTTCCCAGTTTTCTTGTAGATCTGAGTGACCTTCGTTCGCCTCATTGAGTGCGTACCGTAGGCACTTGCCTCGAGCCCGATCGATGTCACCCAGTCACGGACGATCCGCGCATATTGGCGGGTCGAAATATGCAAGCGCTCGTGAAACCGGCCCGGCCACAGGTACTCGGAACCAACCATGAGCTCGTCTTCCATCCACTTCTCGACCGAGGCCCGGGTGCCTTCGGAGATTTCGAAGCGCACAGGTTTCTGTGTCTTGCTCTGCAAGACGGAGGCGCGTTCCTTGATTTGGCCAGATGCCATTACATCAACCACCTTCATCTTCACAAGGTCGCAGCCACGCAGCTTGCTGTCGATGGCCATATTGAACAACGCGAGATCGCGTTGGTTTTCGGCAAGTTCGAGGCGCACGCGAATTGCCCAAACATGCTTTGGTTTCAATGGTCGTTTCTGGCCAACTATGCGGCCTTTGTTCCAAGCAGGGCGAAGTGCGCGAATAGCAGGTAAGTTTGGTGTTTCCATGACTATTCCTCCAATCCGCCATGCCCACCCGTTACGACAACCCTGTGCTGACCACAGTTGACTACCATAAGCCGCGTAGGCGGTTCCGCATTGCAAACTCTGTAACGTTGTCGCTTTTCGCCATTGTTCCTATATGCTTGCCGACTGGTCTGGAGGTCTTTCCGATGATGCGGACTTACATTTTGATGGCGGCGATGACGGCTTTTGTGGGCGTCATTGGTTTGATGCTGGGCGGGGAAGCCGGGCTGATGATTGCGTTGTTAGTCGCGTTCGGGATGAACTTCTATTCTTAATGAAACTCGGACAAAGCGGTTCTGCGTATACATGGCGCGCGACCCGTGGATGCGCGTTCGGCGCCTGATCTTTGGAAGATGACCGAAGAGATGTCGCAGCGAGCCGGGATGCCAATGCCCGCGCTTTACATCATCGAGACGGACCAACCGAACGCCTTTGCGACAGGGCGCAACCCTGAGAATGCCGTAGTCGCGGTCACTCAAGGCCTTTTGCGCAATATGAGCCGCGAGGAAGTTGCCGGTGTCGTGGCGCATGAGCTTGCGCACATTAAAAACCGTGACACTTTGACGATGACAATCACGGCGACGCTCGCGGGCGCTGTTTCGAAGATAATCG
>CAYODE010000418.1:0-298 GCA_964402685.1 uncultured Aestuariivita sp. | reverse complement strand
TGCTGGCCAATTTCGCGATGTTCTTTGGCAGCGGGCGGGATCGCCCGTTTGGTTTCATCGGTATGATCGCGATGATGATCCTTGCACCACTGGCGGCGGGCATGGTGCAGATGGCCATCAGTCGCGTGCGCGAATACGAAGCAGATGCCGAAGGTGCCGCGATTTGCGGGAACCCTGAATGGTTGGCTTCGGCGCTGGCCCGCCTCGGTCAGTTGTCAGGACGGATCGACAACATCGCCGCCGAGCGTAACCCTGCGACGGCGCATATGTTCATCGTCAATCCCCTGCACATGCAGGC
>CAYODE010000417.1:0-1677 GCA_964402685.1 uncultured Aestuariivita sp. | reverse complement strand
ATACGATTACGGCTTCGCGCATTTGGAAAATCTCCCGTGGGTAGTTTTGTATTCGAGGGGCACCCTACTCGTCTGAAAGCATCCCGCCTAGGGGTGACGTTGACGTAAACAGGAAGGACGTCGCGGAAACCTCTTTGCAAATCCAGCCGCTCCGCCTAGCGTTGCCTCCTCAACAAAGGGGAGAGAGCCTATGGGCATGTTTAAGTTTGTGAAGAGCAAGGGCAAAGAACTAATCGCCGAGCGAGACCGCGTGGCAGAGAAAGCCATCCGAAAAGAAGTCGAAGACCTTGGCCTTGATGATGATCTTGGCGGTGACTTCCGCGTGTTGGTCGATGGCCCAAAGGTCAAGATTGAGGGGAAGGTTCCCGATCACGCCACCAAGGAGAAGATCATACTGGCCGCCGGCAACGTGAATGGCATTGGCGAAGTCGAAGACATCATGAAGGTTAAGTCCAAGGCCAAGGTTTCTGACTCTATTTTCTATACCGTGAAGTCCGGCGACAGCTTGTCCAAGATTGCCAAGAAGTATTACGGCGACGCCATGCGCTACCCGGATATTTTTGAAGCCAATACACCAATGCTCAAACATCCAGATCGGATCTATCCGGGACAGGTTCTACGCATCCCAGGCGCTCAATCTAAAGCCTAAGGCATTGCTAATGTAGCAGAGAGCAAAGAAATACGCTTTCTGAAAACAAATCAGGCTCGCGGAGCAATTCGTGGGTCTGATTTTGTGTAAGCGTCATGACATAGTTTCCTATATGTACTGAGACATCAGTCTCAGTATGATATCCGCCAGATATAGTTATTGGCGACATTCAAAACACTAGGAGCAACACGTGGACGCCGGATCACTTCTCGCATTTGCAATTGGAATGACGCTGCTGGCAGCCTCTCCCGGGCCGGGCTTAGCTGCCGTTCTATCCAGATCAATCATATCTGGTCCGATGTCCGGCACAATGGTGGTGATTGGGATGGTCCTTGTGGACTTCTTGTTTTTAGCTCTGGCTCTCATTGGCCTGTCAGCTATCTCGACCCTCTTGGGGCCACTTTTTCAGATCGTTAAATACACAGCGGCGCTTTACCTGCTTTGGCTTGGATATCAATCGATCAAAACGGCAGGCCAACCAATTGCGATAACGCCCCAGTCTACGTCTTCTTATCTCAAAGATATTGGTCTTGGCGCGATTGTAACGCTCGGGAACCCGAAAGCGATCCTGTTCTATAGTGCGTTCCTGCCAACCTTTTTCGATGTTTCGCAAATTCAGCTTGGGGATTTTGTCGTAATATGCGCGATACTCACCGCGATCTCATTTCTCGTCTACAGCGCATACATGCTACTCGTCGGACGTCTTGGGCGAGCCTTTGGGTCGTCTAAACTGAAGAAACGCCTCAATCAGACGACAGGTGTTGTCTATATCGGTTCTGGTGCAGCCATCGCCCTGAGATGATCAGGCCCACACCTTCCTAATGAACCAGCCGCGGCCTGCAAAAAATAAGCCCGCACCTCTCGGTACGGGCTTAGCTTTAGGATGTATTCAGCTTTAGAAATCGTAGCGGACTTCGATGCCATAAGTGCGTGGTTCATTTACGAACCCGGTCAGGTTGTTGAAGTCGATCGCGCCTTCCAGAACCACCTCATCCGTAATGTTGCGCGCAAAGACAGAAGCTTCGACG
>CAYODE010000416.1:0-1693 GCA_964402685.1 uncultured Aestuariivita sp. | reverse complement strand
TCGAAGCCGGCGGCAAAGCCGTCAAAGAAGGCGTCGACAAAGCCGAAGCAGAAGACATCAAAGGCAAGCTGGAAGCAGCTGGCGCCGAAATCGAACTCAAGTAAGGTCGGTTTTGATTTCTAAGAGACGGGCGTCCCTAGGGACGCCCGTTTTGTTTTTACCTACTCCGCTCGGGATTGTTCATTGCGCTGTTGCCGAGCCTTTTCGCGCATGGATATGTCTTCAACTTCCGCATGGTCGCTGCGCATCATCTCATCCAATGCAACGTCCCGATGGTAGATGTCACTTGTCTCGATCTTGCGGGCGCAGTCCTGAATGGAGATGATCCTGTAATGGTAGCAAAGCAGTAAAGCCCGTTCTATCGCTGGCTCGCGAAGGCCGGAGTAGAAGCTGCCAAGGTTGTGCGGCTCACCATCGATGCTTTCCAATACGATGGAATGACGTTTTTCTGGTTTTCGAGGATGGTGTAACGACACATGCGCGTAGACGGCTGGTCGAAATATGCACTTAACCTCGATCTCGTCGTATCGGCAGCGAAACTTCCGTGTTTCGTGCGGATGCCTAAGGTCGTGGTTCCAGCGATAGGTCAGCTCTTCGCGTAGACTATCGGGGCTTGTTTCACGTCCATTGGCGGCCATCATCACCCAAGGAACCATGACGCAATCTGCTTTCGCAAAGCTGTTTTCAAGCTCTTCTCGGACCGTTCGCCTTGAATTTCGCTTTGTGCTGATGAACTCGTCGACATCTACGAAGATCAGCCATTCAAAAAGGTGGCGGGACAGACGATAAACAACGCGCTCAAAATCCATCGTGAGTACGTTGTCTGCGTAGACAACTGTCACACGCTCATCGAGATTTTCATAAATCGATTTGTCGCGGCTGTTGTCATCGATGAGAATAATTCGGTCCACGCCTTCGGCGAAGTAGTGCTCGCAAAACTCCCTGACAAACCACTCGTCTTTGCATCGAGACATAACGCCGAGAAAGCAACTCTTGCTCCTGTACAGTCGCAGTAGACTTTGCCAGTGCCGCAAAGCGTGCAAGGCCCGCTGTGGTTTGGTTGGCGAACGCATTTCGACCTTTCTAAATCGGTGGATGCAGGCACGCTGGCAGAACGGTGCATGAAACGCAATGCGCAGCGCTTTGGTAACCAATGATGCTTCCGTGAGCTAGACTTGAGGGCTTCCAAAGAGTTTTGCGAGTGACAAATTCACTGGCTCATCGTTTATCGATCTTCCTCTTGAGATCCTATCGACTGATTCACGTTGAACGACTGCTTGTTCGGATCGAGCAAAGGATCTGCTAAGGTCGCCTCCAAAAAACCATGCTCGTTGACCTACAAAAAGAAGCTTCCCCCTTGCATCTTCGCCAAATCGCGATAGATACCCCTCGTTCGGAGCAGCACAACAAGGAATCATTGAACGGGCACGTGGCGGCGTGGCCGCTTTTTCGTCTTTCAGGCATACCCAGATGACATGAGATCTCTCTAAACGCCCTTACGGGGCGTTTTGAAAGGTCAGTGCCAGGATCCGGGCGCCCCGCTTTGGGAGGCGGGGCTGGAATAGGATCGCATCGACCGCAACCGTATCACCGGGTGTTCCCGCCGCCTGGAGATATGTTTGAAAACGAGGATATCGCACGCATGGCGTCGACCTATCTTGGCCAGAAAAGACTCCGCAAATACTACGGCAAA
>CAYODE010000415.1:0-1693 GCA_964402685.1 uncultured Aestuariivita sp. | reverse complement strand
TGGTGCGGTCGAGAGGCATTCTGGGACCTTTCCAGCGCGTCACATACATAAACATTTCATTTTTTTTGTTAGCCACTTATCCGGTTCTTCTTGACCAAGAGTTCTCATAGTGCGACTCTCGTTTGCGAGCATAAAGGGGGACCAAAGGGGGGACCAATAAGTTCGGTGCCTGTTGTGATTTCATGAAGTATAACGCTCTCACAGACCTTAGAGCTAAGTCGCTCGACGCCGGCAAACACTCAGACGGTCAAGGCCTCTGGTTGGTCAAGCGGGACAAGCGGGCCGGTAAATGGGTGCTGAGGTTAAACGTAAATGGTCGGCGCCGAGAGATGGGCCTTGGCCGTTGGCCAGACGTTTCAATCGCCGAAGCCAGACGCCGCGCCCGAGACGCTCGCGAAACATTGCGCGACGGCGAAGATCCAATTGTGAAGCGAGTCAAGGCGCGTTCTACTCGTAGTCAGCTGACCTTGGAGCAGACGATTGCAGATTGCTTCGAGGCGCGCAAAGCAGAGCTAAAGCGTGACGGCGAGGCGGGAAGATGGATGTCCCCCCTCGCCACGCACATTATCCC
The DNA here is from genome assembly GCA_964402685.1 of uncultured Aestuariivita sp. Lineage (GTDB taxonomy): Bacteria > Pseudomonadota > Alphaproteobacteria > Rhodobacterales > Rhodobacteraceae > Aestuariivita. The sequence goes on along the minus strand of CAYODE010000415.1, from coordinate 1,122 downwards.
TCAGCTCGGAAGCCTACCAGTTGAAGAAGTGGATCAGCATTTATTGCGCAAAACGTTGGAGCCAATCTGGCACAAGAAACCAAATGCGGCGCAAAAGGCCCTCCAACGGGTTAACCTAACCCTGAAGCACGCCGCCGCGTTGGGCCTTAATGTTGATCTACAAGTCCCGATGAAGACTCGAGCCCTTCTCGGAAAGCAACGCCACAGCGTTCGGCACATCCCCTCGATGCCTTATCAGGAAGCGCCAGCATTCTATAGCTGGCTCAAGTTGCAAACCGGAGTTGCCGCGGTTGCACTGCGCTTTCTACTCTTGACTGCCGCTCGAACCAGTGAAGTACGACTTGCTGAGTTCCGCGAAATCGATGGGAAGGTTTGGAAACTCGGTCCTGAACGCACGAAATCAGGAAGGATGCACCGCATCCCCCTCTCCCGCGAAGCTATAAGCATCGTTGAGATGCTGCGTGGGAACAAACAAACGCGCTATCTTTTTGCATCCCATCGAGGAAACCCCATGTCTGACATGGCGATGTCAGCTTTCATGAAACGCGAGGGGTTAGTCGCCAGACCACACGGCTTTAGAGCAACTTTTCGAACTTGGGTTGAGGAGAAGACCGACGCTCCATTTGAAGTGAAGGAGTCCTGTTTGGGACATCAAGTTGGAAGTGAAGTTGTCCGTGCCTATCAGCGAAGCGATCTCTTTGATCATCGTAGTGAGATTATGAACGAATGGTCGCGATTCCTTTCAGCATGATTGTATTGGTAGGCGCAAACTGGCCAGTGCCAGAACTTAACACGTAGGCAGAAAAGACTGCCGATTGATGGCTTTTCCCGCTAGCGTTGTATCTTGTTCAGCCCCTACCCTGTTTTGGCCACCACCTAAGAGGAGCTGCCAACCAGCTGTCGGTTTACTTACTGACCAAGCGGTTCAGCATCTCAAGCAACAGTTCGGCTGGCGATGATTTTGGGGTGATTTCACCCGTAGAAGTTCGGCCTCTATCCCGCTCTGGTGCACCCTTCGAAACACCCCTTTTCAGGGGTGTTTCGCGTATAATATGGCTCAACTAAGCCGTTGATTAGACGTCGAATGTGCTGGTGTGGCTAGTCCCAAGTAGGAGTCGAACT
>CAYODE010000414.1:0-1706 GCA_964402685.1 uncultured Aestuariivita sp. | reverse complement strand
CGTTTCCCTTGGTGTTGGCATCGCGCAAAGCGATCCCGTTGGCGCAGACCGATTCTCCCGGACTGCGCCTTGTCTTTCGCCTTTATGACCTTGATTCCATTGAGCTAAATTGATGCAGATCAATGTAGTCTTTTGGTCGCATTTGGCTTTGTCTTGTCCCGCCACTGGCGGGTCTTCACTGTCCCTCGCGTTGGAGGAGCGGCGCCCGTTGATCGGACACCGAATTCGTTATTTCACGTCGCGCACGATTTCCGCCATTGCGCCTGCGATATTGCCAATTTGCCCCATGGCATCAACGGTTTGCAGGACGCCCTTGCCAGCATAATAGGCGATCAGCGGCGCAGTCTGCGCGTGGTAGGCTTCCAGCCTTTGACCAACCGTTTCGGCGTTGTCATCGGCGCGCCGTTTCATGTTGGTGCTACCACATTTGTCGCAGGTGTCTGCAACTGCCGTCGGCTTGAATGTATCATGATACCCTTCGCCGCAATCACCGCACGTGAACCGGCCTGAGATACGCGTCACCATCTCGGCATCGTCGACTTCCAGCGAAATCGCCGCGTTGATCCTTTGACCTGTTTCCGCAAGCAACGTGTCCAGCGCCTCGGCTTGCACAGTTGTGCGGGGAAAACCATCCAGGATGACGCCGCGCCGGACATCCGGATCGCGAAGACGGTCGCGCAAAATGGCGATCACAATCTCATCGCTGACGAGATCGCCTGCTTCCATCACCGCCTTAGCGGCTTTGCCGGCGTCCGTGCCTGCCGCGACCGCTGCACGCAGCAAATCACCGGTCGACAATTGAACCAATCCAAACTGGTCCTCCAGCAAGCGCGCCTGCGTGCCTTTGCCAGCGCCCGGAGGCCCGAGCAAGATCAACACTGCAGGAGTTGTATCCACGGCTGCCCCGTCCATCATCCTATCCTCACGCGTTGCTACGGTTTGCGATGAGATCATCGACAACCGAGGGGTCTGCCAGAGTTGAGGTATCGCCGAGGCTGCCAAAGTCGTTTTCGGCGATCTTGCGCAGAATACGGCGCATGATTTTGCCCGAACGTGTTTTCGGCAGGCCAGGGGCCCATTGGATAACGTCTGGCGATGCAATCGGCCCAATCTCGGTCCGCACCCATGTGCGCAGCTCTTTGTAGAGATCGTCCGTCGGTTCCACACCGTTCATCAGGGTGACATAGCAATAGATGCCCTGTCCCTTGATCTCGTGCGGGTAGCCAACAACAGCCGCTTCCGCGACCGCGGCATGTGCCACCAGAGCGCTTTCCACTTCGGCCGTGCCCATCCGGTGACCAGACACGTTGATCACGTCATCCACACGACCGGTGATCCAGTAATCACCATCTTCGTCGCGCTTACATCCGTCACCAGAGAAGTAATACCCCTTGTAGTCCGCGAAATAGGTTTTCTCGAACCGCTCATGATCGCCCCAAACAGTGCGCATCTGACCGGGCCAGCTGTCTTTCAGGCACAGCACGCCTTCGGTCGGATAGGAATGAATCTCTTCACCCGATTGAGGGTCCAGAACCACAGGTTGCACGCCAAAGAACGGTTTCATGGCCGAGCCGGGCTTGAGCGCGTGTGCACCGGGCAGGGGCGTCAGCAGGTGGCCGCCGGTCTCGGTCTGCCACCAGGTGTCGACGATCGGGCATTTCCCTTTGCCAACGACATCGTTATACCAGTTCCAGGCCTCAGGGTTG
>CAYODE010000413.1:0-1731 GCA_964402685.1 uncultured Aestuariivita sp. | reverse complement strand
CCGGCGCAGAAAGCGCAGGTTTGGCGGTTCGGGCAGGTTTTCCGAGGGGCCTTCCATGGGGACATCCCGTGTCAGTTTCACGATCGCGGCCGATCCGCCGCCGCGCCTTGATAAGGCTTTGGCCCGTGATGTGCCAGAGAGCGCAGCGTTATCCCGAACACGTCTTGCGCGCTTGGTGGAGGAGGGGGCTGTTTCGGTCAATGGGGCACCAGTTGAAAACCCCAAAACCCGCGTGGCTGACGGAGACCTTATTGAGATCACAGTCGAGGACAGCGAAGACAGCCATATCGGCCCAGAGGACATACCGCTGGATGTGGTTTTTGAGGATGACGATCTGATCGTCATCAACAAACCTGTTGGCATGGTCGTGCATCCGGCACCGGGTACACCAACTGGAACGCTGGTAAACGCGCTATTGGCGCATTGCGGCGACAGCCTTTCCGGCGTCGGAGGAGTAAAACGCCCAGGCATCGTGCATCGCATCGACAAAGACACGAGTGGCCTCTTGGTGGTTGCGAAATCGGATGCCGCTCATCACGGGCTTGCCGCGCAGTTCGAGGCGCATAGCGTCGAGCGATACTACAACGCCGTCGTTTACGGGGTTCCCGACGCCAACGATCCGCGCCTGCGTGGGATCCGTGGCGTGAGTTTTGAGCCAGGAAATATCCTGAAGCTCACCACCCAATTGGCGCGGCACAAGACCGACCGCCAGAAACAAGCAGTCTTGTTCTCAGGTGGTCGACATGCGGTCACCCGCGCACGCGTTATTGAGCGATTTGGTACACCGCCAAGCGTAGCCCTGGTCGAATGTTGGCTCGAAACCGGGCGTACCCATCAGATCCGCGTTCATTTGGCGCATGCCGGCCACGGGTTGATCGGTGACCCCGTTTATGGCGGAAAACGGAAGTTACCAGCAAAAGCCCTGTCCCAAGAGGCACTCAACGCGGTTCAGGCGTTTGGACGGCAGGCATTGCATGCCGCGGTTTTGGGTTTTATCCATCCGATTTCAACAGAAAAACTGCGGTTCGAAGCAGATCTTCCCAGCGATATGAGTGATCTCTTGGCGGCTTTACGCACTCCGATGCAATGAACAGCACATGCGCGTGAGTGCACTGACACATACCTAGAAAAATGAACGAACCGGTTCAATATTCATAAAATAGCAACCAGTTGTCCCTTGAAATGGGGGCGCTAACACCACATATGCATGTTAAGCCTTTAAACATTGGGAGGGCAACACAATGGCAAACTACGGCAATCTGCCCGCACCGTCACCGGAAGGTGGCCTCAACCGATATCTTCAAGAGATCCGGAAGTTCCCTCTTTTGGAACCCGAAGAAGAATACATGCTGGCCAAACGCTGGGTGGAAGAGCAAGACACAGAATCCGCCCACAAGATGGTCACATCGCACCTTCGCCTCGCGGCAAAAATCGCCATGGGGTACCGTGGTTATGGCCTGCCTCAGGCTGAAGTAATTTCCGAAGCGAATGTTGGTCTGATGCAGGCCGTCAAACGATTTGATCCGGAAAAAGGGTTCCGTTTGGCTACATATGCCATGTGGTGGATCCGCGCGTCGATCCAGGAATACATCCTGCGGTCGTGGAGCTTGGTGAAACTGGGCACGACGTCGGCCCAAAAAAAGCTCTTCTTCAACCTTCGTAAGGCCAAAGCCAAGATCGGTGCTTTGGAAGACGGTGACATGCGTCCCGAAAACGTCAAGCAGATCGCAA
>CAYODE010000412.1:0-1731 GCA_964402685.1 uncultured Aestuariivita sp. | reverse complement strand
CGGAAACAGGCTCCTGCCGAGATCAGGTGACGGGAACCTTTTTCCACCTCATCGCGCCTGGTGACTAAGCGTTCTGACTCTCAGGAGCGCGCGTTCATCCCAGCGACCGCAAGGGCGAAGGCAAACACCTCGCCAATCTCATCCAAGCGATCAAACCGCCCCGCTGCACCCCCATGGCCAGCATCCATATTGGTTTTGAGCAGCAGGGGCGCATTACTTGTTGAGAGAGCACGCAGCCGCGCCACCCATTTGGCGGGCTCCCAATAGGTGACGCGCGGATCGGTTAGACCGGCCAATGCAAAGATCGCCGGATAATCTTGCGCGCTCACTGCGTCATAAGGCGAGTAGGCTTTGATGCGATGAAACGCCTCTTTATCCGCAATGGGATTGCCCCATTCGGGCCATTCCGGCGGGGTGAGGGGCAGCGTATCATCCAGCATGGTGTTGAGCACATCTACAAACGGTACCTGCGCGATAAAGCCGCCGAATTTCTCCGGTGCCATGTTGGCCACAGCGCCCATCAGCATGCCGCCAGCCGATCCGCCCTGCGCAACCACTTTTCTTCCATCGATGATGCTTGCACCGACCAGATGATCGCGCGCCGCGATAAAATCGGTGAAGGTGTTCACCTTGTGCTCGGCTTTGCCCTGTTTGTACCAGGCAAAGCCCTTGTCCTTGCCGCCGCGAATGTGGGCGATGGCATAAACAAAACCGCGATCCACCAGCGACAAAGCATTGGTTGAAAAACTGGCTGGGATCGAAATGCCATACGAGCCGTAGCCGTAAAGCAGGCAGGGCGCCGACCCATCATCCTGATGATCAGCGCGCGTTAGCACTGTCACCGGCACCATAGCCCCATCATCAGCCGTGGCGAAGATACGCCGAACCGCATAATCGGCTGGGTTGTGGCCCGAGGGCACCTCCTGCACCTTGCGCACCGTTTGCTCGCCTGTGGCGAGGTCAACATCGATGGTGCTTTGTGGCGTCGTCGGCGAGGAATAGCTGAAGCGCAGCGTGTCCGTCGTGTACTCGTAATTGGTGCCGATGCCCAATGCGTAGGCCTCTTCATCGAAAGCAACGGCCTCCACCGCCCCATCGCCGTTGCGATAGCAGAGCCGTGGCAGCCCGTTCGCGCGCTCCAACCAGACCAACCAGCTTTCAAAAGCCATATGACTGAGGATCAGGCGCCCAGGCTTATGAGCAATCAAGTCGCTCCAATTGCCTCGACCCAACGCAGACAACGGCGTTGTGACGATCTTGAAGTCCTCAGCGCCATCGGCATTGGTCAGGATGATCAGCGCTTCGCCTTGGTCCTCAACGGAATATTCGTGTCCAACTTCGCGTGGAGACACACACATTAGGCTCGCATTGGCATCGTACAGATCGAGCAGCCACACTTCGCTTGTCTGGTGGTCATGGCAATCGATGACCAAAAACCGGCCCGATTGCGTGCGACCGACGCCGACAAAAAAACCGGAGTCTTTCTCCTCATAGATCAACTCATCGCTGACTGGATCAGCACCCAACCGATGGCGAAACACCTTGGAAGGGCGGTGATTGTCATCAAGCCGGGTGTAGAAAACGCTTTGGCCGTCGGCGGACCAAACTCCGCCGCTGCTGGTTTCCTCAATTGTGTCCGGCAGATCCTCGCCACTGGTCAAATCGCGGATGCGCAGCGTGTATTTTTCTGAGCCCTTATCGTCTGCCGACCAGGCCATCAGCGTGTGATCA
>CAYODE010000411.1:0-1770 GCA_964402685.1 uncultured Aestuariivita sp. | reverse complement strand
CCTTGGCAACCGCTTTGCGCCCGACCGCGCGCTGAAACGCTTCGACTGGGTCTATGACGAGGACGTGACGCGGGGGTAGGGGTGGTTGCCTACAACCGATTGAAATTGTTATCGATTGCGTGCCTGTCGAAAGTTGAATCAAATTGCTTCTGGCAATTTGTCGGATGGTCGCTCCAAACCCTTGAGGGCTTCTTTTCGCCTCGACAGCGTTTCATGCCATTCCTGAGCCTCTCTATTTGCAAAGAAGCGTGCGCTAGGTGCGAGCCTCTTCACAGCATCTTCAACCTCTGCCAAGCTGACGCGAAAGAACTCCTTACGCATGTTTGATGCGTTTACTCTGCGGTCTGCGAACTCTCGGTGAAGTGCATTCTCAAGTGTAGGTGCTTCATCTGAGTAAATCATCGCATGGGTGTCAAAACTAAAAGGAACACTGGCATCTCCGAGTTCCTTTACCCGGTCTTCAGGCTCAAGCCGGCGAGTAAGACCAATTTTCACAACATCCTCACCAAATGAACCGATATTGGAAATGATATAGACATAACCCGACTTTGTCATCTCAGCCATTGCGCGCGCCCGCTCGCTAGTGGCTTGGGCGTCTGCTAAAGCCGCTTCAAGCTCTGCGATTCTACCTTCATCAACCCCAGCCTCAGAGCGTGCCTTCTCCAAGAGCTTCTGATACCGTTCTTGTTCGCGCTCCGCCGCTTCCGCTTCCGCGAGCAGCTTCTTCTCTTCGCGCTCGGCTCTGGCTAGCTCCGCTCGCTCTTCCTTTTCCACTTTTAAGCGTTCACGATATTCGTGAGTTGCGTGCAGTTCATCTAGTTTTAGGGCGATATACTCCTCATTGATGCTCAACCTCATGGATTCGTTGGATTTATCGATTTGTTTGGCCGCGTTCAGGATCCGCCTCTCCATAGCGTTGACGTTGTTCCATCGGGTGTTTGCAATGGCGGCTTCGCACTCATTATTAAAGGCACGCATGGTCAAGCGGGTCTGACGGTTGATCATCGTTTGACCTTTCGCGCGGCTACCATCGACAGTCCAATCGGCCGGGCAGATTGTAGCGGTTTTGGCTGATACCATTAACTTCTGTTGGTCGCGAATTCGCTTTATTTCTTGCTGGTAGTCTTCACTGTCATTAAAATCAAAATGAGGTTCATATACACCAAGCTCAGCGAACGAGAGTCGGTCGTCATAGATCGCAACTTGTTGCTCAAGTTTCTTGAGTGTCTGACGCTTTTCTGAATAATTGCTGCGAAGTTTTTCGATCTGCTGTTTGATATCCTCGGCTGCCTCGCGCAGTGACGAGACTTCTTCCTCGATCGAAGTTATGGGTTCATACTTTTCCTTTAGTGCCCCCGCGGCCATTTCTGCTTCGTTTGCCCTTCTTTCGGCCCGTTTCTTGCCGACGCGGGCAACCAGCCAGAGAAAGAAGAAAAGAAATGGAAGAAGTATCCACACAACTGTGAAAACTAAGACGGGGTCCACCTGATCCTCCTTTCAGTCTCTTCTAGCCAAGTTGACCAAGATGGTGAAAGAAATCAACAATAGGTGCTGACACCGTAGATCGACCCCAATGAGTTAACGGTCAGCTATCCCCCCCTCAAACCTCTAACTCAACCCAAACAGGCACATGGTCGCTGGGTTTCTCGCTGCCGCGCACCGCCGCCTCGATCCCGCAATCGGTCATCAGGTCGGCGCAGGCGGGGGTCATCAGGACATGGTCGATGCGGATGCCGTCATTGCGGTTCCACGCGCCCGCCTGATAATCCC
>CAYODE010000410.1:0-1797 GCA_964402685.1 uncultured Aestuariivita sp. | reverse complement strand
CTTTTTGCCTTGAGAGACCGAAGATATCCGGCAATACAGGATGGCTTTCAACGGCTCGTCCTGGTGGCCGCGGTGTTTCTCTCCCCACTCACTCATGATGCTTCGCAATCAAGGCTTTTGGCCTTATGATCTGCAACTTCTTTGGCGTCCGTCTCATTCCAAGAAGATACCAGACTGCCCACTTCAAGGCTCGGATGATTTTCAACTTGTACACATTCGCTTTGCGCCTGCTGCACTGGATGGATGCCAAAACCCAGATCGACAAATGAGACGACGATCGACCAGATCGTTTCGATGAATTCGCGTTTTTGCTCATCCGTCCAATCGGACTCCTCGAGCATCTTCATGTAGAGGTCGTAGTCGATTTCCAGAGCTGGAAAGTGCGGCGTTTCCTCTTCAATATTGGGTGCCCTATCGTCCGTCTCATTCATCGTTTTTGTCTCCGTTTCTCGTCCTTTCCTGGTTCATTCCAAAAGAGAACATAATAGGAACATTTTCCCAAAAATGCAAGGAAAAATGAATGTTTTCAATAATGTTAGCTATAGCTTGGCAACTGGCTGTGAGCTTGCGATCTTGAAGCAGTGCGCTGGCGTTTCTCAGCCTCGATTTGCGGGCGGTAGTACTTTTCATCAAGCGCCTTGCCCCATTCGAAGAAGTCCCTGCTTTCGACTTCCTGGAAGCTCTGCGCGATGAATTTTTTCGCAGCTATGTGCGTGATGCCAAGTTCTTTTGCGAGCGGCGCAGCTTCTGAAGCAAACGCGCGGTTGAACGTCATTTTCGTGCCGTGCTGAACCAACTCTCCGGCGCTTACCGCAGCTTGATACGCCTTTTGACGCTCTGCGGTGGCCGGATTGTCTTGACGGTCGAACAGCGCTTGTTCTCGAGCGATCAAATCTTCGCGCATTTTGTTCATCGTCATGCCGAAGCGGGCTTTGAACAGATCACGGATGATCGTATCGGACTTGGCCGGGTTTATGTGACGTTCGTTGCGCGCAATTGCATTTGAGAGGTCATTGAGGGGGTCAATAAAAGTTCCTCCCTCTTCGATGCGGCGCCTCAGCATTCCCGTGACCGCAATAAAGTCGTCAAATAGACGGTCAGTTTGGAGGTTGCCGGCAAAGCTGTTGCGGGCCTTTGCGATAGCCTTTGCATCATCGGCCATAAGATCGTTGTCCATTGTGTCTCTCCTTGTCGGGTTAGTCGGTCATGGATGGGGATTGGATTGGGGTGTGCTTGCGGGCAGGCCGGGCGGCCGATTTAAAGCTGTCGACAAAGGCACGTCGCTGCGTGCATTTTTCCATGAAGGATTTGCTTTGGCTCAGCTCGCGCTCATCAATGCGCGCTTTCGTCTGCTCGTGATCAAACCGGACGATCATTTGCGCCTGGCGGGTCAACTTGTTTGGGTCGAGACGGTCGCTGCCAATGTAGCGCGGCTTGTGTGCCCGCGCTTTGGCCGTGGCCTGCTTCAACAGCATTTTATAGACAACATTGACGCGAAGTTTGTACTCGGCGCTGTAGAGCATCTCGGCGGTATCACGCGCCTTATCGTGACCGTCCTTGATGCTCAGAAAATCATACAGCTCGCGGCCTTGAAGCAGCTCTTGCCCGGCTTTGCGAACTTTGCGCAGATTAATCTCACGCTGCATGGCATCGCGGTAGCGTTCGCCTTGGTCGTGGCTCATAGCCGTTACCCCTGTCTGTCTGATGATTTTTTGAAGATGATCCACGCACATGCCCCGCGTGGCGGGTGGTGGATCACGAACTGCCCGTAAGGGCCGACATAGGCGCAGCGCGTGT
>CAYODE010000409.1:0-1824 GCA_964402685.1 uncultured Aestuariivita sp. | reverse complement strand
ACTTCGTCAGGGGCTTCACCATCATGGCACTTTGCGCGTGGGAATTGACCGGATTTCCGTTCGAGTTCAGCAAAAATCCGATAATTGCCTTCCTCCTTGAGAGTATCCAGTTGTGATTGGAACAGAGCATCAAAGTCCATGGGCGTCCTCGTGTCTTCTGGGTAGCTTTTGTTGTATTTTGGGCGCTCGCGCGTCGTGCGGTAGCATCCAGCGCCAGAGCCGTTCGTCTGGCAGTGGCAGGACCATCAACCAATGCTCAAGCAAGGCCAGAGCGGTGATAGCGGTGAGCAGGGAAAAGCCAATGGCATCTCCCGGAGTGGTGGCCGCGTGCAGGCGTTCGAGCCAGCAGGCGACAGCGAAAGTCAGGGCCGTGACCGAAATGGGAAAGACCCAGTTCAGGCGCGCAATGCGGAAATGGCTGGGCAAATGCATCAGCGCCGTCGGCAGGAATTCAGTGTTGATCTTGGGCACACCGAAATAGAGGTTCAGCTTGGCCGAGATGCGGGCGGTATAAAGGATGATAAACGTCCACATCCCAAAGGTATTGGCCGCGCCCCATCCATCGATCAGCACAATGATCAATGCGCCGACCAATAGGATTTCATGGAAGGCGACCGTGCCCCAAGCACGCAAAAAGCGTTCCCATTCTGGCACTCCCGGCGGGCACGGTTTCTGGATCGGCCCGGAGATCACACCGGTGAGGAACGCCAGTTCGATCCAGCCCCAGATGCCCAGCGCGGACAAGAACGCAATATAAGCTCCGGCGACCGAGGTATCGGAGAGCGAAGTCTCATACCCCCAGATGCCCATTACCAACATCGGCAGACCAGCAAAGGTGGTGAGCCTGCGTGCGCGCAGGCCGTGGCGATCTGCATGTTTCACAACCATCAAGATTGCCCCGGTGGCAAACCACCAGACAAAGAGAGCAATCAAGGTTGCGATCCACGGCGTCATAGAGCGTACCCCGCTGCTGCCAAGCAAGCAGACGCTTGTGCGACCTTCCGCAGTGCCCGATTCATCAGGCTCGGACCGATATGACGCCTGGTAAACATCAGTAGGCAGGCTCTAACCGGGTGTTTTCGGGCACGGCATTTTTCTTGGACGGAATGAAGAACAGCGTCGCAAAGCACTTTGCCGCGCGTAGCTGGGCGCCAATCTTCTTCAGCGGTTGTTTGTTCTCAACCGCGTCGGCGAGATCGACATTGGCCCTTTGCAAAGCTTCAAGCGTCGGCTGCCAGCGCGGGTGTTCGATATCCAGCGTGATCGGGAAGATTTGCTCACTGAGCTTCGAGGTTTTGGTGAACACCTCATGCGCATACCAATCCGGATCAACGCCCAGTGCCTTGTGGAAGGCAGGTCTCTGGTGATCGCGCACATACATCGTGGCATAGACCGCCGTGAGGAAGAACTTGATCCAATAGACATTCATACCGGATGTCAGCTTGGGATCGGTCTTCATCAGCAGTGCGAAAGCTTCTCCATGACTAAACTCGTCATTGCACCACTCGCGGAACCATTTGAAGATCGGATGGAACCGGAGTTCGGGGTTCGCCTCCAAATGCCGGAAGATAGTGATGTACCGGGCGTATCCGATTTTTTCAGACAGATAGGTTGCGTAGTAGATGAATTTCGGACGGAAGTAGGTGTACTTCTTCTTTTGTGTCAGGAAACCCAGGTTCACCCGAAGACCGGCTTCGCGTAACGCGTCGTTGATGAAGCCGGCATGGCGCGCCTCGTCCCGCGCCATCAGCTGGAACAGCTGCGTGATGTCCTTGTTGTTTCCGCGCCGCTTCATTTCCTTATAAAGCACGCAGCCCGAGAACT
>CAYODE010000408.1:0-1853 GCA_964402685.1 uncultured Aestuariivita sp. | reverse complement strand
GTTGGAGAACAGGCTAACCTCAAATCGAGGACGTTTCAGGGGAGCAGGTCAGGAGGCATATTGATAGTCATGCGCTGCCCTCCGCTCCGCAAAGAACGAGGCGTGCGCCTTCGCACCAACCAACGGCATCGTCTTTAATATCCTCGAAACCGTAGACCACGCGGCCTGTGTCGGGGTCGTAAGCCGATAGCATGAAGCCCTCGGGAGTTTCATTGATCAAGAGGTGCAGTCCGCACGGGTGCCGAAAAATGAGTGGTTCGGTCATACCAGCCCCTCCCAATGCAATGCCAAGATCGGAAGAAGTGCAGCATACTCACCAACGAAGGAGACGCCTTCCACAGCGTCTTTAGCTCCGGTTGCGATTGCCGTCGCGCCGGGGTTTTCGTTAGCACCAGTCAAATCGGCGTTTAAAACTTTCTTGGATTGTTCACGGCATGTTTCGGTGGGAGTTGAAAGAACACCCCTTTGATTTTCTTGAGAAAGAGGGCGGATTGCAAATCCGTGTACACCGGTTCGATTCCGGTACTCGCCTCCATTTTCTTCTAAATCATAGACTTAGCGGCTTGGTAGCCGAGTGTGACACAAAGCGGGACACACGCCCTATGATGCTGTCGTCCTATCTAACCTGTTCCAGACATGGGATTTTCTACTCCCGCTGGCCTATCCCTTCGTACAAGAAGGAACAACGCGCGACGGTCGAGGCATCGCTGAGAACGCGTTGTGCGCCACACGCTCCGCTTTCATGTGCTAGCTTTTGCGCGGCGAGCCGCGGGAGTGTGTTCTACCGCCCCAGCGGCGTGCCAAAGTCGGTCATCGGGGCGACAACCGGTTTCGCAGGCGACGCAATGGACGGAACGTCTGACAGTGAGTCTCCGTTAGCCTGTCGAGGCCCTCTCCCGCAACGCTTGTTCAAGTTTCCTGACACTTTTTGGATGCAGTCGCGTGCCAATCTCCTGACCTTGGACCAGTTCATAGTCTTCGAGCACGCTCCCGCAAACGATCACCGTCAGGGTGTCCGGATCAACGGAAATTGCGTTGGCGTCAAACAAATGGTGGATGTCGGCTCGAAGTGGTATGCCATTGGAGGCCGTTTCAGACCCCCGTCGGCAACGGGGACAAAGTGCGCAGCCTCCAGGCTTTGTAGAGTTTCACAACCGGTGACGAGACAACGCGCGCCGAAACGCGCGAAGACCTCGCGCCAGAATTTGGCTTGGCCGGGACGTGCCAAGATTTCTGCCTGATGGCGCTATCGCTTGGCCGTTTCGCGCGCTTCTATAGTGGCCGCCTCTTTTTCGGTTTCGTCAAAGGCGCCTTTGGTCATCGCGAAACCCAGTTTCTCAAAGTGCGCGCGGAACACATTGGTGATTGGGTTATCAATCATTGGCCACCCAGCCAACTCATTTGCAAAGCGGCCAAGGGGTTTTACCGGATAGGCATGGCCCTCGTGTAGGACAAAACCGGTCCGGGACTTTGTCGGTCTGCCGTTCGGTTTCGGATATGTCTGATACAGCCATTCGCGACCGTTCGCTTTCGCTTGATTCATTGCCTGCAGTGCATGACGCCTGTTAAACACAAGCTCTGACATCGTGGAATTCCTTCGAGGCTTGTTACATCACGGTGAACGGTAAGCGGTAATTCCTCATCGGCCGAGCGCTCAACCCGCCGCGTCTGGAACTCTCCGCTTCTGGACCTAATCTGGCGGTTGCTGCGCTATTTTTTTCGGCGATATCGCCCTCGCTCGCCAAATACTAAGGTGTTGCGGCGGCTGTGCTGCCCGTAACGAACCTATCCCTCAGACCCTTCTTGCGCTTTTCCTGAAACTTTTCCGGCTTTGCACACGTGGCTCCTCCCGA
>CAYODE010000407.1:0-1874 GCA_964402685.1 uncultured Aestuariivita sp. | reverse complement strand
GTTGATGACCCCAAAGACCTTCACCAGCGCCTCTATCGATATCTTATTGAGCACAATGTTTCATGCGTTGACGCCAAAGTGGTCGGCTTGGAGAATGGCAGTGGTGCTTCTGTCATTTGCCGCACCAACACAGGCCAGGCGCTGGATTTCGACACTGTCGTTATCGCCGCTGGCGCCTTCTCCACCGACCTTGCCAAGCAGGTGGGAGACCGGGTGCTTTTAACCTCGGAGCGCGGATACAACGCGACTTTGCCAGACCCCGGATTTCGCCTTCAACGCCCGTTGGTGTTTGCAGAACAAAAAACTGTCGCAACCCCTGTAGCGGGCGGATTGCGCATAGGCGGGGCCGCAGAGTTCGCTGGACTGAAAGCGCCTGCCAATTACAAAAGGTCAGAAGCGCTGGCGCAGGCCGTGAAGCCGATATTCAAGACCCTTGATACCGACGGCATGTCCAAATGGATGGGTCACCGTCCAGCCACACCCGACAGTTTACCAGTCATCGGCCAGTCGCCGCGCAACCCGTCTGTGTTCTACGCCTTTGGCCATGGACATCTTGGACTGACACAAGGACCCATCACCGGTCATTTGATTGCCGACCTGGTTTCAGGCCGTCGTCCAAGCTTCGACACTCGTCCGTACAGCATTGAGAGGTTTGCCTAGGCCAAGCACTCATAGGCTTCTACGAGTGCTGCTGCGATCATGAGATCGAGATGGGCGCCGCCACCGTTCTTGCACAGCGTGATATCGTTGGCTGAACGCTCAGGAGCAGGACCGACGGCAATGTCGTAATAGTCGCCCAGGATATCGTCGGGCGATATAACCCCTGTTTCCAAAGGAATCGCGAGCTCCCCGATATGCGAAAGCGTTGACTGGCGGCTGTCCACATAGAGTTTCGCGCGCTTCAACAACGCGTCATCTGCCTCGCGCATATCACGCCGGTAGGCGCCAACAAGATCGAGATGCGTGCCCGGCCCTATCCAATTGCCATCAAGAACAGGTGTTGGACTTGAGGTTGCCGTGGCAACGATATCTGCACCTGCAAGAGCCTGTTGCAGATCTTTCTCCATGACAATCCTCGGGTCTGCGTTGTGCAGTCTGGCGACCAGGGATGCGGCCTTGTCTGAACTTCGCCCGAAGATGCCAATCCGTCGAAGAGAGGGGCGGTGCGCTGCATATCCCTCAGCCAGAGCAGCCGCCAAAGAACCTGTACCAATGATGACCAGGTGTTCAGAGTTCGCCCTTGCCAGTAACTCTGAGCCCAGCAAACTGTCTGCGACAGTTTTCAAATTGGTCAGTGCGGCACTGTCCAGCACGGCGCGTAGCGCGCCGGTGGATGGATCGAAAAGCATCATCGCACCTTGGACGGTCGGTAATCCGAAACTGGGGTTGTTTGCCTTAACCGTCACTGTCTTCACTCCCTGACCGAGGTTGGGAATGGAAGCTGCTCGCGAAAGCAGGACGGTTTCACTTTGGTGGATGAAGGTGTCGCGAATTTCAGCCATTGGAAGCTGATGGCCAGCGCGCAATGCTTCGACGGCTTGCGATATGTCGAGCAAACCTGTGCAGTCTTCCTGGCTGAGGACACGCAACGTCATAGGATCAAACAAAAAGCTCGCGCAGGTGTGCATTCAAGAATACACCATCAGGGTCCAGTGAACGACGCAACGCCTTGAAATTCTCATATTGAGGAAACCGCTCAGACAGTCGCTCTGCGGTCATGAAGTGCAGCTTGCCCCAGTGGGGCCGTCCATTGCGACTGTAAAGGTGATCGTCATAAGGCCGAAGAAGAAGAACGTAAGCGTAAGCAGGAAGAGCGTGCGAAGGCTGCTGCAGCGGCGGCACCCGATCCTGCGGCTGTTCCCGGTGAGCCATCT
>CAYODE010000406.1:0-1885 GCA_964402685.1 uncultured Aestuariivita sp. | reverse complement strand
GAACAACGGAGTGTTCCTGCAGGTTGTGGCTTTCACCGGGGATGTAGGAGATCACCTCGTAGCCGTTGGTCAGGCGCACCTTGGCAACCTTCCGCATCGCCGAGTTCGGCTTCTTCGGTGTCGTGGTGTAAACACGCGTGCAAACGCCGCGTTTCTGCGGGCACTGCTCCAGGTGCATGGACTTCGAGCGTTTAATTTTTGGCTGACGCGGCTTGCGGATCAGCTGTTGGATCGTTGGCATTGGGCTTTTTTCCCCGTCTCTCAACACATGTGTCTTGCGGGCAATCCCGCGGTTTCAATTTCCTAAGCGCATTACGCGTCCGCAAAGCGCAAAAACCGCCTTCGTCCCCGATTTCATGGGAACGACGCGGTGGGTTTCCAGAGGATCGGGCCGTTTTGCAGGCCGGATCATTACCACTTCAGTTCTGATTTCAGCAGCAGGAACGAATGCCCCTGCCCTTGGATGAGCGGCGTATAGGGGGAGTCGGATGCCTTGTCAACAGCCGTGACTGGTGGTTTGAAAGGCTGTTCCGGCTGTGGAATTCTGAACCGCATTTTACCAACGGAACGTGGCTCCGATTGTGAAATCTCTGTCGCAGGCAACCAGAGGGCGGTCACTCTTCCACATTGCGTCATTTGAGGGCTGGAACACCCCTACCTTTTTTGCGTTTGGACTTGCCGTTCGCGGTACAAAGTGAAAAGGCCGCTCGACACTACGATTGCGGCACCTAAGAGCGTGACTGAATCCGGCCAATCGCCAAACACAAGCCAGCCCAAAACCAACGCCCAGAGCAAACTGGAATACCGAAACGGAGCGATCGCCGAAATCTCCCCCACGCGCATCACCATTACACTGAACGCATAGCCTCCTATGATAAAAACCGCTGACGCTGCGATGAACACCGCCTCACGCAACGTCACAGGCTGCCATTCGATTGTTAGAGACGCCAAGCTCGCGCTCACCAGTATCGCGGCAGACGTGATGACCGTCACCGTCAAGGATGAAACATCGGCGGACATCCTTCGGGTCACCAAGTCACGCAATGTCACGCACCCAACCGCCGCAAGCGCATAAATCGCATGGGTGGTGAAGCCGTCAGGACCGGGGCGTACAATCAGCAGCATCCCCCCAAAGCCGACACAGATCGCAATCAACCGGCGCCATCCTACTCTCTCACGGAAAAGGAGTGCGGCACCCAAGGTCACCGTCAAAGGCAGGACTTGCAAGATAGCAGTGACATTGGCCAAGGGTATGGCGAGGAGCGCTGAGAGGAAAAAGAATGCTGCGCCGACTTCAGCCACGCAACGCCAGAAAACCAGCCAACGATCACGGGGCGGCATGGTCAGTCGAAAGGTTCCTAGCCACCACGCCATCAGGGCCAGCAGAACCGTCGCCAGAATCGCGCGCAGAGTAAGAAGTTGAAACAGCGGAATTGTTTGGCCCACCAGTTTAACAAACGTATCATTGATGGTGAAGGCAGCCATGCTGGCCATCATCAATAAGGCACCGGCGATATTGGGTGGGAGCGAGTTGAGCATCACCTTGCCATAGATGGGGTACGCTTCGGAGGCCATTACACCCGCTCGATGCGCGTTAAAAGCCCCCGCATCTGACAAAAAGAAAAGGCCCCGGTCAAACCGGGGCCTTCATTGTTTTTGTACTAAGCGCTTTAGTCGCGGCTTTCCGGTGTTTCCACCAGTGTGTCAAACTCATCACCACCGATGATATCGTCCTCCATCGGCGCGGCGAGTGCGGCAGCCGCTTCGGCCTCTTCCCGACGTGCTTCGATGACGACATTGTCGCGATCGGTCGCGATCTTCCGCACCGCTTGGGTCGCGCCTCCGGTCCCGGCAGGGATCAGGCGACCTACGATGACGTTCTCTT
>CAYODE010000405.1:0-1885 GCA_964402685.1 uncultured Aestuariivita sp. | reverse complement strand
CCATGTATCCCATGGGGCCTTCTTCGATCTCGGCATGATCGAAATGCATCCAGAACGGGGAAGGCCCTTCGCCCGCGCGCCCATCTGTGACCTTGATTTCCAGCATGGGTTGCGCTTTCTCCGCGACCTTCTCCCAGACGCCGATCGCAGCCAGAAGGCGTTGAGAGGCCAACGCCAGAGCGTATGACCGACCGTCAAACTCTTCGTCTTGCCTCGTGGCAACATCCAATGTGTCAACCACAGTCACGCTGTGCCCATTTTGGGCCATGGCCAAAGCCAGGGCAGGGCCGTTCAAACCGCCGCCAACTACCAAGATATCGCTGTCATAACTCATGCGCTGAAATATGGACGGCCGGGCGGGATTGTCCATGTGCGGTCCTGTCGCTACCGTGTCGCGGCATTCAAAAGGGGAGCGCGGGTATGCAAGAGTGGCTGACAATGACGGCGGCAGATCTGGGGCGAGGCATCGCCAGCGGCGCAATTGATCCTGTGCACCTCACTCAAACTTATCTGGACGTGATTGATGGCCACAGTGAGACACCGCACATCTATGCCCGCGTGACCCACGATCGCGCGATGGCCGAGGCGAAAGCGGCGCAGGCGCGAGCCAAGGTGGGACAACGGTTGTCCCCTCTAGATGGTGTGCCGATCAGTTGGAAAGATTTATTCGACACCGCCGGGGTGGCGACTGAGTCTGGGTCCGCCTTACTGGAAGGTCGGACACCTTCGCAGGATGCGGTCGTTCTTCAACGTGCGTCTGCCATGGGCCTGGTCTGTCTGGGCAAGACGCATATGTCCGAACTGGCGTTTTCGGGCCTGGGTGTGAACCCGATTACCGCAACGCCGCCCAACGTGAATATTCCGGGCGCCGCTCCTGGGGGTTCTTCTTCGGGGGCAGCAGCCTCCGTTGCCTTCAACCTGGCTCCGGCAGGGATCGGATCGGACACAGGCGGCTCCGTTCGGATCCCGTCCGCCTGGAACGATCTGGTCGGATTGAAAACCACCTCGGGTCGCTTGACACTCGAAGGCGTTGTTCCGCTATGCCTCAAGTTTGATACGATTGGCCCACTGACACGCTCGGTAGAGGATGCAGCACTTTTGCTCGGCGCGATGGAAGGCACGCATGGCCCGGATCTGCGCGCTGGCAGCCTCAAAGGCCGCCGGTTTGCGGCGCTTCAAACTACTGTACTGGATGATATTCGTGACGAACCTCTGGCAGCTTATCAGGCCGCGGTCGAACATTTGAAAGACGCTGGTGCGGTTGTCGAACCGCTTGAGGTTCCCGAATTGGCCGATGCCATGGCACAATCCGCCGTTGTGTTTACTGCCGAAGCCTATGGTCTGTGGCGTGACGTGATCGAAGCAAACCCTGACAAGATGTTTGACCAAATCCTCGACCGGTTTCGTATAGGCAAAGACTTTTCCGGACCCGACTACGTTGCTGGATGGGCGAAACTGGACGCGGTGCGCGCAATCTGGGACGCAGCCACCGCAGGATATGATGCGGTCCTCGCGCCAACGGCCCCGATCCTGCCGCCAGATGTGGCACGATTGGACAGCGATCATGATTATTATGTCACCGAGAACCTACTGGCTTTGCGCAACACGCGCGTAGCAAATCTGATGGGACTTTGCGCGCTCACGCTGCCGACCGGCACACCGTCTTGTGGTCTGATGTTGATGGGGGCACCAAACATGGAAGAGGCGATTTTGCGCGTCGGGTTCGCGGTAGAAGCTGCTCTGACTTAAAAGCCACAACCGTCTGGGTTTGCGTCGCTTTTTCTGGACGGAGCCCTTTTGCCCATGTAGATTCTCCTCAAACGGGACGCGAACGATCCCGGCACTGAGGCAGATTTGATGGACTTCCCCGAGCGGTTTTCGAACC
>CAYODE010000404.1:0-1895 GCA_964402685.1 uncultured Aestuariivita sp. | reverse complement strand
GACGGAATACGTCCTTATCCAACTTTTGCCCTGTCTCAATGTCCCACAACCGACAGCTATCGGGGCTGATCTCGTCCGCAACAACAAGCCGGTGAAAATCGCCGTCGTAGATCCGGCCAACCTCGATCTTAAAGTCCACCAGTCGGATCCCGACAGCATACATAACGCCCGAGAGGTAATCGTTGACGCGCAGCGCAAGGCTGAGGATGTCATCCATGTCCTGCGGACTTGCCCAGCCAAAGGCAGCAATGTGCTCCTCGCTGACCAGAGGATCCCCCAATGCATCTTCCTTCAGACAGTACTCAACAATCGGCCGAGGTAGCTGCGTGCCCTCGTCTATCCCCAGACGTTTGGACATCGACCCCGCGGCATAGTTGCGCACGATGATTTCCAGAGGGATGATTTCGCAACTCCGAACGAGCTGCTCGCGCATGTTCAGCCGCTTCAGGAAGTGATTTGGCACACCAATAGAAGTGAGGCCTGTCATAAAGAACTCGCTCAGGCGATTGTTCAGTACGCCCTTACCCTCGATTACGTCCTTCTTTTCGGCATTAAAGGCCGTCGCGTCATCCTTGAAGTACTGGACAATCGTCCCTGGTTCGGGACCTTCATAGAGTATCTTTGCTTTGCCTTCGTAGATTTTCTTGCGCCGGGCCATGGGCGTCCTTTCAAAATCGTGGAGTGGGACTCACATCCACCTTGGCGTCCTCTTACGGCAAGGGCCTTGTCGTCGCAAGCTGCGTACCCCCTCTTGCACAAGTCCCACGCGGATGTCACATCTCAATCAACGCTAACCGGGACCGACCAAGGGATGCTCCTGATATGACCACATTCGACGATCGTGAAAACGCATTTGAAAACAAGTTCGCTCATGACGCGGAAATGCAATTCAAAGCCGAAGCCCGCCGCAACAAGTTGTTGGGCCTCTGGGCAGCTGAAATTTTGGGCAAGTCGGGCGATGATGCGACCGCGTATGCCGCCGAAGTCGTCAAAGCCGATTTCGAGGAAGCTGGCGACGAGGACGTCTATCGCAAAGTCTCAGGTGATCTTGGCGACAAAGCAGATGAGACAACCATCCGCACCAAGATGAAAGAGCTGATGGCCGAGGCCAAAGCGCAAATCATG
Organism: uncultured Aestuariivita sp.; assembly: GCA_964402685.1. Taxonomy (GTDB): domain Bacteria; phylum Pseudomonadota; class Alphaproteobacteria; order Rhodobacterales; family Rhodobacteraceae; genus Aestuariivita. Next base: position 770 of record CAYODE010000404.1, on the reverse strand, counting down.
TCCGAGGTCGACTGACCAACGCGCAACACGTCGGGTGCCGCAGCAGTGCGGCGCAAAACATAAAAAAAGCCGCCTCGAACCCGGGGCGGCTTTCTTAATTCTGTATAGATCAAGCTTAACGCTTGGAGAACTGGAAGCTCTTACGGGCTTTCGCCTTACCGTATTTCTTCCGCTCAACCACGCGGCTGTCACGGGTCAGGAAGCCAGCGGCTTTCAACGCGGCACGCAGGCTGGGGTCATAAAGCTGAAGCGCTTTGGAGATACCATGCTTGACCGCACCGGCCTGACCAGACAGACCGCCACCTTTAACCGTGGCTTGAACGTCAAACTGATCTTCGACGCCGGCAACCGAAAACGGTTGACGCAGGATCATCTGAAGAACCGGGCGCGCGAAGTACTCGCTCATCTCTTTCCCGTTTACAGATACCTTGCCGGACCCTGGTTTGATCCAAACGCGGGCGACCGCGTCTTTCCGTTTGCCGGTCGCATATGAACGTCCCAGATCGTCGCGAACAGGCTCGCGTGTGATGACCTCTTCCGCAACGGGTTCCACCCCGGTTGCTGCGGCCAGATCTTCCAATGTGTTGATTTCGTCAGCCATATCGTTCAGCTCCGGGTGTTTTTCTTGTTCATGGATTTGACATCCAGAACTTCAGGGCTCTGCGCTTCATGAGGATGCTCAGTTCCCGCGTATACGCGCAGGTTGGTCATCTGTTTGCGGCTCAGGCGGTTGCCCGGCAGCATGCGCTTGACCGCTTGCATCACGACAC
>CAYODE010000403.1:0-1905 GCA_964402685.1 uncultured Aestuariivita sp. | reverse complement strand
CCGAAGAGATCTCCGAAGTCATTCTTGCCCTGAACGCCACAGTCGATGGTCAAACGACAGCCCATTACATCGCCGATCAGTTACAAGATCGATGCCGCCTTACCTCCCTCGCACAAGGCGTTCCGATTGGAGGAGAGTTGGATTATCTGGACGACGGCACGATCACAGCCGCTTTGCGTTCTCGTAAAGATATCTAGCCCAACTGCGCTGTTGTAAGAGCAGTTTAGAACGCCAAAGAACTTTGAGCACGCATGACCGATCCCTTCGACCCCGAAACCATTTTGGCAGCTGCACCGTCCGTGCCGGAGTTTTTCGAAGGGTTCCAGGAACATCTGATTCCGGTGAACGACGGGGAAATCTCTATTCGCGTTGGCGGAGAAGGCCCGCCCCTGCTGCTTTTGCATGGATACCCACAGACCAGTGCGATGTGGCATCGATTGGCACCGGCTTTAGCCAAAGACTTCACAGTTGTTGCCGCTGATCTGCGCGGCTATGGCCGATCGTTCAAACCCCCATCCGATCCGGTTCATGAGGCGTATTCCAAACGCTCCATGGCGGCAGACATGCTGATGGTTATGCACGCGATGGGACACGACCGTTTCTGCATCGGCGCCCATGATCGCGGAGCACGTGTTGCGCATCGTTTGGCGGCAGATCGCCCTGATGCCGTGATGGCTCTGTCGGTTCTTGATATCGCGCCAACACGGGAAATGTATGACCAGGCCGGAACTGGTTTTGCGATGGACTATTGGCATTGGTATTGGTTGATCCAACCCGCGCCATTTCCTGAGAAACTGATCAGTGCCGACCCGGATTGGTTTTGGTGCAAGAAGTGCTGCTCCGGTTCTGCAGGAACCTCTCCGTTTGTGCGACAGGCGTTGGAAGAATACCTTGCAGCGTTTCGCGACCCGGCGACGATACACGCAAGTTGTGAAGACTATCGCGCCGCGATTGGGATCGACATCGACCATGACGACGCAGATCCGTCAAAGCTAACAATGCCGCTTCTGGCAATGTGGGGACAGAATGGTGTCATTGAGCGCCATTTCGACTGCCTGGACCTTTGGCGCATGCGAGCGCGGGAGGTCACTGGCCATAGTTTACCCGGCGGTCATTATCTGGCCGAAGAGTGCCCGGATTTGGTCTTGGACGCTTGGGTCCCTTTCTTCAGAAAACATGCCGGTCTGGCCTGACATCCGCTCCAACAAAAAAGCCCCGGTGCAAAGACCGGGGCTTGTGAAAAAACCGGACCTACAAGATCAGCGCGTTTCTTCCTCATCTTCGTCCCCACCACCTTTTGGCAGGTTAAAGAGGCTTTCGGCATCCGCGATCGCGTCTTCCGGAGCTTTCTCTTCTTCGTCGTCACCGCCAAGAGTGAAGGTCTCTAGCCCTTCAATGGCAGTTGGAATTCTCGGTTCGGCATCCATGCCCAGGCTTTGTTCGGTCGACACCAGCTTGCGACGTTCATCGTCACTCATGACCTCGCCTTCCTTGGCTCTCTTGGCAGCCGCTTTCTGAACTGCTGCATCCAGTTCGGATTGCTTGGTCAGGCCCAACGCCACAGGATCGACAGGCTGGATGTTTGAGATATTCCAGTGCGTCCGCTCGCGGATCGACTGGATTGTCGGCTTCGTCGTGCCCACCAGTTTCGAGATCTGACCGTCTGTCAGCTCTGGATGGAATTTGACCAACCACAGGATCGCCGCCGGACGATCTTGGCGTTTGGACAGCGGTGTGTAACGAGGCCCGCGACGCTTTTCTTCGCCCACGGCAGCAGCGTTGAACTTCAGCTGCAGCTTGTGAAGAATGTCTTTCTCCGCCGCGTCGATCTCATCCTGGGTCAGCTGATTGTTGGCGATGGGGTCAAAGCCTTTCACGCCAGCGGCCACATCGCCATCTGCAATG
>CAYODE010000402.1:0-1915 GCA_964402685.1 uncultured Aestuariivita sp. | reverse complement strand
GCCCAGATATTTGGCTTTGAGATCGTCCATGACAGTCGCCTTTTCATCTTTGGCGTCCTGCTATCACAGTGATGGCCGAATACAAGATGTCAGGCGGGTCCAGCTTACGACAACGTCGGCTGATTGTCCGCAAGCCTCATCAACGATCAAACAAAAATTACACACCCACTTGGTGACAAACCTTGGCACGCTGAATTGCCCGGATGGACAGAGCATATCTAAAAGGACTAGCTTTTTCGGATAATCAGGGAGGAAGAAACATGTCTCGGATGGACCAAGTGCTGAGCGAGGCCGTTGCGGCTCAGGACGTACCGTTTGCCGTCGCAATGGCTGGCAACACCGCAGGGATCACTTATTCCGGCGCCGCCGGGGATACTGCCGGACGCACCGCACAGGAAGACACGGCGTTCCGAATCTTTTCCATGACGAAGGCTATTGGGTCTTTGGCGGCCATGATCTTGGTTGATCGAGGAAAAATGTCGATGGACACGCCGGTAGGCGATGTACTGCCCGAATGGAATGACATGCAGGTCCTTGACGGATGGGATGGCGACACCCCCATTCTTCGTGCGCCCAAGACAGTTGCGACAGCTCGGCATTTGGCGACACATACCAGCGGGGTTGAGTATGAATTCTGGAACGCGGACGTCCCAAAGTATCTGGAGGTTACGGGCAACCCATCCATTCTGACAGGGCTAAAAGCGGGTTTAACCGCGTATCCACTGACATCCGACCCCGGCACGCGATGGGGCTATGGCCCAAGCATTGACTGGCTGGGCCGCATGGTCGAAGAGATTGATGGCCGCCGCATTGATGCATTTTGCCAAGATGAGATCTTTGACCCACTTGGAATGTCCGATACTGCATTTGAACCCGATGCTTTGACAGACCGGCTGTGCGACGTGGCGATCCGCGGGGAAGACGGAAACTTTGGCCCGTTCGAACTGGCCCCGCCACCCAAACCAGAATTCTACGGCATGGGACACGCGCTTTATTCCACGGCGCCGAACTACATGCGGTTCCTGCGCATGGTGCTGAATAAGGGCGAACTCGATGGCAACCGCGTTCTTTCAGAAAGCGCGGTGGACAAGATGTGCGCAAACCAAATGAACGGCCTAACCTTTCGGACAATGCACACCGTTGCTCCACCACTTACCGCGGATGTGGAACTGCCCGAAGGAACGACGCATAGCTGGGCCTTTGTCCGCAGCGAAAGCGATCAACCCGGCAAGCGCAGTGCAGGCTCACAAAGCTGGGCGGGGGTGTGCAACACGCATTACTGGATCGATCCGGCGAAAGATGTGTGCGCCGTGATCATGACCCAAAGCTTACCCTTTGTTGAACCGCCGCTCCTAAAGACCTACGACGCGTATGAGCGTGCCGTCTACGCGAGCCTCTGAGAGAGCAGTTTGCCCGTACCTAAATTGCACTGATCCAAGATCATCGTTTTGATCTTGGGTCAGTGAACGGTATCAAGAGACGTTCAGCCTTCAAGCCACCAGGTGTCCATAGGACCGACGCCTTTGATTTCGACCACGCCGCGTTCGGTCGTCTTGAAGCGATCCTTCAGAAGGGCGCGCGTGGCTCCGGTGATCTGTATCCGCCCCGGTTCCCCATGGCTTTCCATACGGCTGGCCGTGTTCACGGTGTCGCCCCAAACGTCATAGAAAACTTTCGATGTGCCGATCACCCCCGCGATCGCAGGTCCCGAATGGATCCCAATCCTCAGTTGCACCTCTTCTCCCATCATTACGGACAATTCCCTGACCGTGTCCTGCATCGCAAGCGCCATTTCCGCAACGACTGCCGCATGATCATCGCGTGCAACCGGTAGTCCGGCAGCAACCATATAGGCATCGCCAATTGTCTTGATCTTTTCCAATCCGCGTTCCGCCGTCAGGTCATCAAACCGAGA
>CAYODE010000401.1:0-1954 GCA_964402685.1 uncultured Aestuariivita sp. | reverse complement strand
ATCGGCACTGCTCATCCGTCCCATTGCGCTGCTGATCATCGTTTCGACGCGGTCGATCAATTCGTTGATCTGGGCGCTGTTGCTGATAGCCATCATTGGCCCCGGAGTATTCGCGGGTGTCATCGCAATCGCCATCCGTTCCATCGGCTTCTGCGCCAAACTGCTTTACGAGGCGATCGAGGAAATCGACCACACGCAGGTGGAAGCGATCACGGCCACCGGCGCGTCGCGCTGGCAGGTCATGGCCTACGGAATCGTGCCGCAGATCATGCCCGCATTCGCCGGTATCGCTGTCTTCCGCTGGGACATCAACATCCGGGAATCCACCGTGCTGGGCCTTGTCGGAGCGGGCGGCATCGGGCTGCAATTGTCAGCCTCGCTCAACGTCCTCGCATGGCCACAGGTCAGCTTGATCCTGCTCGTGATCCTTGCCGCCGTTGTCCTGAGCGAATGGGTTTCGGCCAAGGTTCGCGGCGCGATTATTTGATCCCCAAGCGAACAGAAGAGGCGTTCGTCGAATACGAGTCCGTACGGCACGTGTTGCCGCCGGCGCGACCCGCCAAATGTGCGCCCGAGTATCTCGAAAGCCTCGCCGACATCGCGGACCGTTTCGACGTTTTCCTTCTTGATGCTTTCGGCGTACTCAATATCGGCGAGAACGCCATTCCCGGTACCCCGGACCGCGTGGCTGACCTCGTCGCAGCAGGCAAACGCGTGATCGTTGTATCCAACGCTGCAAGCATGCGTAAAGAGGCGCTGGTCAGAAAATACAAAGACCTTGGTTACCCGTTCGACACCGACGACGTGATCAGCAGTCGGGATGCGCTCATCGCGGGATTGCAAATGCAGGACAGCCTCCATTGGGGCGTCATGGCCCTCGCAGATGACGATCTGAGCGATCTGGGCGATCTGCGCATGACGATCCTGGGCGACGATCCTGCGCCCTATGATGCCGCCGAAGGCTTCCTTCTTGTGGGAAGTGCATCCTGGACGGAAACCCGGCAAGCCCTGCTGGAATCCGCTCTCGCCAAAAATCTGCGTCCTGTCTTGGTGGGCAACCCCGATATAGTGGCCCCACGCGAAACACATTTCTCACTGGAACCTGGCCACTATGCCCACCGATTGACCAAGAAAACCGGAGTGGCTCCTGTGTTCTACGGCAAACCGTTCAAAGGCGTCTATGACATCGTTTTTGCCAAGCTGGGGCCGGTCGACCTGACCCGTGTGGTCATGGTCGGGGACACCCTACACACAGACATTCTGGGTGCGCATACTGCCGATGTGTGTTCAGCCCTGATCGCGAATTACGGGTTTTTTGCCGGCAGCGATGTAAGACACGCCATTGCAAGATCAGGGATATCTCCGACATACGTCCTTGCGCGACCTTGAAGATCAGGTTGCCGTCATGCCGGATGGTCTGGACGCGCCCATCTTCGCCGAAATTTATCGTCCGCCTTACAGTTGGGAAACTGAAGATCAGAGACGGGAGTTAACCGAGAAAGGCCAGAAGCGCCTGTCACGAGGGTCCTAGGGATGAGGTGCTGTGCAGCCGATAAATGCCGCGCTTTGATCATGGTCGACAGGTGCAGATACCCAGTAGAGATTTTCAACGACTGTTGCTCACAGATTAACCTGTGTCCCTGAGCAAGGCGACGATCCGGCGATAGTCTTAGCGACCGAACTGCAGTGCCAGTTTGATCGTATCTGCAATCGGAAGATCCGCGCCAGCGCGCCGACCCTGTTTAAGCTGCGATGCGACACCAGCATGGCAAACGACCACGAAACCCGGATTGTGGCGGAAAACTCGGCGAGCCAAAAACCAGTTGCAAGCCGTTCCCAATGATTTCGGCGCAAAACGGTGAGCCGTTGAGAGCGAGCGCTGCAGAGACCTCGAAGGGACGGTTCCGGAAACATCTGGTGCAGGATGGAACACTTGCCCAAACGGTGGCTTTGG
>CAYODE010000400.1:0-1962 GCA_964402685.1 uncultured Aestuariivita sp. | reverse complement strand
GGTGACTGTGGCCCAACGCCCGGCGCAGGGCAGTAGGCATTCATCGTCCAGCTGTACCCCGAAGAGGTCGACACCACGTCGAACATCTTTTGCCGGTCGAGTCCCAGTTTATCAGCCAAAGCAAAAGCTTCGCAGGTGGCGATCATGGTAACACCCAAGATCATGTTGTTGCAGATCTTCGCTGCTTGACCCGCGCCAGCCTCGCCACAGTGCACGGCTTTTTGGCCCATGACGTCGAAAAGCGGCTGTGCCTTGGCGAAAGCCGCATCCGAACCGCCAGCCATAAAGGTGAGCGTACCTGCCGCAGCGCCGCCGACGCCGCCAGAGACCGGTGCGTCAACGGGCAGGAGGCCTGCCGCCGCCGCGTCGTCTGCGACAGCACGGGCACTATCAACATCTACGGTCGAGCAATCGACGAACCCGGCGCCTTCTTGCATGTCCGGGATGATCTGAGCCGCAACGCTGCGGAGGATCTGACCATTGGGCAGCATGGTGATGACCACATCTGCCGCGCGCACCGCGTCTTGCACGTTGTCTACGACCGTTACGCCATCGATACTGACAGATACAGTATCAAACCCGGTAACTTCGTGTCCGGCTTTCGCCAGATTGGCCGCCATTGGGCCACCCATGTTTCCCAATCCGATAAACCCGATTTTCATGGGTTCCCCTCCCGAAGTTTAGAATGTCAGAGTCGCATCCCCCAGCGGCATCAGCATTTTACTGACTGCTGCCGTTGGAACCGACATGTCGGCGTATTGCCACTGTGGATTGCGGTCTTTGTCAATGATCTGCGCGCGAATACCTTCTAGGAAATCGCCGTGTTCCATCGCGCGGTGGGTAAAGCGATACTCCATCTCCAACGCCTTGCGGATCGTCAACGACTGCGTGCGCAGCCGGTGCACGATTTCAACCGTGGACGCGGCTGATAGCGGAGACGCGCGACGCAACGCTTTAAGTGCACCTGCGGCGAAATCGCTGTCCGATGTGTTGAGTTGATTGAGGATGTCGGTCAACGTTTCCCCATCAAAAAGAGCATCAATCTCGGCGCTTTGCGGCTCAAGCTGGCCTGCAGGGGCCGGGGTGGAGAACCCCTCGATAGAATCCGCTTCGCCCGTTTCGATCAGTTTGGTCGTCAGCTCTTCCCACCGGTCTTGCGGCACAAACGTATCAGCAAAGCCTGCGTAAATCGCATCCGCTGGTCCCATGCGCGTGCCCGTCGTGCCAAGGTATTCGCCCATCCGTCCCGGAGCCAGGGCAAGCATCAGCGAGCCCCCCACATCCGGGACCAAGCCGATACCGCATTCCGGCATGGCAATTTGACTGGTTTCGCCCACGACCCGGTGAGAGCCGTGGCAACCCAGACCGACACCACCGCCCATCGTAAAGCCCTGCATCAGGCTGACCACTGGTTTGGGGTATTCGAACAGTTTGGCGTTGAGCCGGTATTCATCCCGCCAAAAAGTCTGCCCGTAGGCAAAATTGCCTTTTCTGCCGGTCTCATAGAGCTCTGCGATGTCGCCGCCGGCGCAGAACGCTTTCTCACCTTCAGCGTCAAACAGCACCAACGCCACCTGACCATCATCTGCCCAGCGATCGATGGCCGCTTCGATGGCGGTGCACATGTCGTAGGTCATCGCATTTAATGCTTGTGGCCGGGTTAGCGTAATACGCCCCGCGTGCCCTTCGATGCGAATATTGATATCCTGGCTCATTAAGCAGTCCCTGGAATTTTCAGTGAAAATTCGTGCAAGCGATCATTTGCAGAATAATCAATTAACCGCGTTCGGCCAGCATGTGACGGGCAGTGATCATGCGCATGATTTCATTCGTGCCCTCAAGGATCTGGTGAACCCGCAGATCGCGCACCAGTTTTTCGATCCCGTAATCCGCTAGATATCCGTACCCGCCGTGTAGTTGCAGGCATTGATCCACCACGTTTGACCCGGTTTCGGTCACGAA
>CAYODE010000399.1:0-2009 GCA_964402685.1 uncultured Aestuariivita sp. | reverse complement strand
ACCATCGCTTGAGTCTAATCGCCTCAGCTTCAGTAATCTGTTTTGTGTGGGTTGCCTATGATGGTCAGGATGTGCTCAAACCAACCTAGCTTCGTGCGCCCGCCATATTCAGCAGCATGAATGCAGGCAGTTTTGTTCTCGTGATGAGAGACATCAGATGTGTGGCATAATAGGTCTATGTGACGGAGGCGGCGAGATCGTTCGGCGCAAGAACGACGTGCTTGCTGCCCGAGATTTGACGCATGCGCGCGGGCCCGATGACGCCGGGTATGCCGCCCTCAAAGGCCCGGGCAGAATGTTGGCCCATTTTGGTCATCGCCGGCTTGCGATCCAGGATCTGAGTTCCGCAAGGGCGCAACCAATGCGTGCCGGTGCAGGGCGCTACACGATTGTCGACAACGGAGAAGTTTACAACATCGTGTAACTTCGCTCTGCTCTATTTGCGACTGTACTTAAGTCGCGATCACAATGCGACACAGAACTTGTGCTTGAGGGATATGCCGCTTGGGGGCCAGCGGTTCTTGATCGGCTACGAGAGTATTTGCGTTTGCCATTTTTGATGAAGTCACGGGCGAGGTGTTTCTTGCCCGAGACCGCATGAGCGTGAAACCCCTGTATCGTTGTCTCAACGGAGCCACGTTGGCGTTTGCTTCTGACGCACGTGCGCTGCGGGCACTGGGTTATTGACAAAGTCTCAATAAAGAAGCGCTCGCGTTGTACCTCATGTTAGGATACGTGCCATCGCCACGCTCAATATGGGATGGGATTACCAAGCTAGAGCCAGTTGAATGGTTGTGGTGGCGCACTGGTGGCGGAGTTTCACGAGGGTTTTATTGGAGGCCGCCCGATGCGACAGACAGTGAGGGTAAGCTGTCCGGTCTAGGTGACCTAATTGATATGGCTGTTGAAGAACAACTGCTGTCGGATGTTCCGGTCGGGCTGTTTCTATCTGCTGGCATCGACTCCTCGATTATTGCATCTTCGATTGCTGAAATGGGCGCTACATCTGCCAATGTCCGAGCGCTGTCCGTGTCCTTCCCAGAAAATCCTTGCCGGGATGAAGCACATGTTGCCGAACAGACCGCCGCGGTCCTTGGTTTGACCGTCGATAGGCTTGAGTTGCGGGGCGACCAGAGCCGCCTACAAAGCCAAGCTATGCGAACTCTAGTGAGCCATTGGGTTATTCGGCGGTCGCGACGCAAGTGGCCGTTTCGCGACTGGCGGCCGAAGCGGGCATGACCGTGGTTCTCTCGGGGGACGGGGGCGATGAGGTGTTCGGTGGTTACCGTTGGTACGAAACGCGCCCTGATCAAGAAGCGTTTCGCCCGGGCCTATTCGATTTTCGCGCCAGGCGAAGAGCTCGCGATAGTCAAATCGACGACCGCTATCGACGCCGATCTTGGCTTTTGGACCATGCGCAGAGGGTTTTTCCGACGCTTCGCCCTGACCACGTTGCTGACTTGTTAGGAGGTATTGGCAGTGAGGGTGCTGCTATACTGGCGGAAGACGCATTTCGCCGCCACGACGCACCCAATCTACCTCAAAAACGAAGAGCGCAGCGGGTGGACCTTTTGACATTCTGCAGCGACGTTGTGCTGACCAAAGTCGACCGGGCGGGCATGGCGTTTAGCGTCGAGGCACGTCCGCCCTGCTGGATCATCGGATTGTTGAATGGGGTCTATCTCGACCGATCGCGGATGCTTTTGATGCGGCACCCAAGAACCCACTGCGCAGTATTCTGCGGGCGCGCGGCCTCGGCCACTTGTTGGATTTACCCAAACGCGGCTTCAGCTTGAACACAGGGCATCGTTCCAAACGTCGCTCAAAGGTTGATGTGGGCTTGCGTGTCGCGGGGCTCTCGCCGACTTGGCCCCGAGTTGTTCGCCGAGATACACACGCCTCAGAAACGAAGTTCGAAACACTCTCGCTTTTTTCACGCTGGATTGACCACCAAAAGCCACATGGCTTGCCTAGATGACTTCACGTTTTGCGTCATTCGATGATTTAGA
>CAYODE010000398.1:0-2009 GCA_964402685.1 uncultured Aestuariivita sp. | reverse complement strand
GCGCTCGTATCAGCACTAGGCGAAAAGAGGCCTTTTAGCAGACCGGACGCGACAAGCGTCATGAACCCGACGACGACGGCCGCAAGTGTCTTGAGCGCGTCAATATCAAAGGTTTTGGCCGCGAGCAGCCCAAGCGGTGTTCCGGCGACAACGCCGAGCAGCAGATGATGCAGCAGAGGTCGGTTCACATCCCGCAACACTGTAGGTACCACGAGAACGGCGATCAGGAAGCTGAGCAGAATCGAAAGCTGGATCGCTGCGGAAGACGCCAATACGACGATCAGAACCGGCCCCGCCAAAACACCGAAACCGATGCCGGTGATCGATTGCAACATGGAGGCCGCAAAGACTGCCACGAAAACGATGATTGGCAAGTCAGCCATACCTTAAGCGCCTCGTCGGCCTGTCAGGAAAAGATGACTTGAACGTCGGTGTATTCCTCCAAACCTTCTTGACCGAACTCAACGCCGACGCCCGATTGCTTCACACCGCCAAAGGGGGCGTTGGGCTGAATCATACCATGTTTGTTGATCCACACGGATCCGCATTCCAGTCGGGCCGCCACCTGTTTGGCGGTGTTGATATCCCTGCCCCAGACAGACCCACCCAACCCATTGGGATTGTCGTTGGCGCGTTCGATCGCCTCCTCAATGTCGCGATATCGGATGATCGGCAGGGCTGGGCCAAACTGTTCTTCGTCCACCAAACGATCGCCATTGTCGAGATCCGCGATGATCGTGATCGGGAAGAAAAAACCCTGCATCTTACCATTGCGCTTCGGAACCGATCCGCCCAGCAGGACGCGCCCCTTTGGCGCGGCGTCGGCCACGAGATCACTGACGATATCGAACTGGCGGGCGTTCTGAATTGGCCCGATCAAATTGCCTTCTTCAGTCCCGACGCCGACAGGTTGCTTCCGGGCAAACTTTACCAGTTCTTCGCAGACATCCTCATACACGTCATCATGAACATAGAGTCGCTTGAGCGCCGCGCAGGTTTGTCCGCCGTTGATGAACGCCCCCCAGAAGAGCCCCTCGGCAATTTGCTTTGGGTCCACGTCAGGTAGCACGATCCCGGCGTCGTTGCCCCCCAACTCCAGCGTCATCCGTTTCATGGTTTCAGCGGCATTTGCATAGATTTTCTTTCCCGTGGCACAGGACCCCGTAAAGACGATCTTTCCGATATCCGGGTGCGACGTCATCAGCGGTCCCAGATCGTCGTCCCCCGTGACGCAATTCACGACTCCACGCGGTAAGACCTCATTCATCAACTCGACCAGCTTTAGGGTTGTCAGCGGTGTATACGGCGAGGGTTTGATCACAACCGTGTTGCCGGACAAGACCGCGGGTATGATATGCCAGATTGCAATCAGAACCGGGAAGTTCCAAGGCGTGATTGAACCGACGACACCGATTGGTTTGCGATAAAGTTCAACGCGGCCTTCGTTACTGTCCTGCAGGACTTTCATGGGTAGTGACAGGCTGGCGGTGTATTGCGTCCAAGCCACGGCACCACCGATCTCCCAACGCGAGCCCAAGCCATTCAGCGGCTTGCCTTGTTCGGCAGTTAGCATCTTGGCGAGCTCTTCGGCATGCGCCTCGATGTTCTCAGCGATACGGCGGCAGGCAGCTTGACGTTTGCGCTCGGTTACGTCGCGCCAGCCCTTGAACGCAGCTTTTGCCGCGCGAACCGCGTCCTCCAAGTGTTCGGCCGTGCCCAACGGGGCCAGGCCGGTAACCTTTTCGGTGGCAGGGTCCACGACCTCAAAGCACTGCTTGGTCGGCACCCGTTTGCCGTCGATGATTAGGTGAAGAGGCTCCATCACGTGTCTCCTGCGCGCGTCGTCCACGGCATCTCGTTGCCATACCAGTCGCGGAAATGGGTTTTGTGGGTGTCCAGATAGGCACCTGGTTTCATGTGTTTGTCATAGAAGTCGAGGTCCAGATGATGCGCCTGCGCAAACAGCGTGATCTGCATCGGATCGACCGTAGCCGGGAATTTCCCGTAGG
>CAYODE010000397.1:0-2041 GCA_964402685.1 uncultured Aestuariivita sp. | reverse complement strand
GATGCGCGGTCAAAAGGCAATTCACTCCAAAGAAGATCAAGCCCAGATCATAGCCGTATGCGTGCAGCGTGATGAAGCTGAGCGCCCGATCGGCATCAGTGACCAAAAGGGCGGCCTGCAAGTTCAAGAGACCCGCAGCGATCAGCCCAGACTGCAACAGCCGGAAGACCAGCGCACTCAGCGCGAGCCCCGCCGAAACGGAGCGGAACATCAAAAACAACAAGATGGCCAGCGCCGCGTCAGCAAGGGCCATGACGACATCGGACAGGATCGAAAGGCGGAACCGCATCGTCTCGGCACCAATGGCCCGCGCGGTCGCTTCTGCCGAGCCAAGGTCAATGAGCGGTCCGCGCAAGACGACCTCTGACCCGACGCCGCAAAGGATGATGACTATATAGCAGAGCCCGGCAAATCGGGTTTGACCGAGTGTGATAGGAAGCGTTTTCATGATATCGCCCCCCTCAGATGACGACTACGTTGCCGCGCTTGCGGCCTGTTTCGACATAGCGATGCGCTTCGACCAGATCGGCAAGCGGATAGGTGCGATCCATCACCGGCGAGAACTGTCCTTTGCCCATAAGCTCAAGAACCTCGGACAGCTCTTGGTGATGCACCTCAGGCTTTGACATGCCCGCCGCCGCAAACTTGGCTTTCTTGTCTCCGAACAGGCCCGTGATGATCATATCGCGCAGCAGCCTTAACCCCAGAACCGGGCAGATGTAGCGCCCTGCCTCGGCCAATGCAGGCTTTGCAGCGCCGAACGAGGAAATGCCGATTGTGTCAAAGACAACATCGTAGGTGGCGCCGGATTTAAGCGGATCCTCGGACTTGTAGTCGTTGACGTGATCCGCCCCCAAAGACCGCAGCAGCTCTGCGTTTTTGGCACTTGCGCTGGCGGTGACGTTCGCCCCGAGGGCCTTTGCAAACTGCAAAGCGGCTGTGCCCAACCCTCCCGAACCACCTAGGATCAGGACACGTTCACCTGGCTGAACTTGAGCGACACGGGTCAGGAAATGCCACGAGGTCATCGCGCCATCAAAAAGTGTCGCAGCTTCTTCATAAGCCACACTTTCGGGCTTTCTCAGCAGGCTGCCGTTCTGATCGACACTGATGTATGTCGCGTTGGCACCGAACTGCAGCCCGGCTTCGCCGAAGACGGCATCACCAATATTGAACTTTGTCACCTCAGAACCGACGGCGACGACATCGCCGGCAAAACAGGTTCCGGACAGCCCGGCGCGTGGGCGCTTGAGCCCCAGAAACAGGCGGGCAAACTTGGGCTTGCCCGCACGCATCAATCCGTCGGCCCGCGAAACAGCCGAGGCGCGAATACGGATGAGAACCTGATTTGCAGTTGGTGTCGGCACCGCCCGCGAGACCGGGACAAGGACTTCCGGAGGACCGTAGCGGGTCACTTCCCAGGCATTGAATGTCGTTTCCATGTTGATCTCCTTGATCGAATGACACAGGAGATAGCGGATTTATTTTGGCCCAATGATTGCCTAAAATGATCCAGATAGGATTAAAAACGTTACAGACTAGATGGACTGGAAATCTCTCCCCGCTTTCCTCGCGGTTGCGCGATCAGGCTCGCTGCGTGCGGGTGCAGAACAGATTGAGGGCACCCACGCGACCGTGCGCCGCCAGATCGAAGGTTTGGAGGCACAGCTTGGCACGACGCTTTTCCGCAGAAATGCCGGCGGCCTGACACTAACCGCCGCAGGTCGACGCCTTTTGCCGCAAGCGATCGAAGCAGAGGCCGCGTTGCTCAAAGGTTTCAGCGCTGTGCAAGGGCTGGACCGCGAAGCTGCAGGCCGTATCCGTCTGTCAGTGGACCCGTTAACAGCCCACTATCTGCTTGCGCCAGTTCTCGCAGATTTTGCCAAGCTCTATCCAGAGATCGAGATTGAACTGAAACTCTCGTACTTTCTTGACTCAATCGAGAAGGATGAGACCGACATCTCGATCCGGCACGTTGTTGAGGTCGAAGAAGATGCCGTCGGACGAAAGCTGTTTCCGTTGTCTCTGGGGGTGTTTGCAT
>CAYODE010000396.1:0-2053 GCA_964402685.1 uncultured Aestuariivita sp. | reverse complement strand
GCCTGGTCAAGGAAGTCGCTCATGTTCACACTCTCGTTTTATGTGGCGCATCTGTCTGGATTTTGCCGGGCGCCGGGTTACACTCAGTGCTGATATGAGCCTTTTAAACACCAATCTCAAATGTATCGTGACGGCAATTTCGCTGTTCATGGTATTTTCCGCGCCACTATCCGCACAAACGCAGGATGAAGCGACGCTTCTGTCTGAATTGGCTGAGGCCGAGCCGGATGCGGCACTCCGGATAGACCGTGAATTACAAGCGATGTGGACCAAAAGCGGATCATCCTCGATGGATCTGCTGTTGCGCCGCGGGCGCGAGGCCTTGGAAGAAGGCGATACACGCGCCGCTATTGAGCATTTCACAGCCCTGACAGACCATGCCCCGGACTTCGCAGAAGGATGGCACATGCGCGCGCAGGCGTTCTATGCAGCCGACCTCTTTGGTCCTGCAGTGGCAGATCTTGAGCGTGCCTTGGCGATAAACCCGCATAACTACAATGCGATCTTTGGGCTTGGCGCGATATTGGAGCGGTTTGGCGACGAAGAGCGCGCATATGAAGCCTATTCGCGCGTCAAGGCTATGCATCCCCACCACGAAGAAGTAGAAGCCGCGCTGGAACGGTTGGAATCGCGGGTGGGTGGCACTTCGCTCTAAGCCGAGACAATCGGGAGCAGATCCTTGGCAGGCGCATCGCGGATCGTGGCCGTTCTCGGCCCGACCAACACAGGTAAAACTCACTACGCCATCGAACGGATGCTGGGTCACAGGACGGGTGTGATTGGCCTCCCGCTGCGCCTTCTTGCGCGTGAAGTGTATGATAAGATCGTCGCTATTCGTGGGCCATCGGTAGTCGCCCTTGTCACAGGCGAAGAGCGTATCGTCCCACCCCGTACCCAATATTGGGTCTGCACGGTCGAGGCGATGCCCGAGGGTATGGGCGTCGATTTTTTGGCTGTCGATGAAATCCAGCTTTGCGCGGATCCCGAAAGGGGCCATGTGTTCACCCAACGATTGATGCGCGCCCGCGGGTTGCACGAGACGATTTTTCTTGGGTCAGACACGATGCGCGGGCCGATCAAAGCTTTGGTTCCGGAGGCGCAGTTCCAGTCGCGCGAACGCATGTCCCAACTGGTCTATACCGGCGCAAAGAAAGTCAGCCGGATGCCGCCGCGGTCTGCGATCGTCGGATTTTCGGTCGACAGTGTCTATGCCATCGCCGAACTGATCCGCCGTCAAAAAGGTGGGGCGGCCGTCGTCATGGGCGCGCTAAGCCCGCGAACGCGCAACGCCCAGGTGGAACTCTACCAAAATGGGGAGGTCGATTACCTGGTTGCGACAGATGCGATTGGCATGGGTCTTAACCTGGACATCGACCATGTAGCTTTTTCCGCGCTGACCAAGTTTGATGGGCGACGCATGCGGCCGTTGGCTCCAAACGAACTGGCACAGATCGCGGGCCGGGCCGGGCGCGGCATGTCGGACGGCACATTCGGCGTAACAGGAGAGGCCCGTCCACTGGACGAAGGTGTGGCCCAGGCGATCGTAGATCACCGGTTCACGCCGCTAAAAAAGCTCAACTGGCGCAATCCTGATCTGCAATTCGGTTCAGTTGACGCGTTAATCCATGCGCTTGAGATCAGCCCAAGCGACGAGACACTGGTCAAAGCGCGTGAGGCCGATGACCTGATGGCGCTGAAGTCTCTCGCACAAGATACCGAAGTCATGGCGCGGGCCTCTGACGGCGCGTCGGTACGTTTGCTCTGGGACGTGTGCCGCATTCCTGATTTCCGCGGCATCAGCCACGCGGAACATGCCAGTCTGCTTCAGGTGATATTCGGGCATTTGCATGAACAAGGTCACGTGCCCGAAGACTGGTTTGCACGCCAGATCAACCGGATTGATCGCACAGATGGCGACATCGACACATTGTCGAAACGTCTGGCGTATATTCGCACATGGACGTATGTCGCCCAGCGAAAGGGCTGGGTGCCCGATGAAAGCCATTGGCGCGAGGAAACACGCGCGGTAGAAGACAGGGTGTCGGACGCCTTA
>CAYODE010000395.1:0-2060 GCA_964402685.1 uncultured Aestuariivita sp. | reverse complement strand
GAAAGGCACGCAAGGTTTCACCGTCATCGCTTTGACGCCAGGCAACCCCAAACTTTAGGGGTTCGATGGCGCTTTCATAGCGACGAAAGGCGACGCCCTTCACCGGTGTCTGGGTGGTCCATTGCGGAACCAAGCCCGCGCCAACACCCTGCGCGACGAGAGCCAACAGGGTTGATTTTTCCAGGACCTCCAACTCGATGTTTGGTTGGACTTTGGCGGCCTCAAAGCTTTGCAACACCATGGCTGATAGCAAGGGACGGGCGTGACGCGCATAGGTGATTAGCTTGGTGTCTTGCAAATCCTGCGCCGATACCGAGCTGTGCTCAGCGAGCGGTGAAGACGTGGGCAGCGCGACAAAGACATCCTCCTCAAACAATGTCTCCCAGGCGACGCCATCAAGCATTGTGGGCGGGCGAAAGAAGGCGATATCAATCCGGTGACTGAGCAGTTCTTGAACCTGCTGTTTGGACGCTGAGACTTCTGTCAGGGGCAAGCGAATGTCCGGAAAACGCTTGCGAAACCTGTCCATCACCGGTGGCAGAAACCAAACAAGAGCGGCATCGATCCCTCCCAGGCGCAGACGATTGAGGCCTTCAGATGCCGCAACGCTCGCCCGTTCCACACCGGCATTTAGCCGTTCGATGACGGCCCGGGCTTCATGCAGAAAAACTGCCCCCGCCTGGGTCAGGCTCACATGGCGCGTCGTGCGAAAGAGCAGCAAGAAGCCAAGCTCCTCCTCAAGGCTGCGCACCTGTGACGACAGGGCCGTCTGGGCCATGCCGAGCCGCTCGGCCGCGCGGCGAAAATGCAGCTCTTCTGCAACTGCAATGAAGGACTTCAGTTGGCGCAAATCCATAGGGTGCAACTTTGCAGCTCGACCAACGATATGTGAACCGAACTTATCAAATTTCTGCTGATTTGGCCCTCAATGCACTGAGGCTTCGGATGTTGGTCCTGCAAAAAACCCGACTCAGACGGTTGATCTAACATCATAGGCTTAGGTCCAAAATGTCGTTGTACGCGGTGCTCGGGAGCAGCCTGCATGTGGGTGGGTGGATTGACGCGAATCCTGGCGGAACTCGTCCGTGTTTGGCTTTATCGATAACGAGCAGTTTCTAACTACTGCTCAGTCGAAAACTGTTCCTTGCGCGTTGACTGGCCTTGGCGGCAAAGCAGACATAGACAAACAAAGGCATTGCAGCCGTTGGCTTCTATAGGTGTTGGCCGCGCGTCATGGCGTTCCGCTAGAGATCGTTTGGTGACACGCATTTTGCTGGGTTCAACTCGCTTGGGTCTGATACTGGTTTGACTTGCTTTTGAGGTCGACCAACCTTTTTCTCGCTTCTTGACTAACTTGCGGACAAGCTGGTCACTTTCGGTGCGTGGTCCGTGTATGAAATGCAAGATAACGAGACACCCATTTAGAAATGACGCAGATCTCCATTAGGCCGGCACCGGCGACCGTGGTTTTGGTGGCAGCATTTGTCGGCGCGGCTCTTGCGGCATTGGCAACCCTCTATGCTACGCAGCAGCCTTGGCTGGGCGTTAAACTGGCAACCAGTCCAGATCACTTAGAGATCATTGTTGTGGCTGTTCACACAGACGGGCCCGCTCGCGATATCGAGCCCGGCGTAGCCATCACAGCCCTGCGATCTGACACAACCGGCACGATACACCTTGAACCCGCTGACATCACCGAAGAGCCAGACGCTGTTAGCAGCTTCTCCGCGTTCAACCGCTTCTTCGCACGGCAGGACGCTATTGCAGTTGCCCTTCAAGCACAGACCGTCAAGCTGGTAACCGACAGCGGTCAGGAGATTGCTTTAGAGGTTGCTCCCTCGCGTCCACTTCTTTCACTAAGGCCGGCATTCTGGGTCCAGCTCTCCATGGCTTTTGTCGCCCTGGTCATCGGCGCACTCGTATGGTCGCTGAGACCAGGGAGTATAGGCACGCGATTGCTCCTGATCTGCGGCATCGCATTGATCTTTTCCGCCTATCCGTCTGCGATTTACATGGCGCGCGAGCTTGCACTGCCTGGAGGCGGCTTCCGGGTGTTGAAC
>CAYODE010000394.1:0-2062 GCA_964402685.1 uncultured Aestuariivita sp. | reverse complement strand
AATACAAGACCGTACGGCCCAATCTGCGGCACAGCGATCTTGATGGCCGTGAAGGCTGAACCGTAAAACAGCGCAAGCAAAACCAGCAAAGCAATATCAACTGCGGTAGCGGTGCGTATCGACGACATGCCCGCCTATCGGGCCCAGCAAACGAGGCGGCATATGGCGCTGCAGTTTTCCACAGGGCGGGCGCGGCGATGCTTTGCTTGTGGATCAGCATTAACCCCATTGCTGCTGTGCAAAAAGATTGCTTGCGGCATCGTAAACACTTCGTTAAGCACCTTCACGCTCTCCTGCAAAGTGTTGCAGTGGTTGTGAGCAATGTGAGGACTTCATGGACGAACAAGCAACTGTTTCCTGTTGGTCTGCCGCCCGGTGGACCGTCGTCAGCGCTTTGTGTGTTGTCGCAATTGTTTGGTTTTTCGGCGGTTTTGAACCAACCGCCTTCGCAGTCACCAGCCAGTAGGCGCGCCTGACTGCTCAATCCCGGTAGTGGCTGGGATGTTTTCAGAATTCTGCGAAGTGTCATGCTGCCCGCACTGGACGTGTCGGGCAGTTTTTTGTTCTGACGCCATGCCGAGTGGCTGCCCGATGGTAATCGGAGCTGACCCTAGGACGTGAAGATGTCCTGCAGCGTCAGCAACAGCGCCTCAACGCGCTCGTCAGCGATTCTATAAAACGCCATCTGGCCTTCCTTGCGGAACTCGACCAGATTATCAGCCCGCAAACGCGCCAGATGTTGGGACATGGCCGATTGTCCAAGGCTGATTGACTGCGAGAGGAAGGAGACGGTCGCCTCTCCCTTGGCTGCAAGCAGGCAGAGAATCATCAAGCGGCGCTCATTGGCGATAAGCTTTAGATAGCTTGCTGTTTCGGCTGCATTGATATCAAGCGCACCGTGACCGGAAGTGGCGGCGGCAAAGGGTGTTTGATCGTTCATTGGATGCTTTATTCTGCTGTTGCTCTAGCACGCCAAACAGGCTGGTAAGCGCCAGGCTAGCAACGCATCCCGTCCGGTGCTTGCAATTTAGCTCTGCGAAAAATCGACGCCTATTCGTGCTGCCCCATACGTAGACTTTCGGTTGCAACGGTCTGATGGTTCTCCAAAAAGGAGAACTACGTAGGACTTGTGGATTGTTTTGATCAAACTCAGGCCACCTGTTGTTGCTTGCAAGCTGATTGCGCCACAATGCAGACATGACCTTGCACCTCATCAAACTGTGTGTCGGCGCTGAGTCGTTTGACGATCACAAAGCGTGGATTGAGCACATGCTCGCGCGCAAACGTGCGCTTGGCGTGCCGGCCGAACAGCTGCACACCACGCGCATGGTGCCCAAACGGCGCGATGAAATCTTGAACGGCGGCTCGCTCTATTGGGTGATCAAGGGCACGGTGCAGGCGCGCCAGCGCGTTCTTGATATTCGCCCCTTCAAGGACGAGGAGGGCATATCGCGCTGTCATCTGGTGCTGCAGCCAGAGTTGATCGCCACGCGCGCGCAGCCGCGTCGCCCGTTTCAGGGCTGGCGTTATCTGCTCGCCAGCGATGCACCGGCAGACCTGCCGCAGAATGAGTTGGAGGGCGCAGCGCAGATGACACCGCAGATGCGGCGCGACTTGGCAGAGTTGGGCCTGCTGTAACGCGCCCGGACACTCTTAGACAGCGATGTTGTCGATCAGCCGTGTGGTGCCAAGCCATGCAGCTGCCAGGAGCCTAGCGCGCTTGAGATCATTGGCCGGGCCGAGCGTCTCCGCATCGCGCAGCGCCACATAGTCTGGCCGAAAATCTGCCATCTCCAAACGCTGTTTGGCAGCCTGAAGGGCCTCCGCCTCGTCTACGCCTTCCCTTAGAGCAGTTGCGCAGGCAACCAGTGCGCGGTTTAGCTCGGGCGCCCGCGCGCGTTCACCCTCGTTCAGGTAGGCGTTGCGGGAGGAGAGTGCCAGACCGTTTTCCTCTCGAATGGTCGGGCTGCCATAGATGGTCACGGGGATTTTCAGGTCACGCACCATCTGCTTGATGACCAGAAGCTGCTGATAATCTTTCTCGCCAAACACGGCGACATCA
>CAYODE010000393.1:0-2074 GCA_964402685.1 uncultured Aestuariivita sp. | reverse complement strand
CCAAGCATCTGGATGAAAAGGTCGCACGGCTGCATCTGGACCGGATCGGCGTGAAGCTGACCAAGATGGACCCGGAGCAAGCGGCCTATATCGGGGTGAAGCCGGAAGGCCCGTTTAAGCCGGAGCATTACCGGTACTGATCCGGTGGTGATCGTTTCCTTCAAAGGAAACGGACCGGAGTTTTCGAATACTCCGTGGCGCTAAGCGGTGAGGGGCGATATATGCCCCTCCCGCAAGACATCCGCATCATACGCCTTGCGGGCAAAGACCTCTCGCACCATGGGCTCAAAATGGTCCAGCGGCAGCGTGTCGTACTCGGGATCAAACGACGATTGGTCCCAACGCTCGCAGAACGCGGCGCAGCTGTCGAAACAAGGGTGATGGCGAAAGCGGTCCCGCGCGTTGGCATCCCAGTTGTAGTGATGCGCGTAGTAGATCATCTGGAAGATCCCGTGATGCTCCACCACCCACGCCACATCCCAGCGCACGAAGGGGCGGATCACCTCGGCCGAGAAGCGGTCGTGGTTTTGAGGGGCCAACCCATCGCCGATGTCATGCAGCAGCGCACCGACGATCCAGTCGATATCTGCGCCGTCACGCTCTGCCCGGGTGGCTGACTGCAGGCCATGATCCAGACGCGTGATACGGTAACCTTCTAGCGTCACTTCACCCTGACGTCGAAGTTCATCCAGAATGCGGTCGGCAGTCAACGCCAGATACGGCTTTTCAAGCCGTTCCAGCAACTCGTAGTCTTCCTTTGTCCCGTCTTTCATCTGGGTAAAGCTAACCTGATCTGTCATGACATCGCTCCTGTCGCGTAAAGACCCACCGCCCCCTGCGCACCCTCGGCCAGCGTGGCGGATTGGTGCCTCAGAACCATCTCATACCGTTCCAGATCCTGCGGATCAAAAAGCCGCGCGGGGGCTGCGATGTTGATCCAGCCTTGCTTGCTGTCCATGCCGCGCACCAGCATTGCATAGTCGCGCGCACCGTCCGGCTGCTTCACATCGGGCGTGACGTAGCGGATTGCGCAGCCGATGCGCCGGTCATGGCTCTGGTTCGGACCGGATGCGTGAAAGCAGCGCCCATGGTGAAAGGACATCTGACCGGGGCTGAGCGGACCGTGTTGCGCCTGGCTTTCGTCAATGCCCGCAATCTCCTGACCGCGGGACAAAAGGTTGTCGTCGCTGAACGTGTCATGATGGGCGACGATCCGGCCCTTGTGGCTGCCCGGTATAAAGCGCATGCAGCCCGCCTCAACGCTGACGTCGGACAGGGCCACCCAGGCGGTCAGCTCCTCATCCGTTTCGCCCATGCCCCAATAGGTCAGATCCTGATGCCAACTGACGACGGAATTCGTTTGCGGCTCCTTGATGAAAAGCTCAACGGACCAGACCAGCAGATCCGGACCCAGAATGCCGGAAACCTGATCGAGAATGGCGGGCGTCCGCGCAATATGCGCGAGCAAGGGGATGACGAGATGACCGTTAACCCGGAAAAACTGGTGCAGGTCGTGACCGCCTGCCCCAGCCGCATGTGTCTGCTCCAGCGCTTCGATCTGGGCCCGCAGGGCTGCTGTTTCCGGCGGATCAAAGGCGGTCAGGCCCGCGACATAGCCCATCTGAGCGTAGTGATCTTTTGCCTCGGCAGTCAGTGTCATCGCATCCTCCCTCTTTGCTTCAGGCTATGCCCCGGCTGATGCAACTCTGTCCCGCGCCCGACAAAATCGATGTCGCAATCCAGCGGGGAAAAGCGGCGGAAATTTTTCCTTTTGGGAAAAGCCAATATTCACTAGGCTCCCCGCACGGTCGGCGTAGCCGATGCAAAGAAAACTGGTGGGAGAATACTGATGGGCAAAAGAGATGAGTGGATCGAGAAGTATGCCGACGATCTGCGCAACAAATGCGGGATGGACCCGGATATGGATCTGTTGACGAAAGTCACGATCGGCTGCGGCCCGGCGATTTACAACGCAGATGCGCAAACCGTTGCAGGCGGCGATACCGCTGAACTTGAGACCGTCAAAAACAACTTCCTGATGAAGAAGCTGGGCCTGCCGGATGGCCCTGAACTG
>CAYODE010000392.1:0-2085 GCA_964402685.1 uncultured Aestuariivita sp. | reverse complement strand
ACTCCGAAAGCAGCCAACATGAGCGTCAAAGAAGACCTGAGCTTCATCGCATCCAGATGACTGCCCATGATGCGCTCGATCGGCTGATCCTTATGCTTCATGATTGCTGCGACGCATTCAAGGTATCGAGGGCCGGGAGTGGGATGGCTCATATACTCGCGCGCTTCTTCGATACCTGCAATCCCATAGTACTTTGCCATTTGGCTGCGGCCGAGATTTTCGAGCTGAGGGAAGATATACCAGATCCAATGGGTCCTCTTCTGGCCTGCTTTGAGCTCCTGAAGCGCGCTTGAATACCCGTCCGCTTGTGCGACTAGAAAGCGCTCCAATTCTCGCATGTGTTGCTCCACTCATCGTTCTAGGAACTCCAGAATGCTACTCTACCTCATACCTGACGATTTCGCGAAACATCGTCATCCCAGGTTCGCAACCGTTTGGCTAGACGGTTCGTCCTAAGCGAAATTGCTGTCCAGAAGATGGAGATCAGGAGACCGAACAATCCCAGTACAAATGCGAGGACCCCATCGGCTAACTTGAGCGTGGCTCTTACGACCCGGTTTTTGCCAGCAAGCCTGACAAAGCCGGCTGTTTCGTCCTCCCAAACTGCGGCAACAGGCGCGATCGATCTCATATCGGACACGCTCTCGGATACGCGCAAGAGATGCAAACCTTGCGCCACACTTGTGCTAGTTACAACGCTTCCGATCGAGCTCGCAGCTTCCACAGCGGGCGAGAGCTGATCCGCGCGAATAAGTGCCTGAACATCTTCGGCGCCACGTACGCTTCGCAGTCCAGACCAGTCTATGCCATCTCTCGCAGCCTGCCTGAGCACTCTTGTGATTGGAGCAGGTATGTTGCCCGAACGATGCGCGAACCTCAGGAAACCTGCGCCGGCCTTTATCGTCAAAGACGTGCCTCCGGTTCCGATACTCATGGCGGTGGCACCGATCCCGATAGCCGACAGCGCCGCATCGATTTCATCTATATCCGCGCCAGTCCAGTAATCCCTCCCAGCCCTGGCGAGACCAGCGAAGTCACCGACAGGCGTCATACTGATCGTCATACCGCACGCCATTGCTTGAGACGTTTGGCAAGTCCCGGCATCCCAGGCACATTCTGCACAGGCCCGCGCTGTGTTTAGAAACGAATGGTCAGTCGCGTTTGCCGTTTCCACGGCGCGATAGATGTCGTCAGAAATTGGGATCTCCCGACTTGCTGCGACTTCAAGAAGACTATTGATCACTATCCAATCACGTGGCGCGCGAGCCAGCTCATCACTGATTGCCCGCTCAAGACGCGTTTGGTCAGCGTTTCGCTCTGCAAGCTTGATCAAACTTTCCCGCAGCTCTGCATTGGTCTTTTCGATGAATATGCGCCCGACACTGCTGCTGGACAGCTGCCAGACACTCACCGCGAAAAGGCAAAGCGATCCGATCGCAGTGATGATGCGAATGAGTTTAACTGGGCTCAGGTTCAAATCGATTACTCCGCGGAACTAGACGATACACTTTTGGAAATGAAATATTCAAATCAGCAACTTAGGAACAAAGAGCCCAATGGGCACCCGTACGGCTATCCCCATTGTACAGCCCAGAATGAACAGGACTAGTCGGCGGCGCGAGGCTAGATATCCATCTATCCATAGCGGGTCACTAAGGCTCACTTGTCTGACAGCTACCACCTCGCCCAAAGACAAGCTCCTCGATCGCTTCAGACACTTCGAAAAACTCCGACGGAAACCCCCAACCCACGATCAACGCGCAGTTCTTGTTTGCCGCGCTTGATCCGAAGGCTCCAACTCGCCGCATCAGGCACAGGCTGAATATCATCAGATGTCCACCGCCATGCATTGCAGCGATCGATTACGGCAAAGAAGGCTACCCAATCCGCATTTAACGGCGTCCGTGACCCAACGAACTCTTTGGTCTTTTTCCCAGCCTGGTTGCATGTGTAGCGGAAGCGTCGAATACTGCCGTCTGCGTAGGACCTGTACTCATCGTCGGCCAGCTCGTCGATCGGCCCCCAATGCTCTCTGCGTCGATATCGCAGGTACCGTTCAGTCATTGGTGACAATCCTCATGAGAT
>CAYODE010000391.1:0-2093 GCA_964402685.1 uncultured Aestuariivita sp. | reverse complement strand
CATCTGCACCGCTACGCGGCTGAGTTCGACTTCCGCTACAACAACCGGATTGCCAACGGTGTTAATGATGCGGAGCGGAGTCAGATCGCCTTGCGTGGCGCGGCAGGCAAGCGTCTCACATATCAAGGGCCTGATTCGAATGCGGCGCCTTACCACGCGTAACTGACTTGTGTCAACGCAAGCGAATCTGTATAACGTGCGTGACAGGATCACTAAGTGTCGAAAATCCCGGTGATGTCGGGAGAACGTGATCAGCGTATGTCGAAAGACTGTAGGCGCTTAGGGTCCTGTCTTCACCTCGGCCTTGGTTTTTTGTTCCAAACTGTAAATCTGGGAACACTACGAGGCGAGTCTTTTTCGAAAGACTCTAATCCAGATTTTTCCAAAACATATTCTGCAATTTGACGCTTTGCGATCCGTGTATCAGCGAGCAGATGCCGACCATTCCTGATGCAGCAAACGGCACCTAGGATAACATCGTTCATTTGTAGCAAGCAGTCCGCCTTGGAGTCGCGCGAGACTAGTTGCTTTACCGGGCTATCCGGAAGGTCATGATCTCGGGCCGCTGTTGCATTCAACATGCGTCGGAGGTCTTCAAGTTTGGTGCTGCTATTTCTTTGGTCAAGACAAGCAAACAAGGTGCCAAAACCACCGCAGGTCTTTACATACTTGTGCAAAAGGAGATCATAGTAGAGTTTCGATAGGCCAATATCCGGATCGCCTTTATTGTATCGGTTGTGGTTAGCTTTGTGGCTATCGAAGATTACGCAATGAAACTGGATATGGTTGGTATTGTTAAGTGCGAAGAACAAATCGACCAATGCTTTGTAAGCCGCGACCTTCTGATTAGAAACCTTGCTCCACTTAAGTTCGGAACGCATATTGTTGTCGTCACGATACTTGGCGATTGATGCGTAGACCCTTTCGGCCGTGCCGCGATGCATGCAAAGACCACCAACGACCGTAAATCGGTCTTGGCTGATGCCACTTTCATCGGCATAGAACGCAAATTCTTGTGGTGCTACTAGGGACATGGCCAAAGCCATATACAGGAAATCAAGATGTCGGGGAAGAACCAACAAGACCAACTAGACCGCTTCAAGGAAGCCGCCCGCGAACTCGGAGCGGACGACGATGAAGCGCGATTCAACGAAAAGCTTGGCAAGCTGGTGACGCAGAAGCCTGACGAAAAGAAGGACGCAAACGATGAATGATATGTCACCCCAGCGCATCGACCTTGCGGGCGTGCCAACCGTTGATCTGCACCGAGAACTCATGAAGCGAGAAGGCGTGACAGCCATCTTTCTCGGACCTGAGGACGAGATCAAGAAGACCGTGCGCGGTCCGGCTTGGGTGATCGTCAACCGCGATTAATATCTGTCGCGGATATGGTCGTTGAAAAACTGACCTTTTGAGTGGGCGGCCAGGAATGCGTTGTAAACGCTCTCTGACACCCCGTAGTAGTCATAGCGCCCGCTTTCGTGAAACCAGATAGACAGCGTTCCGTTGTTCCACTCAATGCGGCTAATCGCTGACGAGCTGACGTATGGCATACTTCGAATCTCCTTGAGCAAGGAGACCCAAGCATCCGGCTACGGAGCTGGTTTGTCAAATATACAATCGCCAAAAAAAAGGGGCCCCCGAAGGCGCCCCTTTCCCCATACTCGATGCCACCCGCGTCTCAGTGCACGCTGACCGGCGTCATGTCGTTCTGGCGCGCCACGACGAAGGCCAGATCGCGGTCCTTCACCAGCGCCAGTTGTTCGCCCGATTCCGAGCCGATGGCATAGACGCTGTCCACGCCTTTGATCTGCGCCTGCACATCGGCGGGCAGGTCCGTCACCGCGACTTCGCGGACATAAACAATCTGCCGGCCCTTGGCCTCGGCGGCTGCGGTGTCATGGGTCATTCGCGCGCTCCTGAGCTTGTGTCACTTCCCTTGATCTTGATCGTTTGCACCACGCTTTCGGGCACCGCACGTTTCAGATCGACGTGCAGCAGCCCATGTTCCATCGTCGCCCCCGCGACCTCGACCCCATCGGCGAGCACGAAGCTGCGCTGGAACTGCCGCGCCGCGATCCCGCGATGCAGGA
>CAYODE010000390.1:0-2101 GCA_964402685.1 uncultured Aestuariivita sp. | reverse complement strand
AAAAAACGCACCGCGCTGGGCCGTTTCAAACATGAAGGCGCCGAGAGCGTCGTCGCACCGGATGGCCGCGTTGTCCTTTATATGGGTGATGATCAGCGGTTTGATTACGTCTATAAATTCGTGACCGCGGGTCGCTATGATCCGAACGCTCCGGAAAACAACCGCGACCTGCTTGATGACGGTACACTTTATGTGGCCCGCTTTGATGACAATGGTGATGTCGTCTGGATGCCGCTTGTGTTTGGCGAGGGACCTTTGACACCGGCCAATGGCTTTACCTCTCAAGCTGACGTCCTGATTGAGACGCGGCGTGCGGCAGACCTTCTGGGTGCAACCCCGATGGACCGCCCGGAAGATGTCGAGCCCGACCCTCGCACCGGCAAGGTTTGGGTCATGCTGACCAACAATCATCGCCGCACGGACGATCAGGTAGATGCCGCCAATCCGCGGGCTGAAAATCTCTTCGGCCACATAATCGAGATCACCGAGCCAGAAGGTGACTTCACCGCAACGCGCTCGCGCTGGGATATACTGATCCGCTGTGGAGATCCGGATAATCCGGAATTTGGGGCCAGCTGGAACCCGCTCACCAGCCCTGAGGGCTGGTTTGGTAGCCCGGACAATTGCGCCATTGATCCAGCCGGACGGCTTTGGGTCGCTACAGATGGAAACTGGGCAACGGGTGCAGCCGACGGTCTATGGGCCGTTGAAACCGAAGGACCGCGTCGCGGCACCAGTCGCGCCTTTTTCCGCGCTCCTGCGGGCGCAGAGGTTTGCGGTCCCAAATTCACACCCGATGGTGAGACTCTATTCCTTGCGGTTCAACACCCGGGTGATGGACGTGATGCGTCTTTCGAACAGCCAACAACGCGCTGGCCGGATTTTGGCGAGACCTCCCCACCACGTCCGTCCATCGTTGCCATCCGCCGTACCGGCGGTGGGCAGATTGGTAGCTGAGCGGATTCAATTAGGGCGACTGTTTGGGAGGGTCGTCCTTCTGATAGTATTCCGTTGATTTCCAAAACACCATGGCGTGTTTCGCTACAACGCTGCCTACGGCGACCATGGGAAGCGCCAATAGGGCACCAAGAAACCCGAACAGGGCCCCACCAATCAACAGGCCAGCCATGATCCACAGGGGGTGTAGCCGCAGTTGACCGCCAACAAGGCGCGGTGCCAGCCAAACAGTTTCAAGAACCTGGGCAACGCCGTAAATGGCGACAACGGCCAGAACCGGCCAGAGCGTGTCGTACTGGCTGAGGGCCACAAGCATCGCCAGCGTGAACATCACCAGATTGCCGACCACGGGTATGATTGCCGATAGTCCTGTCAGAATGCCAATCGCGACAGAGTAATTGAGGCCAAGCGCCGCCAGTGCCGTAGCGTGGTAAACGGCCTGAACAAGGATTACGAGGCTTTGCCCACGAACATAGCGCGACAACTGTATGTTCGTTTCACGACCGAAACGCCGCAATTCGTCGGCATAGCGCCGTGGCGGCAGACTGCCCAATGTTTTCGCGATGCCGGGCCAGTCCTTGAGGAAGAAGAATAACGCAACTGGTGTCAGGAACATCAGGAGGACACCGGAAATCGCGCCGGACACCGAACTGGCAATACGGCCACCAATGGCCTGCACTGGATTGCTCTCACCCGTGAAGGTTTGTAACGAAATTTCCGGTAGGTCGAACCCCATGCTCGCGGCGATGGATGTCGCGGTGGCCAAGAGGTTGTCGATCAGGTTGGGAAGGCGCGCAATCAGGTCGCGCCCTTCAATAATGACAATGGGAGTTATGGCGACGATGGGACCGGCAATGACCAAGATGGCGATCAATGTAGAACTCAACGCGGCCAGAAATCGCGGCAAACCGAGCTTGCACAACCGACGCGTCAAAGGCTCAAGAATGACGGCGAGGAAGCCGGCCAGCAAAAAAGGAAGTAATACGTCTCCCGCTGCCCGGAGCGCCCAGCCCAGCACCAGAACAACCAGCACTGCCACCGCGAACCGCGCATCAAGGGTGAGTTTCATTCCCTAAGCGTTACTGCCAAGCAACTGTTTGCGCAAGCCAGGCTTGTCGATCTTCTCGGTCCCGCCGCGCGGCAG
>CAYODE010000389.1:0-2111 GCA_964402685.1 uncultured Aestuariivita sp. | reverse complement strand
CGGTTAGAGCACACCTTGTCGCTGGCATCATTGCTACAATCCGTGACCCGGATGCTATGCCGCTTGCGCGCCGGAAACTTGAAATGGCGGGAATATGATCGTTTCCTGATCGGAGAAAACCGCTGGCGCGCGCAACGTTATGGGATCACTGAAGGTTTGATTGATTTTGGCGAACGTCGCGTCAGGCCCATGTCCGATCTCGTGAACGAAGTCATTGGGATGGTGTCGGAAGACGCGGACGCTCTAGGCTGCATGCGCGAGGTGATGACTCTTCAGGACATCGTGCGCAACGGAACCAGCGCGATGCGTCAACGCAAAGTGTGGGCCGAAGCCGAAGCCAATGGTCAACATCCCGGGCGCGCCGTGGTCAAACATCTGATCGAAGAATTCAACGCCGATCTTTAACCCCCTGCCCACGCCAGAGGATGAACAGGCCGGACATGACTATCAACCCGCTGCCCAAAAGCGTGGACAGGCTCAACGTTTCGCCAAAGATCACGACGCCCAACCCGATACCAAACAGTAGCCGGGTGTAGCGGAACGGCGTGACGGCAGAGACTTCGCCGGTGCGCATGGCGATCATCAAGCTTTGATACGCCATGACCCCGAACAGCGTTGCTCCGATCAGTGCCCAAACGGCATCTCCCTGGGGCCACAGAAACGCAGCCTGCTCAAACGGTGCATATAGCGCACCAGCAACTGCAATGGCGAGAAAGCCATACACGCCCAACACTCGCGCGCTGAGAGAGGCAGGCGCCGCGCGGCTTGCCAGATCACGCCCGGCAAACCCCAACATCCCCAACACTGCCAGGATAGACAGCCAGGAAAAGCTGTCGGCGCCGGGCTGCAAAATGATGATTACACCCGTCATCCCCAGGAAAATTGCTGTCCATCGCCGCCACCCGACCCGCTCACCAAAGACGAGTGCCGCACCCGCGACAACGACCAGCGGTGTGGCTTGCAAGATAACGGTGGCCGACGACAAGGGTGTCAGTGCAACCGCAAGCCCATAAAAGAGGCGCCCAACAATCTCAAACCCCGCACGAATACGCATGGGTCGGGACAAAACATCACGCGAATAAAGCGGCTCCCCCTTTGCGCGGGCGAGGATTGCAAACACTACCGCCCCCCCAAACCCAAAAAGGATCAGAATCTGGGCCAGAGGCAAGGTGGCGGCAGCCGTTTTGATAAAGGCGTCTTCGATGGCAAAACACGCCATGGCCGCAACCATCCAGGCGCTGCCAATCAGGTTGGATCGCCGGTCTGTCGCTATATGTGTGACCATGAGTGTTTCCTTGTCCGGGTCCAAAACCCGCCCGCAGTTCACGCGGCATGACGGATTAGGCGGAGCCCGTCAATGCACCCACGCCATGCAAATTGGTTTTGCAGCATTGCGTGTTGCTTGGCGAAGCGCATCGCGATAAATAAACACTTGTTCAATTAATGGACCGCTGGGGAGGAGCTTCGATGGATTTCGCGCTGACCGAGGAACAAACCGCCATTTTTGATATGGCCTACGCCTTTGGACAGGAGCATATCGCCCCGCATGCCCGGCAATGGGAAACAGACGGCACCATTCCCAAAGAACTTTGGCCTATGGTCGGTGAGCTTGGGTTTGGCGGGCTTTACGTGTCCGAGGACGCTGGTGGCGCCGGTCTATCGCGTCTGGATGCGACCCTGGTGTTCGAAGCGCTGTCGATGGCCTGCCCGTCGGTCGCGGCCTTTCTGTCGATCCACAATATGTGCGCCAAGATGCTCGACACCTTTGCTGGCGACGCTTTGAAGGACCGGGTTATGACGGATGTCCTGAGCCTTAACACTGTGCTGTCTTACTGCCTGACAGAGCCCGGTTCCGGCTCTGATGCCGCCGCATTGAAAACCCGCGCTGATCGAACCAACGAAGGTTACACGGTGAACGGCACTAAGGCCTTTATCTCAGGCGGTGGATATTCGGACGCCTATGTCTGCATGGTCCGCACGGGAGAGGATGGCCCCAAAGGCATCTCTACCCTCTATGTCGAAGACGGCGCCCCTGGCCTGTCGTTTGGCGCGCTCGAAGACAAGATGGGCTGGCGGTCTCAACCCACCGCGCAGGTGCAATTCGATGATTG
>CAYODE010000388.1:0-2138 GCA_964402685.1 uncultured Aestuariivita sp. | reverse complement strand
TCACCGTCAACGTTGCCCGCTCTGAAGATGAAGCCGAGCGTCAAGCCGCTGGTGAAAACATCATCGAAACCATGCAGGCTGAACAGCAAGCTGCTTCTGAAGAGCAAGCTGCTGAAATGGCTGAAGCTGCTGCAGAACTCGACACAGCCCCTGAGGGCGACGACGCGTAAGCAGACCCTGTTCTAGGATTGAGACAAGGCCGCTCCGTTTGGGGCGGCCTTTTTCTTTGGCTCTCGTATAGCGCTGCTTAGTCTTCAAACATGGCTCCTTGTAGGGCTAACACCATTCTGTCCGCTTGGGGTGGGGGTTGGTCGGACAAAGCGATGATAATCACATCCTTGTCGGCGAACTCGCGCCAGTGCGCGTTGAAGTAGCGGCTGCCGCCATTGTGCCAGTAAATCGTGCCGAGCGCATCATCTTCCTCGATGACCAGACCATAACCATAGTAAGATATTCCCTCCCCCGTTTCGTCTACATAAGGCGTCCGGGCAAGATCGCGGGCTTTTGCGGAAACAAGTCTGCCTTCACTATAGGCTGAAAGCCACCGAACCATGTCACTTGGCGTTGAAACCATACCCCCGTTTCCGATTAGGTTACCGCCCGGATACTGGCCACCCCAAGAAACCTCACCTATGTTGCGGCCATCAGCCAGAGTGACCGAGTTTGTAGAGTCGAACACATTGGCATATCCAGTCGAGACTGCATTCACACGTGCCAAACGACGCATCGCAAATGCCTCATAAGACATTCCCGAATGCTGCTCCAGCACTGCAGCCAGAAGAGAATAGCCCAGATTGGAATATCGATACTTTTCTCCGGGCTCATAAAGTAGCGGCGTTTGCGCCGCACGCTGGACAACGTCACGCAGGTCAATAGCCTCTGCATCTTCCCCCACGACGTCAACTAGACCGGCAGTATGCGTCAACAATTGCTCGATTGTGATTGCAGCAAGAGGTGTGTCCGCAACATCGAAAAACGCATTGAGCTGTGTATCTGGCTTCAAGCGTCCTTGTGCAATCTCCTCAGCAACGAGGAGCCCAGTGATTGTCTTGGTTACCGACGCGATATCAAACTGAGTGAATTCAGTGAACGGTGCGCCGCTTTGGATATCAGCGATTCCGCTCCCTCGCGAAAAGATAGCCTGCCCTTCTCGAACGATAACGACAAAGCCTGTAAATCCTTCCGCACTCTGTGTCTCAAACGCTTCAGTCGCGCGATCAACTTCATCTGCATCAGCAGCACATGAGGAAAAAATAAGCATGCAGGCGAGCAAAAGCGGTTTCAATCTGGTCGATTTGGAAATAGTTTTCATGATACTCCTACCAATCATTGTTTAGGTCAGTATCTATGGTCTCGCGACCGATACGAAGCCTGACCAAAACGTGTTCGAAACACATGCCCAACCCAGATTCCCCCAAATCTACCTCGCCCCGCCGCGTCGCAATTGGTGATGCTGTATGCGATCTTTCTACAGGTACGATTGAGACGAATGGCAAGCTATCTCGACTGGAACCTCGATTGTGTGGAGTGCTGGCGCTTTTCATTCAACGCGGCTCGACAGTTATCACTCGAGACGAGTTCCTTGAGATTGTGTGGGATAATGAAGGTTCGGATGAGGCGTTAACTCAAGCAGTTTCGCGACTAAGAAAACTACTGGGCGACACTGAGCTTATCGAGACCGTTCCAAGAATTGGCTATCGGCTCACTAAGGTTGTAGAGACCGTTACCGTTGATCAAGCAGTCCAGACATGGGCAACTAAGAAGAGTATATTCCCTACAGCGCCCCCCAAAGCGGTCTATGTAGGAATTGCGATTATACTCGTTGGTGTCGCAGCTTTTTGGTTAGGGACACAGCACAATAATACTCCTAACCGCACACTCGAACTCGAGACTGAGCTAGGACGCGATGTCGAGTTTCACAAAATCCCGGACAGGTAGCCTCAGTCATCATGACTGGTTTCTACCGAGTATTTTTAGTAAGGTGAAACCTCGTTTTGTAAGCATCCGCTGTACGGCGGTACAAAACACTCAACGAATGTCTTCTCATCTTAAGCCATATTCAGTTGCTCCACTCCGCAACGCGCCCTAACCATGAGCCATGGCTAAATCTGTCTTTGTTTGTCAGTCCTGCGGGGCCG
>CAYODE010000387.1:0-2138 GCA_964402685.1 uncultured Aestuariivita sp. | reverse complement strand
AACGCGCAACGGACCATGCGTCTTTATGAGCGGGCAGGGGCCAACGCATTGCAGGTCGAAGATCAGACGTTTCCTAAACGATGCGGGCATCTGTCGGACAAATCCTTGATCTCGGCGGCGGAAATGACGGGTAAGATTGCGGCAATGGCTGATGCGCGTGCCAGTGAAGAAACGCTAATCATCGCACGCACAGACGCGATTGGTGTCGAAGGGTTTGACGCAGCAGTTGAGCGCGCGGACGCCTATATTGACGCCGGGGCCGATGCGCTTTTCATCGAAGCCCCGCGATCGGGCGATGAGCTGTCGCGTGCAGCGGATCTTTTTGCGCGCCGTATTCCACTTTTGGCGAACATGGTCGAAGGTGGCGCGACTCCAATGAAAGACACAAGCGCGCTGCAAGATATGGGTTTTTCCATCGCAATTTTCCCTGGCGGGATTGTGCGAGCGTTGGCCCGCACGGCGCAGGAATACTATGGCAGTTTGCATGCCAACGGTTCCAATCTTCCGTTCCAGAATCGGATGTTTGACTTTGATGGTTTGAACGCAGTGATTGGAACGTCGGATATGCTGGCAGAAGGGGCCAAATACGAGGCTGGTCAAGGTTGATATGGCGTACGTTTTGCCAACGCCTGAGACGTTTGATCTGGATATTGATGTCTTGATTGTCGGGGCCGGAGCCGCAGGTCTGGTGGCGGCACTCTCTGCTCATGAGGCGGGCTGCGACGTCTTGGTTCTTGAGCGCGATGCGAAACCTTCCGGTTCTACAGCGCTGTCGGCAGGGTTGATCCCTGCGGCGGGGACTCGGTTGCAAATGGCTGCTGGGATTGAAGACAGCGCCCAACTCTTCGCAGCGGACATCCAAGCCAAGGCCAAAGGCGAAAACGACCCGGCATTGGTTGACCTTCTGGCTCGTAACGCCGGCCCTGTCGTCGACTGGCTGGACGAGCAGCACGGTCTTCCCTTCTCGGTCGTTGATGACTTTGACTACCCCGGGCATTCGCGCAGGCGCATGCATGGTTTGCCCTCGCGCGCCGGACGCGAGCTTGTTGATGCGTTGCGCAGCCGTTGCGAGAGCGAGGAGATCGACATTGTCTGTGAGGCCCGCGTCGATACCCTATTTTGCGATGGCCCCATGATCACTGGTGTGCAGTTGAGCCGTCCGGATGGCCAGACCGAAACCATCGGGAGTGGTTCATTAATCCTCGCTTGTAATGGGTTCGGCGGAAACCGGGAATTGGTACGCAGGCATATGCCCGAGATCGACCGGGCCTTATGGTTTGGCCATGACGGCAACAAAGGTGAGGCGATCCTTTGGGGAAG
Source organism: uncultured Aestuariivita sp. (assembly GCA_964402685.1). Taxonomy (GTDB): domain Bacteria; phylum Pseudomonadota; class Alphaproteobacteria; order Rhodobacterales; family Rhodobacteraceae; genus Aestuariivita. The sequence continues at coordinate 818 of CAYODE010000387.1, read as the reverse complement.
CGAATTGGGTGCGCAGACCCGTCATCTGGGAGCTTATCAAGGCCATGGGAATGTGGCGCACCCCCACGGCATTCTGATTACCTGGGCCACGATCACCGAAGGCGGGTTTCAGGTGAATACCGCCGGGGAGCGGTTTTGGGATGAGTCCCAAGGGTATTCCGAGGCGGCGCGGGCCGTGTTGTCGCAGCCGGACGGCATCGCATACACCATCTTTGACGCGCGCATCGCGCAAATCGCCCGTCAATTTGCGGATTTCCAAGAGGCTGAAGCGCGACACGCCATTGTCACTGCCGATAGCCTTGAGCAGCTAGAAATCATGTTGGATTTGCCGGAGGGATCTCTAAGGCGCGAAGTGTCCCGGATCCCGCCGGGTGGACGAGATCGTTTCGGTCGACAGGCACCAGACAAATCACTGTCTGCGCCTTTTTACGCAGCCAAGGTTACCGGCGCGCTGTTTCATACCCAGGGTGGGCTTGTTGTTAATGAGCAGGCCCGTGTGTTGCAAAGTGGTGGCGCACCCTTCACCAACCTGTTTGCGGCGGGTGGCGCGGCCTGCGGCGTGTCAGGGGCCGGAGATGCTGGATACCTGTCTGGAAACGGGCTCTTGAGTGCTGTTGTACTGGGTCGCATCGCAGGTGCGAACGCAGGCTCATAGCTTGTGTTGCGCAAGCGTAAAAAACGTCTGGACAGTGCCTGTCACCTCCCCTAGAACGCGTGCACCCGAAACCAGCCGGTTTCCCCGTGCCCGGGTAGCTCAGGGGTAGAGCAGTGGATTGAAAATCCTCGTGTCGGTGGTTCGATTCCGCCCCCGGGCACCA
>CAYODE010000386.1:0-2146 GCA_964402685.1 uncultured Aestuariivita sp. | reverse complement strand
CAACGGCTTTGGCGACAGCTCATACGTCGCTTTTCGCAGGAAATCCATCAGCGATTTCGGCTCTTTGGACAATGGGTCCAACACGTCACGGCCGATCGGCTCGCCAATCACAACGCGGACAGGCGTGTCCACGCGTTTTTTGAACTCTTTGATCAGCAGCCCCATGCGCAGTGTATTGTGCAAATGGCTGGCAATTTGAAACAGGCGCGAAGTGTGGCCGTCGAAATAGACCGGAACAACAGTGGCCTGGCTTTTGGCAATCATTCGGGCCGTGAATCCACGCCAACCGGGATCCATGGGCTGGGCGAAGGGGGTTACCCCTGTTGAGACCGTTCCGCCAGGGAAAATACCAATCGCTCCGTCATTGGCGAGGTAATCCAAAGCCGTTTTGCGCGTCTCGATATTAAGCTTCACCGCCTCTTTCGTTTCATCAAAAGAAATGGGCAGCACGATCCGGTTCAGCTCTTCGGCTTTGCGAAAGACGCGATGGGCAAGAATACGAAAATCGCCGCGCGTCTCGCTGAGGATGTGACCCATCATCAATCCGTCGAGAATGCCATACGGATGATTTGCAATCAGGACGATCGGGCCATCGGTGGGGATATTCGACAGGGCGCCACCGACGACATCCAAACTCAGCCCATAGCGGTCCACCATCACAGCCCAGAAATCCCGGCCCGCAGCCACCTCATCCTCATATCCATCGGCGCGCTTGATCAGGCGAAGACGCCCAGTCGTGTTTTCCATCAATCGAATGACGGCGCGGCCACCACGGGTTGTCGCGGAATGTGCATAAGAAATATCACGGGCGATGTGGCGACGCGCAGGCATCGGCTGCTCTCCGATTGGTTCGAACGCTCTTTACGGCTGGGAAGGTAATCTAACCACCCCTTATGACAGAGATGTGACGATTTTGCGCTCGCAGTCGTGCCTTCCCATCACAGCAATCTTGGACCACTGGCGTGCCTACTCCGCCGCCTTCGCCATTTGTGTGCCACCCTGACGGATCACGGCCAGCAATTCTTCGCGCCGTTTGGCCGCCGTGGCTTCATTGGCTTGCTTGACTGGGCCAAATCCACGGATCTGAAGCGGAAGCTCTGCCAATGCGATGATCGCGTCGCGTGTGTCAGCTGTCAGCTTGGGCAGAACCTCTTTCATGTCCCGCTCGTACTGCTTGATCAGCGCGCGCTCCATTTTGCGTTCTTCGGTGTAACCAAACGGATCAAACGGTGTGCCTCGCAGACGTTTGAGCTTCGCCAACAATCGGAAGTTGCGCATCATCGACGAGCCGTATTCCTTTTTCAACGGTCTGCCCTCAGGACCCATCTTTGACAGCATCGGCGGCGCCAAATGGAATTTCATCTTAAAATCACCGTCAAATTCCGCGCGCGCCTTCGCTTCGGTTTCCAGATGCAACCGGGCCACCTCGTACTCATCCTTGTAGGATAGGAGTTTGTGATAGCCTTTGGCGACCGCCTCTTTCAGGCCCGCATCGTCGACGCTGGAGAGCATCTTGGCATAGCGTTTCGCCAGTCGCTTACTCTGATAGGCAACCAGATGGTCGCTCCGATAGGCGATCTTTTCATCGAGCGTTCTGGGCAGTTGGACGACATTCGGTGTGAGCACCTTGTCAACCTCGCCGGGGTACAACACCGCCCACCGACCAATATCGAAGGCGCGCAGGTTTTTCTCAACCGCAGCACCGTTCAGATCAATAGCCTGTTGGATCGAGTCCAAACTGAGTGGGATCAGGCCGCGCTGCCATGCGGCACCAAAGACCATCATGTTCGAGAAGATCGAGTCGCCCATCGTGACCTTGGCAAGATCCGAGGCATCAAACAGATCCAGCTTATCCTGCATCCGCGCTTGAAGAGCGACCTGCAACCGGTCGGATGGCAACGCAAATTCCGTGTTCCGGGTAAAGTCGCCGGTGATGATTTCGTGGCTGTTGACCACCGCACCGGTTTGCCCTGTGCGCGTCAAGCCGAGTGTTTTTGATCCAGCACTCACCACCAGATCGCCCCCGATCAAGGCATGGGCTTCGCCGGTGGCAACGCGGATGGCGCTGATGTCGCTAGGGTTTTCCGCGATCCGGCAATGGATATGCACCGCGCCACCTTTTTGCGCCAGGCCAGCCATCTCCATC
>CAYODE010000385.1:0-2150 GCA_964402685.1 uncultured Aestuariivita sp. | reverse complement strand
GGTGGTCTGCTGGTAGTAGCGCAAACCCGCATAGGACATGATGCGGCCCGCGATCTGGTTGATCCTTTCGTTGCGCAGAACGCAGTCGAGCAGACCTTCGGCGTCCAGTTCCGCAAGCTTGCCTTCGTAATCAGCAGCAAAATCGGCGCAGGCCTTCTCCAGCCAATCAAGATCGCGCTTAAGCTCAGGTGCGTCTTCACCGGTGTAAAGGTCGGAAAGGTCCCATTCCGGCAGGTCACCGAGGTTCTTGTCGCCCGCGGCGGCATTGGCGTCACGGACGGGGAAGGGGAGCTGGAACATGGCGGGACCTTTCATGATGTGCTGGCTCTAGGTAGGCGGGACAGCGGGGGAGGACAAGCGGGCGTCTAATCATTGGGAGAGTTCGGCCGTGGCGCTACGGGGCACAGAAGGCGGCGTGGATCAGCCGTAGGTGGCCAGCATCTCCTTGAGGTCATCCAGCGTATTGGCCTCTTGCAACGGTTTGTCCTGACGCCAGCGCTTCATCCGGGGAAAACGCAGCGCGACGCCGGACTTGTGGCGGCTGCTGGCCTGAATACCCTCAAAGGCAATCTCGAAGACATGATGCGGTGTGACCTGTCGCACCGGGCCGAACCGTTGCAGCGTGTTCTTGCGCACCCAGGCGGTGATCTGGCGGAACTCCGCATCCGTAAGACCGGAGTAGGCCTTGGTGAAGGGCACCAGATCGTTGCCCGACCAGACCGCAAAGGTGAAATCGGTAAACAGATTGGCCCGCCTGCCGGAACCCGATTGCGCATAGATCATCACCGCATCGATGGTCAGCGGATCAAGCTTCCATTTCCACCAATCCCCCTTTTTGCGGCCAGAAAGATAGGGGCTGTCGGCGCGTTTGAGCATTAAACCTTCGGCATTTTCCTCACGCGCCGTGGCGCGCAGATCGGCAAGCTGGTCCCAATTGTCGAAGGGGTGCTGTGGCGAAAGACGAATGGGCGCTTCGGCGGGGAGGGCGGCGCAAGCGCGCTCAAGCAGCGTGCGACGTTCCGCAAATGGGCGGTCGCGGATGTCCTGCCCCTCCCATTCAAGCAGATCGTAAGGGGCGAGCACCACAGGCGCTTCGGCCAGCAGTTTCTTGGGCACCGTCTTGCGACCGATCCGGGCCTGCAGCGCATTGAACGAGGCGGGCTGCGGCGCGTCCTGTGGCCAGACCAGTAGTTCACCGTCAAGCACGGTGCCGGGGGGCAAATGGTCGATGGCGCGGGCCAGTTCAGGGAAACGGTCCGTCATCAGTTCTTCGCCCCGGGACCAGACGAAATACGTACCATCACGCAGGATCAATTGCCCGCGGATGCCGTCCCACTTCCATTCAGCGCGCCAATCCGGGGGCGGACCCAGCGTGTCGGGCGCGTCTTCAAGCGCGTAGGCCAGATAAAATGGGTAGGGGCGCGAGGCGTCGGCACCGGCATCCTCGGCTTCGATGAGCGCCTCCCAGCTCACGTCATCGGGGTGCCACTGGCCCATCAGCCGGTGTGCCAGTTCCGGCTCGGGCTTGCCAGTGGCCTGTGCGAGCGCACGGGTCATGAGTTTTTGACTGACGCCCACGCGGAAACCGCCGGTGATGAGTTTGTTGAAAAGGAACCGTTCCGTTCCGCCCAGACGCTGCCATGCCGCAAGAACGAAGGCTTTTCGTTCAAGTTCATCCACATCAGCAAGACCGCGCAAGGCATTGATCCAATGAGAAAGAGGTTTGTCCTCTTCCGATTGCTGCGGGGGCAGCACCAGAGAGATGGTTTCGGCCAGATCGCCGACGATGGCGTAGCTTTCCTCAAAGAGCCAGAGCGGGATCTCGGCCACCTCCGCCGCCCATTCCCGCATCCTTGTGGTGGTGACCGCGCGCTTGGGTCTGCGGCCTGAAAACAGCGCAACGGTCCACAGCTTGTCCACAGGGTCCGCATCGGCGAAATAGGCAGCCAGAGCCGCGACTTTTACGGTTGTCTTCGTGCTTTGATCGATGGCCTCAAAAAGGGTGGCGAAACGCTTCATGCCTCTTCCCCCTGATCCAGTGTTTCACCCTCGAACTGTGTGGGGATAACCTCGGCGCGCCAGCCGTTTTCATTCAGATACCGCGTGAAGATATCGGTATATCCATGCGTGACATATATGTTTTCCGCGCC
>CAYODE010000384.1:0-2169 GCA_964402685.1 uncultured Aestuariivita sp. | reverse complement strand
CCTATGCCGCCGACCGTTGCGACCAGTTGACGGAGGCCTATGGCGACCGGTTCACCACCCCGGCGCTTCTCCGCGAGATGGCGGACAAGGGGCAGAGCTTCTATGGCCGGTTCGGCCCGGAAGCAAAGTCAGCGGCTTGACCGACCGGCGGGCGCTCCACCAGGGCGCCCGCTCATCCACTTTGCGGGACAAAGCCACCTTTCTGCTCCGCAAATCAACGGCCGCTTTCGAATTTCGAGATCAACTCTTCGCACCAGCCGCGCCAAGCAAATGGGGACCGGACCCTAGCTCTGAAAGCTTATCGTTTTCATTGGCCAGAGGGCATTCGTCGACACTCAGACAGCCACAACCTATGCATCCGTCCAACTCGTCTCTCAAGCTGGTCAGCAGCTCGATACGTGCGGTCAGATCATCCCGCCAAACAGTAGAAACGCGAGCCCAATCTTTTGCCGAGATCACACGATCCTTGGGAAGGGCATCAAGCGCACTCGCAATCTCAGCTAGTGAAAGGCCTGCTCGCTGTGCGATCTGAATGACCGTGACTCGGCGGATGATGTTGCGCGGATAGACCCGGTGATTTGAGGCGGTTCGCTCCGATTCAATCAGGTTCTTCCGCTCATAGAAATGAAGGGCGGATACTGACACTCCCGTTCTGTTGGCGACCTCGCCAATCGATAGCTCACTCATCTCGACACCTGCTTATTCGGCCCTTGACCTCAACTTAAGTTAAGGAGGTATCAAATCAGCAAAAGCGTTGAGTTGGAAGGTTAATACCGTGAGCATTAAGGTCGAAACAGGCGCAGGACATAGCCAGCAACTTGGGCGCTTCCTGCGGTTTGGGTCCGCCGTGGGTCTAGCCAATCTGGGCGACGGTATTGCCGTCGTGGCTTGGGCATGGACTGCATCCCTGCTAACGCGCGACCCGCTTTGGATTGCCCTTCTCCCGGCTGCGTTGCGTGTGCCATGGGTGCTTTTCTCGTTACCGTCCGGGATTATGGCGGACCGTGCAGATCGTAAGCGGTTGATCGTGTTGTGCGACGTCATCCGCGCGTGTGCCTATGCAGTCGGCGGCCTACTGATACTGATAAGCCTACCACTCACGGACCCGTCTCAAAATGGCGTGGAGAGTATGTCCCTCTACGCGACACTGCTTTGCCTGGGCTTTGCCATCGGCTGTGCGGAGGTCGCACGGGATAACGCCGCTCAATCCATGCTGCCAACTATCGTGCCTCCTGAAAGACTGGAACGGGCGAATGGTATCCTGGGCAGCCTAGAATTGGTGGGAAACCAGATGGCCGGGCCTGCGATTGGCGCGTTTCTAATTGCGCTTTATCTGCCATCTCCGTTCCTGATCATCGCCGTCTCTATGATTGGCGCAGCCGTGCTGACAGCGTCCCTATCCGGGCCATTCAAAGCCTGCGATTGGCAGGAGCGTGCGAAGGCTTGGCGCGGCGAGCTGATGGAGGGCTTCGGGTTCGTCACAGGTCACCCGATGCTCCGTGCGTTGGTGTTGGTGACGGGCTTCTTCAGTTTTTTCGCGGAAATGGCATTCATAGCCCTCGTTCTGCACGTGCAGGAAAACCTGAGTTCCGGTGCCACTGCCTATGGGTTGATACTGGCGTTCGGAGCTGCCGGAGGCGTGATTGGTGGCGTGGTCGTCGCCCCGCTTCTGGACATGTTCTCACGCGGAACCCTGGCTAAATGGATGAACCTTGCACCTGCGCCTTTGTTCCTGCTCATCGCCTTCGCGCCAGGGCCGGTTTTCGTGGCGGCGGTGATGTTCTTTTTTTACCTCTCAAGTATTATCTGGAACACGCTGTCGATCTCGTATCGACAGCGTGTTGTGCCCGACGAAATCCGGGGAAGAGTGAATAGCGTCTATCGACTGTTTGCGTGGGGTATGATGCCCCTTGGGCTAGTTGCGTCCGGTGCAATCGTAAATCTAGCGACAGATGTTCTTGGACGCCCCGCCGCTTTGACCACGCCGTTCCTCGTCGCAGCTGGCGGAGTTTTCTGTGTTGCCGTTTTGTCGTGGCAACCACTGAGCAGAGGGTTTCGGTAAATGTGCGGACCGGCAAAGCTGACATTCGCGCACTGCGCAGCATCCGGCACTGTGGGCTCAAAACGGCCACACATTCACCCAAACGCATACCCGAACCGCGCGATATC
>CAYODE010000383.1:0-2172 GCA_964402685.1 uncultured Aestuariivita sp. | reverse complement strand
AAACGGGGGATTTCAATCCCGGCTTCTTCGCAGGCCTGGATCAGGGTCATTGCCCCGTCCACTTCGACTTCGGTGTCGTCAATGATGATTTTGCGGAGGTCCGACATGTCTCTCACTTCGCTCTCAAAAGCTTGCCCACGGGGCTGTTCTTGGCGATCTCTTCCCGCCCCATGCGGCACAGATCGTCTGGGTTTTCTGGGTTCACTCCACGCGCGTCAAAAAGCTCGGCTCCGCGCGCGCGCATTCGGTTCTTCTCGTCATCGCTATCGACATACGCATCGATCTCGTCGCGGGTGTAGCCCAGCGACAGTGCGTGGTTCCTGAGATCTCGTAAGGCGCCCATCGCCCGGAACAACCGCGCATCGATGTCAGTACAGCCTTTGCGGATCACGTCCGCCACAGCAATCTGGAATAGCCCGTCATCCACATAGGCGACCTCTCGCAAAGGGGGCTTTGCCGCCGCTGCGCTGCCAACCAACAAAAAAACGGTCAGGGTAGAACTGCATAGGCTCGCGTATTTCATCTCGTACCTCTTTTCGGATCAAAGAGGCACAGGCCACGCAAATCGCTGCCGTTATGCAATAACGGAGCCGCCCAATAAGCTGCGCTATGGTAAGGATATGCCAATATACGCATCACGGCTGGCACCGCCCGGAAAACGTCACGGTGTCGCGATCAATGGTCCAGGTTTGGGGCTCTTCATCCGGGCCGGTAACCCAGGCAATATTGGACGTACCATATTCCGTAACGCAGTACTTGATCCCCTCATACCGGCCAGCTTCACGTGCCCCTTCGAGAGAGGCCGAAACCGGCGAAACCGATGCGGTGAAACTGCGCCGGTTGTCACGGTCTATATGCGTGGCTTTGCCGCGAAACTCCTGACCATCAAACAGGAACCTGTCATCGTTGTTTGAGCATCCTGCCAGAAGAGCCACACTCACTGCTGTGAAGATCATCGTCCGCATTACATTTACTCCGCCGCCATGTGGGAGCACCGATGCGTCCGCCACATGTCACTGTCTTTCAGATGCGACCAGCCAAAGGCGTGATCGCTGTCACCATGGGTTTTGAGGTGTTCTAGCCGGTCCAGCGCCTCGCCCAGTGTCGGGCAATGACCTGCGGGAACCCACCACATCACAAAATGCATGTCTCCCAGAACTTCGAACCATTCCTGGCGCCGCTCATAGAATTGCTTGTGGATAGTGCCCCAAACGAATTTCTCCAAAGAGGGCGCGTCTTCCCAAACCGTGAGATTGGCCACGAATTGCGGGTCGTCACCGATGTTGTTTTCGGTGTTGCCGGTGCCAGGTTCACCGGATCCTTGCATCATCCAGACAAATCCGGGCATGCGTTTGCCCAAGCCATTTACCCGATCCAGGTTTTCCATGAATTCGGCAACGCGCGGATCATCCGTTGGGGCCAACAAGCGACCGATATTCAATTCGGCAAGCTGCACGGCGCTCATTGGCTGACCTCCACCAGATACGTCCCGATTTGCGTTCCTTCCGCCATCTCGACCCGCGCCGCGGCACAAACGTCGTCAGTTTGTGCCCCGTTGGACAATTCATGTTTGGTGAGGAACGCATCCTGCCGCTGTTGGATTTCCTCCGATGCATCCATCATACCCATGTCATCGGCGTTCACGTTGAACCCATCGGCTTCTAGCTGCGTCAGAACATCACCGGAGGCTTGGCTAACCACCACAGGGTCGATGCTGATGTCCGGACAGGATTGCGCCAACTGTTGAGCCGTCGATGTAGCGACAATCGCGTCAAGGAAATAGCCGGGTGCAGGGCGCAGTTCAGCCCAGGCCGGCGATGCGCACAGTGCGCAAGCTATGAGTATCGCGCGGATCACTCGGCAGCGACCGCACTGACGCGGCCTGTGCGTTTGTGTTTGATGCGGTCTTCGATCTCATCCCGGAAGTTACGGATCAGACCCTGGATTGGCCAAGCAGCTGCATCACCCAAAGCACAGATCGTGTGACCCTCAACTTGCTTTGTCACATCAAAGAGCATGTCGATCTCTTCAACTTCGGCCTCGCCCGTGACCAGCCGTTCCATCACACGCATCATCCAACCGGTGCCTTCACGACATGGCGTGCACTGGCCACAGCTTTCATGCTTGTAGAACTTGGACAGCCGCCAGATCGCTTTGATGATGTCGGTAGAC
>CAYODE010000382.1:0-2197 GCA_964402685.1 uncultured Aestuariivita sp. | reverse complement strand
CGTGTTGATCCCATCGATGTTCATTGCGCAGGACCCACAAATGCCCTCGCGGCAGGAGCGTCGGAAGGTCAGGGTCGCATCGATCTCGTTCTTGATCTTGATCAGTGCGTCCAGAACCATTGGACCGCAGGTGTCCATATCGACGAAATACGTATCGACACGTGGGTTTTCGCCGTCATCCGGGTTCCAGCGATAGATGCTGAACTTGCGCAGGTTGGTCGCGCCCTCTGGCTTGGGCCAGGTTTTGCCCGTCTTGATGCGCGAGTTCTTAGGCAGGGTGAGTTGAACCATTCTTGTGCTCCTCTCAGGCCGCGCTTAGCGCGGCTAGGCCCTCTTGGGCCACACATGTTTGCGTCTCGGACCGGGACAACACGCCCCGGATAAGCGACACGGTTGTTTCGGACGTTCCGATGACCGCGTCCTTTGCGAATTCACCGATTTCTCTGGCCGACGCATTGTCGATGATGCAATCGGTGAAGGGTGTCACAGCTGCTTCTGGCACTGATGGGAACCGGGTCACCAAAGCTTCGCTGACGGCGGCCTTGGCGCTGCGACGGGCCACGTCATCTGCGAACTCTTGGGTTTCTGCGCAGGCCATGACACAGGCACATCCCATCAAAGAGATTACTAGTCGGTGCAATATCCGCTGCCCCCACGGAAAATGTTCGAACCACGCCCGCATTTGCCGACCACGTAAATTCCGTCAGATCCATCACTTTCGACAAAGATGCTAGTTTGACCTTCGGATATCGTGGTCACGCGCGCAAACTGGACCTGATAGATATCCAACAGACAATCATTGACCAGCACAGCCCCAGTCGCCGAGCCACTTTCTGCCGCGGTGACTTGAGGGATCCCTTCGGCGATGGGGAGTTTGTAGGCGCCCGGCGCGCCGGTCTTGCGCATGCATTCTTGCACGTAGCCTTGTTCTTTCGTGGTGTCAGCGGTTGAGATCGTCGCGGCGCAGGTTGCTGTCGCAGCAATCGCAATAATGGCTAAAAAACGCATCAGTAAACCCTCGCTTTGGGTGCAATCTTTTTGAGGTCGATCCCACCGTCGTTGTGGCTGGTCAGCGGCTGAGTGATCACACCACGATAGCCAAGCGATGCTTGCGTCCCTTTGAACCAAACAAGGCTGTGCTTGCGCCAATTCTCGTCATCGCGATCCGGATAATCCTCATGCGCATGTGCGCCACGGCTTTCTTTCCGTGCAGCGGCCGCTGTGATCGTGGCCACAGCGTTTGGCATAAGGTTTGTCAGCTCCAGTGTTTCCATCAGGTCCGAATTCCAGACAAGAGAGGTGTCAGTCACTTTCAGATCACCAACCTTATCAGCAACGTCTTCCATCTTCTTCTGGCCGTCGGCCAGTGTCTTGTCGGTACGGAAGACTGCCGCATCCTCTTGCATGGTCTTTTGCATCTCAAGACGCAGCGCAGCCGTGGGTGTATGACCGTTGGCGTGCCGTAGACCGTCAAACCGGCTGAAGGCGGCTTCGATAGAACGATTGCTGGGTGTCGGAACGGCGGTTTTAGGATCAACCACCTCGGCCGCACGAATTGCGGCTGCGCGACCAAAGACGACCAGGTCGATGAGTGAGTTCGATCCCAGACGGTTCGCCCCATGGACCGACGCGCAACCCGCTTCACCTACGGCCATCAGGCCCGGCGCGACAGCATCGGAATTGTCCTTGGTCGGGGCCAACACTTCGCCCCAATAGTTCGTTGGAATACCGCCCATGTTGTAGTGCACCGTTGGTAGCACCGGGATGGGCTCTTTGGTGACATCGACACCTGCAAAGATACGCGCACTTTCCGAAATGCCGGGGAGGCGTTCGGCCAGCGTTTCCGGCGGCAGGTGGTTAAGGTGCAGATGGATGTGATCACCATCGGTCCCAACACCACGGCCTTCGCGGATTTCCAGCGTCATACAACGCGATACCACATCCCGCGAGGCGAGGTCCTTGTAGGTGGGCGCGTAGCGCTCCATGAACCGCTCACCCTCAGAGTTGGTGAGATACCCACCTTCACCACGCGCGCCTTCGGTAATCAGACAGCCAGAGCCGTAAATGCCGGTTGGGTGGAACTGAACAAATTCCATATCCTGCAGGGGCAGACCCGCACGGGCCGTCATTCCGCCACCGTCACCGGTGCAGGTATGGGCAGATGTGGCCGAGAAATATGCGCGGCCATAACCGCCAG
>CAYODE010000381.1:0-2210 GCA_964402685.1 uncultured Aestuariivita sp. | reverse complement strand
CCAGCGGGGCAGTGTGAGGTGTCGGCCATCCTTTCTCAGTTGCCATTGTTTGCATGCTCCTGCGGCCATCAGAGCCGATACACCACAGGTGTTTTGCTGCTCTCTCAGCAAGGCCGTGATTGCCTCCATCAAGGGCCTCGAACTGGCGGCTTTGCGCCGGAAGTACACTCCCTTCCGACGCTTGATCTGCTGCTCGTTCCAGCTGATGGCGGTTGGACCACTTCGGTCTCCGCACATCCAAACTCGCCCTTGCGACGGCAGTAGAGCCGTCCAATGAACAAAGCCGTGCTTGGGAAATTGGAAGGCAGGGGCTGAGTTGCAACACGGCTGTTTGCCTAGAGTGCCGGCCAATACTTGGTAAGCTGATCGCTACCCCACTGCAGCCCAACAACGCGAAAAACTGATTAGCTAAGTTGTCTTTCTTCGTTGACCCAGTTCTCCGGCTTGCTTTAGCCTCGAGATGCACAAAAACAAATAAGCATTGTGTTTTTCATGACTGTCCAACTTCAGTATCGCGCGCCTTTAATTGCAGTCTTAGCGTTGTTCTTCGTCGTGAGCTTCGCACCGCGATTTGCAACAGCGCTGCCCAATGGATTTCAGCCCCACGCGGTTACGATCCAGCCTGAGCCTCAGGACGAACAGTTGGTTCTGGCGCAGGCTGGCGATCGTTCAGAAATCCGGGCGCTGCAGCAAGGCCTGACCCAACTGGGGTACAACACCAGAGGCGCAGACGGCTTGATGGGCCCCAACACCGAGCGTGCCATCGCGGCGTTTCAGCGTGATGCAGGGCTTACTGTTACAGGCCAGCCAACCTCCGAGACCATTGCAGCTGTGCGCGCCATTCTGCGACTTCAGCCGGGAACGGTCGTCCAGGCACCCGTGCCGCAAACTCAGGTGCGGCCCAGCTTTGACTGCGCCCGAGCTGGCAACTCGGCAGAACGCGCGATTTGTGCAAGTTCAGCCCTGGCATCTCTCGATCGCCAGCTTGCCGAGGTCTACGCCGCTGCCAGAGGTAGGGTTTCAGGCACGGCTGAGCGGACCTTGAGAGATACGCAGCGCGCTTGGCTTAGGCAGCGCAACAGCTGTGGTGGCGATGAACGATGCCTGACCAACAGCATACAGCAGCGTGTTGCCTCGCTTGCCCGCTTCGCTGGCGTTTCACCACCGCCGACGCAAAACCCGCTGATACAAGGAACGCAGGGCGTTACCTTGCTCCTTCCGGGATCCTCAAGTGACAGTCAGAACGGAAACGCCAACTCCGATAGCCAAACGCGTGAGCCGTTGCTTGCTGCTGATCGGGGCGTCGATGCATCGCCTCCGCCAAGCGACATTGAACTGGCAACGGTCCTTGGCCAGCCCACCTATTTTTTGGGGATGGCGAGCCGCGGAGTCCCGGTGCGGGAAGGAGACCCAAAGAGAGCGCAGATTGAACTGGCGATGCGCATGCTTGCCGGAACAGACTTCGGTGAAGACGTTGAAGCTGTGGTCGAGCTGTTCGCGCCCAGTTTTTTCGGTGAAGGTCGTCTTGCATCCATTTTGCGCTCGACCTTGGGCGAGGCTGCGGTTGTTGCAGAGCGTCAGGTCTTAGCCCGGGATACGCCGGGCGCAGCTGGTTCAATGCTTGACGTTATTCTGCGCAATGGGCCGACCCGTGACGTCAGTGAGTTCGACCTGAGGGCTCTTGAGGTTGCCATTGAAAGTGAACGCCGCGCATGGATCGAGCAGAGCGCGATCGCGAACAGCCAATCTCTGCAGTTTGCCTGTTACCTTGAGTTGGAGGTTTATGACTTTGAGCGTGGTGGGTTTCCCATCAGCAATGCTAAGTTCAGGGACTTGTGCCAGGGCAGCCCGGTTCAAATAAGTGCAGGCGCCATCTCCACCAACCTGCCGCGTGATGGCGTGCCAGCTTTCGTCCCTGCTGATCCTGTTCTCGGTGAGAGGTTGTCACAGTATAATCAGGGCCGTGGTCTGCTTGTCGCTTTCCCGGGTACTCTATCCCTCAGTGCCGCATCGCGGGGGCAGGGGCGAATTGATATCTTTGAACAGATAGAGCGCACCGGCCCGTTCACGATTGTTGCGGTGGAAGACCTGCGCACACCGTTGATCACGTTGGGCGATGATGCGCTGGGTCCTGCTTTCCTCAACCGTGAGGAGCAGGCACTGGCCGATCTATCAAATTTTTATCGGCCTTGGACCTTGCGTCGCGCCGC
>CAYODE010000380.1:0-2231 GCA_964402685.1 uncultured Aestuariivita sp. | reverse complement strand
CCCGCTGCGCCACCTTTCATGCCGAAGTTCGGCCCGAGGGAGGCTTCACGAATACAGATCATCGCATTTTTGCCAATGCGGTTCAGACCATCGCCCAACCCGACAGTGGTTGTCGTCTTCCCCTCGCCCGCAGGTGTCGGATTGATCGCAGTGACCAGGATCAGCTTCCCGTTTGACCGATCTTGGACCGAGTTGATGAAGCTTTGCGATACCTTGGCTTTGTCATGGCCATAGGGCAGCAGATCAGTGCCGGGAATGCCCAGCTTGTCGCCGATCTCTTGGATCGGTTTCTTTTGCGCTTCGCGCGCGATTTCGATGTCGGATTTATAAGCCATTTGAGCCGGTCCCGGTTGATCTGTCCCTGTCTAAGGCGCAGCCGCGCCTCGTTATATGCAACGGCATACCGCCGGCAAACTGCCCCGACGATATGGATTCCGACATATTCACGCCATGAAACGGCGCGGGTTGACGCTTCGGTTTCGGATCGGAAACGGATGTCCTGCACGCAGACAAATGATCCCCAACTGCGATCTTGGACAGCGTTAAGGAGCCCAGGCGCGTTGATCGGGTACGAATAGGGTAAGCGCATCTCCGATTTTGAGTTCTCCTGGACGTTCGACCCAAGCCGTAACGCCACGCCGCCCTTTGGCAGCTGGTTTAAACCCAGTGCCGTGACCCGGTGCGTCCTGCTCGATCTCCCGCCCGGGAAACACGCACGGACGATTCTCCATATCGATGGTCAGTGTCGCACCATCCGGAGCTTGCAACCGTGAAGATGGCGGCACATGGGTGAAGTCGGGGATTCCAGACAGGATCAGGTTTGCACCCAGAAGCCCCGGATCTAACGTATCCAGCTCAATCTCTGCGGCGATCTGGGCCAATTCTTCCTCACTGAGAATGGATAGCTGCCGAACATTCCGGATTTCGGTGCCAGTTGGGTACAGGTTTTTAACCCGTAAACAGGAATGTCGGTTTTCCCCCTCATGTCGTTCACCTGAGAGGCCGTGAAAGCCCAGATTGAGCCGTTCATGTGCCTCGGCTCTGCGCGAGCTTTTACCGCATGCTTGTCCCAGCCATACGACGGTTCCTGTGTATCCGCTATCGATCAAAACGGGCATGGGTGCGTTTCCTCTCTGACGTGTCGCGGCCCAAAGCGCCGGAACACAGGACTTAAGTCAACACCGTCTCCTTTCACGCATTGCAACAACAAAAAAACCGGGCGATATCAGCGCCCGGTTTTCTATGTGTTTCGGTGGGTAAGATTAAACCGAAGGTTCAGGTTCCATACCGCCGTCTGGCGGTGTTTTCTTGGCCTTCTTGGTCTTTGGAATTGCGGTCACGCTAGGTGCGCTTCCTTC
Source organism: uncultured Aestuariivita sp. (assembly GCA_964402685.1). Lineage (GTDB taxonomy): Bacteria > Pseudomonadota > Alphaproteobacteria > Rhodobacterales > Rhodobacteraceae > Aestuariivita. The sequence goes on along the minus strand of CAYODE010000380.1, from coordinate 873 downwards.
GTCCGGACCTTCGCTGTCATCGTCGCCTGCATGCGGCGGTTCGCCCTTGATCACGCGTTTGATCTCTTCGCCTGTCAGCGTCTCGTATTCTAATAGGCCTTGCGCAAGGCGCTCCCACTCTTCGTGGCGCTCCTCAAGGATCGACTTTGCGCGCTCATAGGCGGTTTGGATGAAGGCTTTGACCTCTTCTTCGATCAGCTCTTTGGTATGAGCCGAAACCGAGAACCCGGCGGTGTTGCCTTGATAGCCTTCATGCGCTTCGGCGTAGTCGATATTGCCCACTTTGTCGGACATGCCCCAACGCAACACCATGGCACGGGCCAGGGCCGACGCCTGCTGAATGTCACCAGCCGGACCGTTGGACACGTGATCCTCGCCGTATTTCAGGATCTCGGCCGCTTTGCCCGCCATGGTCATCGCGAGCTTTTGCTCACATTCATCCTTGTGCCAGTTTAGTCTGTCGATTTCAGGAAGCGAAACCACCATACCAAGAGCACCACCACGAGGAATAATTGTGGCTTTGTAGACCGGATCACATTCCGGCAAGGCCAATCCAACCACCGCATGACCGGCTTCGTGATAAGCTGTCTTTTCCTTTTGATCCGCCGTCAGCACCATGGATCGCCGTTCAGCACCCATCATGACCTTATCTTTGGCGTTCTCAAAATCTTCCATAGTCACGAACCGACGCCCGACACGTGCGGCCATAAGCGCCGCCTCATTCACAAGGTTGGCCAGATCCGCACCTGAGAACCCCGGGGTCCCGCGCGCGATGATACGCAGGTCAACATCCGGCCCAAGCGGTGTTTTGCGTGCATGCACACCCAGGATCTTTTCAAGGCCTTTGATTTCGGGGTTGCAGACGGTGACCTG
>CAYODE010000379.1:0-2232 GCA_964402685.1 uncultured Aestuariivita sp. | reverse complement strand
GGGGGTGGATGTGGCTGGTGTGGATGCCGCCTTCGGGCAGGATGTTGATCCAGATGTCTTCGAGTTGCAGTGTCTTGTCACCCAAGTCGAATTGCAGGTCGTCGGCAAAGGCCGCGACATGGGCATCAAGTGCTTTGACCACATCGGCGAAGATCGGAAACCGCCACGGCAGGTCAGACAGCGAGGCATAGGATGTATAGCCGGGATAGCCGTTCTCCTCGCACCAGTCTTGGCCCGCCTCGTCGTCCTCGGCAATGGCATAGCAAGAGCGCTCCAACTCGTCTGCGTCGATGGTGGCACCAAGGGCAGAGAGCTTGGCGTGATAAAGGCGGGTCGCGAAGAGGGATTTAATCTGGGTCATGGCGCGTTCATAGCGGGCGATAGCCACAAGGTATAGTATGCTGCGTGCTCTGGTCCGGCGACAAGCGTGAACTCTTTACGCACAAGGGGTTGCTTTATGTCGGGATGGGGTCTACACGGCGCACTTCTACACCCACTCCACCGGGAATCGGGTGACGTTTCGTACGGCCCGCCGGTGATGTTGACAAAGGAAAATGGCATGAACGCCAATGAACTGCGGGCCAAAACGCCCGATCAGCTTCGTGAAGAGCTGGTAAAACTGAAAAAAGAGAGCTTCAATCTGCGTTTCCAGCAGGCCACTGGTCAGTTGGAAAACACAGCAGGCATCCGTGCGGCCCGCCGCAACGCCGCGAAGGTCAAGACAATTCTGAACGAAAAGGCCGCAGCTGCGGCATCGGAGGCTTAATCCATGCCTAAGCGTATCCTGCAAGGGGTTGTGACAAGCAACCAGAACGCACAGACCGTCACAGTCTCGGTCGAGCGCCGTTTCAAGCACCCGCTGCTTCAGAAAACTGTTCGTAAGTCCAAGAAATACCGGGCTCACGATGAAAACAACGCTTTCAATGTTGGTGATACCGTCCGCATTCAGGAATGTGCGCCAAAATCGAAAACCAAACGCTGGGAGGTTATTGCTTCTTAAGCGATAACACCCGGTTCAATCGAAACCCTGGGCCCCCGGACAGAAATCGGGACTTGCCCATAGGTCGGAAAAGGAAACCAAATGATCCAGATGCAGACCAATCTGGATGTTGCTGACAACAGCGGCGCACGCCGTGTTCAGTGCATCAAGGTTCTGGGTGGTTCCCACCGTCGTTACGCCAGTGTTGGAGACATCATTGTTGTTTCGGTCAAAGAGGCCATTCCACGCGGTCGCGTAAAGAAGGGTGACGTCCGTAAGGCCGTCGTCGTACGCACCGCCAAAGAAGTACGCCGCGACGATGGCACAGCCATTCGTTTTGACAGCAACGCTGCTGTCATCCTCAACAACAACAACGAGCCTGTCGGTACACGCATCTTCGGCCCCGTTGTTCGCGAGCTGCGCGCAAAGAACTTCATGAAAATCATCTCACTTGCTCCGGAGGTGCTGTAACCATGGCTGCGAAACTCCGTAAGGGTGACGAAGTGATCGTTCTTGCCGGCAAGGACAAGGGCAAGAAGGGCACAATCAGCTCTGTCGACCCCAAGTCTGGCAAAGCTGTTGTCGACGGCATTAACATCGCCGTACGTCACCAGAAGCAAACTCAGGCAACACAGGGTGGCCGCACGCCAAAGGCGATGCCGATCCAGCTGTCGAACCTGGCGATCGTTGATAAAAATGGCAAAGCAACCCGCGTTGGCTTCCGTATGGATGGCGACAACAAGGTCCGTTATGCCAAGACAACAGGGGATGCGATCTGATGCTTGATGCTGCAAACTATAGCCCCCGCCTGAAGGACCTCTATGCATCCACCATCCGTGGCGCGATGAAAGAAGAGTTCGGCTACAAGAACGACATGCAGATCCCGAAGCTGGACAAAATTGTCCTGAACATCGGCTGCGGTGCAGAAGCTGTCCGTGATAGCAAGAAAGCAAAAACCGCACAGGAAGATCTGACAACCATCGCTGGCCAGAAGGCCATGATCACACGTGCCAAGAAATCCATCGCCGGTTTCCGCGTGCGTGAGGACATGCCACTGGGTGCAAAGGTGACTTTGCGCGGCGACCGTATGTACGAATTCCTTGATCGTCTGATCACGGTTGCAATGCCACGTATCCGCGACTTCCGCGGCGTATCGGGCAAATCCTTTGACGGCCGCGGCAACTATGCCACCGGCATCAAAGAGCACCTGATCTTCCCAGAAATCAACTTCGACAAGATCGATGAGAACTGGG
>CAYODE010000378.1:0-2265 GCA_964402685.1 uncultured Aestuariivita sp. | reverse complement strand
TGACTACTGCGGTGCTGGTTCTCGGCGCTCTCGGCATCCCTATGGGAATGCCGCAGCGTCTTGTCTTGCGCGAAGAGGTCAATCAAACTTCGCTGTCGAACCTGACGGTTCTGGTGCGCATTATACTTATCATTGCTCTGATCTGCGAACTAATTGGCGCGATTTTTCTGGCCTTTGTCTTCGTGCCGGAATTTGGGCTAAACGGCATCTGGCAGGCGGTGTTTCACTCAATATCCGCATTCAACAACGCAGGCTTTGCGCTGCATCCTGACAGCCTGTCGCAGTGGGTCGGAAACCCAATCATCAACATGACGATCCCGCTGCTGTTCATATTCGGTGGGATCGGATTTATCGTCATCGGCGACATCTATCAAAAGCGCCGTTGGGCCACGCTGACCCTGCATTCTAAACTGATGTTGGTCGGCACGCTTGTCCTAATCCTGTGGGGTAGCGTCGGCTTTGGCCTACTGGAATGGTCCAACCCCGAAACCCTTGGGGGACTTTCCACTAGCGAAAAACTCTGGGCCAGCTGGTTTCAGGGCGTCACACCCCGCACGGCAGGGTTTAATACCGTCAACACAGGCGGAATGCATGACAGCTCCACCATGCTGACGATAACCTTGATGGTTGTCGGGGGTGGCAGCACATCGACCGCCGGGGGCATTAAGGTGACTACGCTTGCCGTGCTTCTGTTGGCTACAGTCGCCTTTTTCCGGCGCCGTACGGTGTTACACGCCTTTGGACGATCCATCGGGTTGGAAGAGGTGATGAAGGTCATGGCGCTGACGACAATTTCCATGCTGTTGGTGTTGACTGGCATCTTCCTGGTATCCATCAGTCACGATGGTGGGTTTATGGATCTGGCGTTTGAAGTTGCATCGGCCTTTGGAACCGTTGGCTTATCTCGCGGTGCTACTGGCGAACTCGACGGCTTTGGCAGAGCGGTGATAATCTTCATCATGTTCCTCGGCCGCGTCGGTCCTCTCGCCATCGGCTTTTTCCTCGCAACCCGCAGTGTGCCACGCGTGAAATACCCTTCCGGTCAGATATATTTAGGATAGTTGGTTAGCCAACAGATCGGTTTTTTAGGGCTGCCTAAAACGGTGGTTTTTGGAAGGGCAGTAAATCCGTACAACCCCGACCGTCTGCGCAACTACATACACCGCTCAGAGCGAAAAACACTTGAGCAACTGGCCCAATCAAGCGATTTTCTCGACAGACCGCACGCCACTTGGGGAACGTCGGATGAAACCATTTAATCAAGGAGAATAGTGCATGCGTATCAGTAGTTTGGCAATCGCAGTTCTGTCAACTGCCAGCGCCGCCACCGCACAAACGACCCTGTCGATTCCGCTCAAGATCGGGGCCGCAGACAGTGTCATGTCGCAAACCTATACCTGCGGCGAAGCTGATGTCTTTGCCGTTCAATATGTGAATTCCGGTGCAAACGCGCTGGCCATCATGCAGATCGACGGGGAAGAGCGTTTCTTCGTCAATGTGGTTTCGGCCTCGGGTGCGAAATATGTATCGGGCGCGGATGTGTGGTGGACCAAGGGCGATACCGCGACGCGGGAAAACGAGATGACGACAGACAGCCTTCAAACCTGCACAGCGCAAGAGACCCTGCCGTCAGAATAACCGTTGCAAGCCTGCGGCAACGACCAAAAAAGGCGTGTCCGCATCAAAGCTGGCAGGTCTCATTCACAATGGTCTCCAAAAAGTCTGAAAAGGTCGCTACCGTTCCAAAAACACTCGTTTGCGGAGGGCTTTACCATTTTGTAACGGATCAATGGCTTGGGCCTTCCAAAACACCCTGCCAAAATTATGAAGGTTTTGGCGGGTTTGTGGCATGTCGATAGCTATACTGATCGCAGGAATCCAAACAAACCACGCTTTGCCCCCTGCCCCGCCCGCTGATCGGTTAGCATTGCGGTCAACTTGCGGCGTTCTTCGCCCTCACGATCAAGGCGTTCGCGAAGGTCTGCCACAGTTTCAGCCATGTTTTCAGACAGGGTGTTTGCGGCTTTAAGTTCGGCGCGTAACCGTTCAATTTCAATGCGGTTTTCGTGGTCAGGAGTGGGGGTCAGTGCCGGTTTTACTGACTGGTCAGTAGCGGTCAGTGGAAACACTCTATGCAACTCTGACGGATCAATCTCGTATCGTCCTTGAGTATCCTTCGGCGCACTTAAACGCCCTTCCTTTATAGCTTTTAGGACTGTTCCCTTCGCCTTACGACAGGACTTGGCCGCTTCATTCAGTGTCATG
>CAYODE010000377.1:0-2273 GCA_964402685.1 uncultured Aestuariivita sp. | reverse complement strand
CCAAGCCGGCAAGGAAGGACAGGCCGAAACCGGCACCGCCACCATGAACCTGCAGAAACGCGGCGATCCCGGCCATGACCGGCAGCGCGAAGACTGCAAAGCGAAAGGCCAGCACGCCAAGGGCCATTGACAGAGAGATGGCAAGAAGAACAAGCGACATCGACGCCTCCATGTGTCGGTGACTGTGAGGATCACGACAGGCCGCCTGAATGTGCGCACTGCCTGCAACTATGCTGCTTCGCCGGTTCTTCAATCGCATTTATACTATACAATCGTTGGCTACCCAAGCCTGGCTTCGCACAGAGGCGGACTTTGGCGCATGATTTAGCCAAGGACAGTAGTCCTGGAAGGAGCGCCCTGCTCGGCACAACAGCCAACAACAGTAGACAGCCCTAGGTTGAACGTTGTCGCTCGGTTCGGCGACGCATCAGAAACAGCCCAAGTCCCCGATTGATCAACCGGGCTGTTATCGTGCGGCGCTGTAGAAAGCTGTTCCGGTGCCAAACATAGTTCCATAGTCTTGCAAGAACACTTCACTTTTTCGCAGATAGGTCCTGTAATGGCGCTTTCAGAATTGTACGCAAACACGGGCGCAACTGGTTTCACCATCAATTTCTTTTTGAACTCAGGACCGCAGCCTAGATCGGGGCTGCTGGCTGCACCGTTCTTCACGACAAACGACCCCATCAAGGTCCTTACCGACAAAGGATGCGATGTCCGGCTCATCGTCCGATTTTCGCCAATCACTACACCGGAAGCGTTACGTCAGGCCCTCGAGAATCCCCGCGTCAAAATCCGCTATTTCACCGACGCAAAGTTTCACACGAAGCTCTATATCGTCGACGACATCGCGCTCGTCGGGTCCGCTAACTTGACCGACAGCGGCCTGAAAGCAAATCGCGAGCTTTCGGTCCTTTTGAGGCAGGATCGCGACGAAGCCTTCTATGCTCTACCCGGCTTATTTGACGAGTTGTGGAACGATGCTGACGTTCTAACTGAAGAAGTCCTTCGCGAATATGAAAAGGCATTCAAATCTAAAGAGAAGCCAATTGATGAAAACGCCTTTGAGAAGTTCATCCAAAATTTCGTAAAGCCCGCCGCGCCTAAGAGCATCGTAGTCGGCAGTGACAAGAAATCGAAGGAGCGCGCCTTCATCCAAGGGTTTCGCAGAAAATATGATGAAATTCTTGTGCCTGCGCACAATGAAATTCTCACGGTAGCTCAACGGCACGGCTTTGGGCGACCAGAATACGCCGGTCAGGATCCCCAGATCGAAATGGGAAGGTTCCTCGGGTGGCTGCGCCTCACACAAGGCAGCGGCGATGGTTGGCGAGAGGCATCGTTGCTCAGCAACCCCAATGACCGGGCTGCGCGGATTGCCGAATATGTAAGCGTTTGGCAGTCCACAGATGATACCGTAAGAGGCGATATGTATCACGCATCGGCAGAGATCGAGAACATCGCGAATATCCGGACCCACCTATGCAACCCGAACGAGTTAGAACGGCTGAGTTTTGACGAACTGTTTCGTTACCTTACGGGCTGCCACGCCTTTCTTGAACGCTTGCGCTTTGTTTCTAAGGATATCGGAGAAAACCTCTCCGGCCTCGAACGGCTGAGGATTGATTTCCAAAAGAAAAATACGCTCGAAGCCGTGGTGCGAACCGTCCGCTATCTCCTAGCCGGCCCGGGTGATGCTATTGAGCGTGCTTATGACTGCGTATACGGCGGCTATAAACTTAACGGCTTTGGTGAAGCGTGTGTCATGGAATTGCTCGGCTGGGGGGATGCCAAACGTCCGCCGTTCAATAATCGCTCCATTCGAGGAATCCGCTTGCTAGGCTTTGATGTCGAGCACTTGGTCGCAGGTGAGTAAAGGTATTCTACTTGGCTGCCTATTCCGCGTCGCTGCACTTCTTGAACTGTGCAGCACTTGGCAATAGGGGTCAAAAGATCGTTCTCGTCGATGAGCCCGAAAGTCCGGTCTTCGGAAAATGCAACGGATTACGGTCGTAATGGAACAAGCGGAGCTCACGCGCGGCCTTCGTGCTTCAGGACCGGAATGCCCAGCTTGCGGGCCTTGTCTGCGAGGTTCTCCTGGATCCCGGTGCCGGGAAAGACGAGCACACTGATCGGCAGGACATCCAGCATCGCGTCGTTGCGCTTGAACGGGGCCGAACGGCCGTGCTTGGTCCAGTCGGGCCGGAAGGCGACCTGCGGCACCTTGCGGTGATCGGCCCAGCGGGAGGCGATGAGTTCCGCGCCCTTGGGTG
>CAYODE010000376.1:0-2285 GCA_964402685.1 uncultured Aestuariivita sp. | reverse complement strand
GGCCAGACGCTGAATGCAGGCCTCGATTTCTTTGCCCGCAACCATCATCAGGTCGGCCATCTCGTCCACAATCACCACAATATAGGGCAACGCTTCTGGCACCGTGTCCTCGGTTTCGAACACGGGTTCACCGGTCTCATCGTCAAAACCGGTTTGAACTGTGCGCGAGAACATCTCGTTCTTGCTCAGCGCTTCGCGGACACGGCCATTGTAGCCTTCGATGTTTCGGACGCCCATCTTAGACATCCGGCGATAGCGTTCCTCCATCTCGCCCACGACCCATTTCAGCGCGACAACCGCCTTTTTTGGGTCCGTCACAACAGGCGAGAGTAGGTGCGGAATCCCGTCATAGACGCTGAGTTCCAGCATCTTGGGGTCAATCATGATCAAACGGCATTCTTCGGGCGTCAGTTTGTAAAGCAGACTCAGGATCATCGTGTTGATCGCGACAGATTTACCCGAACCAGTTGTCCCGGCGATCAGCAGGTGAGGCATTTTCGCGAGGTTCGCCACGACCGGATCACCGCCGATATTCTTGCCCAGCGCAAGGGGCAGACGCATGTTTGAGTCCCCAAAGTCGCGGGAGGCAAGGATTTCACGCAGTACGACTTTTTCACGGTGCTCGTTGGGCAACTCGATCCCGATCACACTGCGGCCGGGTACGGTTGAAACACGAGCAGAAAGCGCGGCCATAGAGCGGGCAATGTCGTCGGCTAGTCCAATTACGCGCGAGGCTTTGAGACCCGGCGCAGGTTCCAGTTCATACATGGTGACGACAGGACCCGGGCGTACACTGACGATTTCACCCTTTACTCCATAGTCATCCAGAACGGATTCCAACATGCGCGCGTTTTCTTCCAACGCCTCGTCACTCAGATGATGACGCTGGATTTGTGTCGGGTTTTCCAACAAGTTCAGCGGAGGTAATTCGAACGCCACGCCTGTATCATCGAAAGCCAACGCGGGTTGTGCTTCAGCCTGCGCGCGCCGCGACGGGGCGGGCGCCTTGCGTGGGGTGTTTTGCACCACTTTGCGCGGTTCACTTACGGGGACTGGTGGAATCGTTGCCACAGGTTGTTCCAGCGGCAGGCTGTTTGATACAGCGACTGCCGGTGCTGTTACCGGCGGCTCGGCGCGCATCTGCGGCTGCGGTGTCGCAGTCAAAGGCGGTTCAGGCGGCAGCTCATCGAGCCCACGGTAAATCAGGGGATCAGGACCGCGTCCCATCCCTTTCGTCAGCGGCGCCTCAACCGCAGCATCGGCTACACGCATCGCTGGCTGGCGTACGCGCGATTTGATGACATCCGCGATCTTGGCCTTGATCCGCTCCTCACCTGGGGCGTCGACACCATCCAGGCCGGGGGCCAGAGGTTGTTCGACAAGTTCGGGATCCGGCATGGGCTCGGGCCGCCGAATGAGCGAGGCCAGAAGTCCCGGTTTCGCGGCGGGTTCAATACCGGAGGTCGGCGCGGGTGGTGCAACAGGGGTAGCAACCAGTGGAGCTGCCGCAACGACCGGTGGTTCGGTCATATGGATCAGTGCCGCCTCTTGCCCGGCTTCTTCGGCCTCGGCCCGTCGTTGTGCACGACGTTCTTTCATTGATTGCGCGGTGCTCACGGTCGTAGAGGCCGCCCGGCCAAGAAGAGCCATGAAACCGGCATAAATCATCACAACACCAATCATGAGGAAGCGCAGGAAGCGGCTGAGTTCGGTCTTGGTGCATCCCAGAACAAACAGGCCCATGGCCAACATAGCCACGGCCATAACCAGTGAGACGACTTTGATCCCAGCCACGGAACTGAGCGGCAGTAGAGTCAGCACCGCGCCCATAACAGTGTCGCCGAACAACCCGCCAAGACCGAAGCTATGCACATTGGTCCAATCAGGTCCGGGCACAAGCGTAGCGGCATAAATGGAGATCAAGGCAATGGCGATCGGGGCAAAGATCAGGCGACCAATGGCACGCTCTTCCCCGCGGTGCAGGGCCAATCGCGCACCCCAAACAATCAGGACCAATGCAATTGCCCAACTGCCCCACCCGATGATCATGAACAAAGGTGCCGCAATAGCTGCCCCTACCCGGCCCATCAGGTTTTGGACCGGCGCATCGGTTGAAACCATCCAGTTTGGATCGTCCGGCGTGTAAGAACCGATCATTAACGCGGCCATAACGCCCAAAGCGATTAGCAACAGGCCAATCAGCTCTTTCCCGCGCCGTTCAATGGCGGCCTGCATTTTGCTGTCCAAAAGCGGGTCGCGGCTGCGTTGGTTAATGGATGCCATAC
>CAYODE010000375.1:0-2286 GCA_964402685.1 uncultured Aestuariivita sp. | reverse complement strand
CATGTAGGTTTGGGCCGCCAGGGTGTTCGACGGGTTCAACCATTCGATCCCCTTTTGCAGGAAACCAATCAGAGATGCGCCCGCAAGCGTGCCCCAGACGTTGCCGACACCGCCAACAACCACGGTCATAAAGCTTTGCACAATGTAGTCCGCGCCCATCTCAGACGTGACTTTTGCGTAAAGACCAATCGCTACCCCGGCGATGCCGGCAATCCCAGAGCCCAAACCGAAGGTCAGCATATTGATCCGGTCGGGGTTGATGCCCATGGACGCGGCCATGCCAGGGTTCTGGGTGACCGCGCGCACTTCCAATCCCAGTCGGGTGCGCTTCAGCACATAGACAATGAGGGCCAGAAAGATCAGCGCCATGACGAAAATCGCGATCCTGATATAGCTGATCGCAATGACATCGTTGAAGACAAGTGCCCCGTCCAGCCAAGCCGGAGACGTCAGCGGACGCGCCTGTGTACCAAAGATGTTCTTGGCCAATTGCTGCAGAGCGATGGAGATCCCGAAAGTGGCTAACAAAGTTTCAAGGGGACGATGATAGAGATGGCGAATAACCAATCGCTCCATAGCCACACCTGCGCCGAACGTTACGGCAAAAGCGAGCGGCAGAGCGATCAGGATCGACAGCGTGTAATCCGGAACAAAGAGCTGAACGACAAAGCCTGTATAGGCCCCCATCATGATGAATTCGCCGTGGGCCATGTTGATGACGCCCATCACTCCAAATGTGATTGCAAGGCCGATTGCAGCTAGGAAGTAGATCGAAGCCAGCGACAAACCATCCAGTGCAAGATCCACGAACTGAGAGACGGCAACGCGGGTTTCTACATCGCTCAAGGCCTCGCGGGCGGCATCTGTGATCGCGGGATCGGCCTCTGCGTATTGTTCATAAAAGACATGTGCACTGATCGCAGTAGCTTGCGCTTCGGCAGTGACAAGCGGGGGTACGACCCCCTCCGCGGCAAGGGTTGCATAGGCTTGAGCGCGCGCTTCATCTGTTCCTAGGGTATGAATAGCGACACCCGCGACGGTGCCATTATCTATGTTCGCAACGAGCGCGTCGCGGATTGCATCTGCACCAATCAGCGGAGAGGCGAGATCGGCATCCACAAGTTGGGCGTAAGCCTCTGCCTCGCTCAGATCGACCCCAGGGATCAGCGTACGCGCGATATTGGCGCCATCGGGAAGGCTTTCCGCCACCCCCGGCGTCGTTTGAAGGATGGTGTTCAGCACCGCGCGGACATCAACGGACAAATCACCAGAGAGACCTTCGATTGCGGCGATCCGCGCCTCAGGCGTGTCAGCAAACCGCGCGGCCAACATAGCGGCGAGCCGGGTTTTTGTGGCTTTCAGCGTGGCATCGGGCTCTTGCTCAATGGAACCTTGCAAGGGGGCCAACTGGCTTGCATCCATACTGCGGGCGATCGCATCCACCGCGGCTTGGCGTTTGGTGATATCGGGATCTGACAACTGAAACTGAACCAGCGCATCGCCAATCGCGCGACGGACACCGCCATTTGGGCGCGACTCTGTTAATTCAGCGCCGTCTGCGGGGCCCAGCTCAGCCGCTGTATCCAGATCAAAGAGCGTGTCATCGACAGAGCGGAAGAACAGACCATCAGACTCCCTTTGAACAATTTCGCGATCCCGCCAGGCTTCGAGAAAGGGAACCGCTTGCGGCAATCCGCTGGCCACAAGATCGTCCAGCACCACACCCACGCTACGGCGCCCCGGTTTGAGCACCTCGTCCGCATGTGTTTGTAAAAGATCTTGCAGGGATTGAGCATGCGAGGGACCCGGCAGCGTTAGACAAAACGCAACGGCCAGTAATAGCAGGCGAAACATGTGGGTAAGAGCCGTTCCGAGGAAAAGGGGCGGGCGCAGCTCGGCGCCCGCCGAAAGGTCTTAGTAGTTCGAGGTCAGCTGAACGCAGGTCTCGGTTTCGGTATTGTACATACCGCAGCCCAGCGTCTCCCAATCCGACTTGAGAACCGCCGACTCAGGTAGGTAGTCGGTCCACGCATCGCCAGGCACCTCTTCGGTTTGGCTGATGATGTCGAACTGGCCGTCCGCTGTGATCTCACCAATCAGAACTGGTTTGGCCAAATGGTGGTTCGGCAGCATAACTGCTGTACCACCGGTCAAGTTCGGGAACTCCTGGCCATACATGGCTGTACGCACCGCATCCACATCGGTTGTGCCCGCTTCGGTCGCGGCATTCACCCACATGTTGAAGCCAATGTAGTGCGCTTCCATCGGGTCGTTGGTCACCCGCTC
>CAYODE010000374.1:0-2298 GCA_964402685.1 uncultured Aestuariivita sp. | reverse complement strand
ACGACGCCCTGGCGCCGTTTTCCCTGGTGTGCAAGGCTGTGAAGGCGAACGGACGCGCGACGGTGAAACTCAGCGACAACCCGGAGAAGGCGATGGGGCCGGACGCGGAGATCGCAAGGTATAAGCGGGTGTTCGGGGTCGGGGCGCAGGAATGGATGGAGGTGGTGGTTTAACCTGTTTTCTAGATCGCTAAGAACCATATAGGAGCGACTGAATTTTACGTCCGATCCAACTCTTCAGTGGTTTCAACGCCCTTCGCAGCGGCTTGAAACCAAATAGGTCAAAAACAGCGACCAAGGTGACTAGCAAAAATGGAATACTGCCCAACCAAGTCGATGGCTGCCACAAACTGAAAGTGTCAACACCGCGGACAAGAACTACGAAGAAAAGAAACACCCCAGCCAACTCAACGAGTCTAATAAAGATTGAGGCGAAGCGATCAGACCTTTGAGTTTCGTCTTCATGCCGTTCAAGTCTTGTTGCTCTCTCAACCGATGCTCGCACAGCTTCGATTTCCTCTCTCGCTGACGCCTCGAGCTTTGAACGCTGCTCTTCCATGCGTAGAGACTCGGCCTGCCTTGCATTATTCAGCATCTCATTTGCGTTCAGCTTTCGTAGAATTGTCGGGTTTCCAAGACTCTCATCCCGCGCAATTGAACGAACGGCATAAAGGTAGGTGGCATCCTCTGTCTCAGCCTCCAGCCCCTCAATGAGCTTAGTGAACCCGTCCACCCATTCCTTCGTAACCTTCTGTGCCGACATGCAGTTTGCGATAAGGTCTCTGGAGAGACTGCTGTCAGTCAACCTCGCCTCTCTAGAGAGCCATGCCGCGGTGCTAATCTGTGAATGTGTCAAGACTGGAGGAACATACAGAACAGAGAAATTCTCAATTTCACGCACATAACGTCTTGCGGTTCTGGCAAAATGTGAATTGGGTGTAATAAATAGAAACTTTGATGTAGCCAGATCTATAGATTTCGACTGCCGCCTTAGACGCATTATAATAGCCATGGAGCGAGTGTCATTAGTGAGGTTGCGGTCTGCATAGCCATGTTTTCCGCCAGTGCTTAACAAATCCTCAAAGCTCTTCTCGTCGATCTGAAAGAAATTTTCAGTTTTTGTGTTTCGAAAAGAATATGATGATGGGAAAATTGTTAACTTTGCGAGCTCTTCGGTGAAGCTATCGCGCAAAAGCCTCAGTCTTCCGACGCTCGCTAACGCGTCGCCACGGAGCAACGCTTCACCTGTTTCGCCGAAGATTGCCACTCCAGCATCATGCTTGCCGACAACCGTATCAAGAATTGTTGCCACTTCACTTTCGTTGTGGTCGAAATACTCAGTCTTGCAACCCAGTGCTTGAAGGTCGCGGTGCATTTCCATAGTTGCAAGCCGTATTTCCGCTCCAGAACATCCCAACAAACGAAGGAGTATTGTAGTGTCATAGATCACGGTAAGAGTTTTAAATGCTGCCTCATTGCCCGTTGTTTGAATATTTTGAAGAAAATCACCAAGTAGTATTCCACCATAAATATCTATAACAACCTCGATCGCAGTACGATCTACCCTTCCCTCACAGTGAAGAAAGAACTCAGCAGCAATTCTTCTTAGTATATCATCGTGATCCGCTATAAGGGCATCTTTTGTTTTCTTAACCACCGAGGAAGCCTCAAGCGAATCTGGATGAAGAAAGTACACAATAACATCGGACCAGTTTGAAAAATATGGCGGTTCATCAAGGCCAAACCTCTCTCTCGCAAAGTTAGAAATCTCTTCCTCAATAAAATTAATTTTTGATTGAGCCGGTAATGACGGCGTATCATTTCTTCTTTCAATAATGCCGCTATGAAAATATTGCTTTTGGTCCTTATCGTATTTGATCTTTCCTTTTGAACTAATCCTTCCCAGAATATGTTCTAACGCAAGGGTAGGGACCTTAAAGCTAAAGTCCTCAGTGACTCTCACTTGCAATTCGGGCAGAACGATTTGACCGTGTGGGAGGTTGCTTATTGAGGATTCAACGATAGGTACGATACAATCGAGCATATCCTGAACTGAACCGTCGCTCTGATTGAGCGCGTTACGAATATATATCGAGGTGCGTAGCAGTCTGCTTGAGTTGTCAATCCCTTCAAGTGGAGTGATGTTCGTGCTCATTGCATTCCCCAAAAAACCCGCTCAAGGAGAGTTAGTTTAATTTGAGTTTGCCTCGCAACCCCTTAATCTCCCCCCGCGCCTTCTTCGCATCCAGCCGCCGCTCCACGCTTCCGCGTGTGGGCTTCGTCGGCACCCGCCGTTTCG
>CAYODE010000373.1:0-2301 GCA_964402685.1 uncultured Aestuariivita sp. | reverse complement strand
CCAAACAGAGGTATTCAATGACCAAGCAGCCTGCAAAGGTGCTTGCCCCGGCCGAGCTGCGCCGGGTGCTGAAGCATGTCCAACACACACGACACCCCACACGCAACCGCGCCATGGTTCTGCTGAGCTTCAAAGCCGGATTGCGCGCCTGTGAGATTGCCGGGCTGACATGGCCGATGGTGCTCACCAGCGGGGGACGTATCGGTATCGTCCTGACAGTGTCGGGCGGGATCGCCAAACACGGGCGCACGCGCCGACTTCCCATGAACGAACAACTCGGCGACGCGCTCCGTCATCTGCATATCGAATGCGGCAGGCCCCAGGACGGACCCGTGATCCAATCCGAGCGTCGCGGTCACATGACCGCCAGGAGCGTCGTGAACTGGTTTGCCGCGGTCTATGAAGAGGTCGGGCTTCAAGGATGTTCATCGCATTCGGGCCGAAGGACATTCATCACCCGCTCCGCACGAGTATTGGCCAAGACGGGTGGATCTTTAAGAGACATCCAAGAGCTTGCTGGTCACCGGGCACTGTCCACGACTGAGCGCTACATCGCAGGCGATCGCGACGCGCAACGCAAGTTGGTCGGCCTGATCTAGGCCCCCAACCGTCCCCCCCTGCATCCAATACAAATGAACAAGGAGTCACGCTATGCAAGGTAGCGATCAGAAGAAGTCCGTCCGCATCGAAGAACAAAAGGTGAATATCTCGCCAGCTGAACGGCGGGCACGCATCAAAGCGCTAAATGATCGACTGCGTCGCACCGGTGAAGGCGGCCGGCAATACTTCACGCCCGGCATCTGCGAGTTGGGGCTCACCAACACGCTGATCATTCGCAAGCTCGTGGCGGAGTATGACGGGTTTTGCGAGGATAACGATCCGTACGGAGAGCATGACTTCGGCAATCTGGTCTATGCCGGGGAGAAGGTCTTTTGGAAGATTGACTACTACGACAAAGGCCTGAAGCAGGGCTCTCCCGATCCTTCCGATCCTACGGTCACAACGCGCGTCCTGACCATCTTCCTGGCAAGGGAATACTAGGTCCGCCATGCCGGATCGCGTGACACTCGCCGGGGTCGCTCTGTGCAGTCCCTATGAACAGGGCGACCTCGACAATCTGTGCGGTGTCTATGCTGCGCTCAATGCGATCTGCTTGGTTGCAGCACCGACTAACCCGCTCTCACGGGCACAAGCCCAAGTGGTGTTCCAAGCAGGCATCGCGGATCTGGTTCGTCGAGACGGGTTAGAAGAAACGATTGAGAACGGCATGCAGCGCCGTCGTCAGCAAGCGGTCACGCGGCGAATGGTTGCTAAAGCCGCCGTCCTCACCGGGATGCGGCTTGTTGCTCGACGCGTATTTGCAAGCGCGTCGAAGCCATCCTGCGAAGACATTGTCGGAGCCATGAGAAGTCGTTTGGCCGCGGGCAGTCCCTTGATCATCGAACTGCGTGGTGTCCACAACCACTACAGTGTTGTTGCGGGCCTAACGCCGGGTCGTTTGCGATTGTTTGACAGCGATGGGCTCAAGTGGATTGCCCGTCGATCTCTGGGCGTCTCAACCACCGACATGTCTGCGCGTCACCTCATTCCGCCAACGTCGGTCGTCGAGATCACGACCCGCTAACGTGATGGCGTCCTGGCAAAGCATGCTCACCAACATCAATAGAAAGGAACCAATCTCGGATGAAACTCACCCACGGCAAAAACCTACCGGTTCGTAAAGCACCGAAACCGAGACGACGCCCGCGCACCGAAAAGGATCACTTCTCGGTGCCGACCAAGCAAGACTTAGACGAAGTGGGGAATACCGGCCGTCACAGTGAACCGCCAATGCCCTGGCCCAACACCGCCTTCCATATCCGCAAGATCCTGTTGGCGGCTTCGTATCGGTTTAGGCGAAAGCGCGGGAAGCGGCGAAGTCTGCTCGTGAGGTCGAAGCAGTGATGACGGGTTGGTACAGCCATACGTGTACGCGCGGACGGCAGGGCATGTGGGTTCGCCTATCTCGACTGCCGCAACCTGGACCCAAACATCTTAGCGTAACACCAGACAACGCCGTAGCTGCCTAGGCTTATATCAGAATGGAAAGCAATACTGCCGATCTTACCCGATCGATGGCGCAATGCGGACGTTGGGCTGGCTCGTTCATTGTGTCGGTTTGATTGCCGAAACCTCCGTCTGCTGCGATCGCAAGACCGGATGACGCAAATATGTCTGCTATGCGGACGAAGCGGACCTCTTTCAAAACTTTGCGAATGTCTGGTTCACCGCTTTTCCGTAGTGAGAGTAGATAGCCTGCTA
>CAYODE010000372.1:0-2322 GCA_964402685.1 uncultured Aestuariivita sp. | reverse complement strand
GTGTCGGTTTTGGGCATGGCGACTGCGATGGCGTATCAGCCTGATCTTCCGAACCTTTGGAAGGCGGGGAAGTCGCTGGACGTCGACTTGCCGGTCGTGGGCTGGAAAAACAAGCGCATGGCGGGGCTCGCAATGATGATGCTGGCCTATGTTCAGCTTGATCGGCTGTCGCGAGGCAAGGCGCCCAACTCGCGAGCCCGTCCGCTCTTTGCCTTCATCGGCACCCAGTTGAAGCTCAAGAAAATGGCCAAGCGGTACCGCCGTTGGCGCGAAGCATAGGGTTCTTTCTCGACCTGTTTCGGGCGGTGGTGGCAATGCCCCTTGCATTCTGCCCCACCGTCCCGGATCAAGTCCGGGACACGCACCTGCCCGCAGAGACGAGAACGCCATGACCCCCGCCGACGAACTCCTCAACCTTCTGGACATCGAACAGCTTGAAGTCGATCTTTTCCGGGGGATTGGGGGCGGCGGAGAGACGACGACCCGGATCTTCGGTGGCCATGTAATCGCGCAGGCGCTGATGGCGGCTTACAGAACGGTCGAAGATCGCCTTTGCCATTCACTGCATGCCTATTTCATTCGCCCGGGTGATCCGAAAATCCCGGTAATCTACCAAGTGGACCGCGCCCGCGACGGCGGCAGCTTCACCACGCGCCGGGTGGTGGCGATCCAACACGGCAAGCAGATCTTCAACATGTCGGCTTCGTTTCATATCGATGAGGAGGGCTGGACCTACCAACATCCGATGAAGGACGTTGGCGCACCGGAGGATTGGCCGAACCGGGACGAGTTGCGCGCGCAGTACGTGGATCAGATTCCGGAAAAGTACCGCGCCGATTTCCTGCGCAAACGCCCCATTGAGCTGCGCGAGGTTGCACCACGTGACTTCTTCAAACCGGAAGTTGCAGGTGACGAGAACCAGCTCTGGTTCCGGATGGAGGCGGCCAAGGGGCAGGGACCCCAGATGCAGCACTGCCTGTTGGCCTACGCCTCTGACATGAACCTGCTGGGATCGTCGCTGCGCCCGCATGGGCTAACCTGGTTTCAGGGCAAGGTGATGACCGCAAGCCTGGATCACGCGATGTGGTTTCACGCGCCGATCGAGTTTTCCGACTGGCATCTCTACGACCTCGACGCCCCCTGGACGGGCGGAGCCCGGGGCTTTAACCGCGGTTTGATCTACGCGGAAGACGGGCGCTTGGTGGCGAGCACCGTGCAGGAAGGGCTGATGCGCCCCCTCAAGAAACGCGATGGCTGAGGTTCCGCGCATTGAGACCGCGCGGATGGTCCTGCGGCAGATGTGCATGGATGACTGGCGCGACTATCGCGATCTGATGATGAGCGACCGGGCGCAGTACATGGGCGGGCCTTTTGACCTGTCGCAGGCATGGGGGCTCTTTTGCAGCGATGCCGGGCATTGGGGCCTGATGGGCCACGGTGCCCTGATGATGACAGCGCGCGAAACGGGCGACGTGCTTGGCCAGGTCGGCATCAACCACGGCCCGCTCTTTCCCGAGCATGAATTGGGCTGGTTCGTCTATCCGGCTGCGGAGGGGAAGGGCTTCGCCTTTGAGGCCGCACAGGCGATGCGCGACTGGGCTTTTGGCCCCCTCGGTCTGGAGACACTCGTCAGCTACGTCGATCCCGCAAACCTGCGGTCACGCGCTTTGGCGGAACGTCTTGGCGCCCGGCTTGATACAAAAGCTGCTCGACAAGACCCCGATGATCTGGTCTATCGCCACCCAAGGCAATGATCCCCCTGATTTCGGGGCGATGGCAGGCAAAAAAGACCGCCTTTCACAGCCCGTTATCCACAGCGATGTAACCATTTGATGCCACAGGGTAAGTCACCCTCTTGCACAGGATATCCCCAGCTTATTCATCGGATTGATCCACATAAATATTTGATTCAAAATAATTTTTCAGTTGCGCGACTCACCCTTTCGTCGCAATCTAAAGTCAACGCGAAGGGTCGCAAGACCCCAAGCGGGACGCGAAGGCCTCTCGGAGCTGGAGCGGTTGAGGAAAGGGTCAAACCGGACCGATGCCGTGGTGAAGGAAACGGGACGCAGGGCGAAACGAAAGGTTCTCAGAACCGGACGGGAAGTCGGCGCATAAACCATCGCGTGGTCGGACAGGATCTTCGGATGCTGGTCGGCTGGGGGGACGGATCGCAAGGTCTGATCCCGCTTGCACAGGCTCTTCGGAGTTTGCGCAAATGAATAGAGGCAGCTTCGGTTGTTTCTGTTTAGGAAGGCGTCAGGATGTGGCTTCGGCCACGTGCGCGGACCTCGGTCCAAGCTCCTGACGCCTTTTTCTATT
>CAYODE010000371.1:0-2388 GCA_964402685.1 uncultured Aestuariivita sp. | reverse complement strand
ATGCACGGGTTTGTCACTGACTATTTGGCGCTGGGGGCAGCCCTTGAGCCGCATATCCGGTTGACTGGCCTCCGATCGGAGATGTTCAGGTCCCGGCATCTCATTCTTGATCTGCCCAAAAAAGATCGCCTTCGCGCACTTGCAAAGGATTTGGCAAACTCCGTCGTTGCGGCCCGCAACAACAGGCAATCAAGCCAAAGCATAAATCTGGCCGGTTTTTCCGGTGCCGGTATCCTGATGCACGAAACGGCTCAAATTCTGCAGGCAGAAGGGCACCCTTTGGGACTGATTTTGTTGATTGACGCAGATCCCAGCCCGAAAGGGCACATAAACATCGAGTTTCGCTATGTTGCCGAACTCATGAGAGCCGTTTCACGGGGCATTCGGGGCAAGCAGGCAAGGCGAAGAAGTTGGTCGCAATTGAAGTTTGACGCGATGTTGGTTGGATGGACGCCGGCTCAACTCGATGTGGAACAGGCGATATTTCTGAAAGCGACCGGTGGTAAAGTGGTCGACGCTGATATTGAAAAATGGCGCGCCGCCTTCAGCGGTCCACTAAGCGTTGAACCAATTCCGGGGCGTCACAAAGGGTTTCGTCGACCGCCCATCGCAAAACAGATTGCCGATATGCTGGTGACACGCCTTCAGGCCAATTAGGGTAAAACGCCTTGTCGGCGGTGGCGCGATCTGGCGCGTTGTCGTGTTTCGCCTGCCACACGCTTCAGCGATGTACGCAGGGTCCAAAAGACCTGTTGCGGCAAGATATTAGGTAACGAAGACGTCCTCACCAAAATCGACCGCTGCCGTAAGCACTTCACCGAGGTTGGGTTGGGCGAAGATTATATCGAGCGGTTCATACGATGGGCACAGTCAGAACCAATGGTTTGCCCGCAGAAACAATCCGTTGATGCTCGTGTCGTCTGAAAAGCGCCCCTGATAGCCGAACTGGACCTTCGTGACCCCATCATCGAAAAACTTAAGGCCGGCTTCCATGTCGCCGAACACCGTGCCGACATCCATCGTGTTCTGGAAACTCGGCCCGCTGGCAAACTGCGCGGTCACGCTGTGTTCGTCGTTGGTAAAGATCGTTGCGCCAAGTGCCCCGTAAAAACGAATGGACCGCGCGTTGTCGATTTGCCGGTCAACGCCGAACTCAATCGCGGGACTAATCGAAAAGAAGCTGTCGCTGTTTCCTTGCACCGTTAGCGCTGTTGCAGCGGAGCCGCTTTCGCTGAAGTCATCTAATCCCAGGTAGGTGTAATTCAGATCCACCATCGGCTCGAAAAAGCCCAAGCCGCTTTCAAAGCGATAGGATGCCCGGACCTGGGTGGACAAGAACCCTATATCGTACTGAGAACTGTTCTCAGCGCCCAAAGCGCCGAATGTGATGCTGCGAACTGTATCAAACCTCGTAACACCACCTGAGACGGCACCGGACAAAGTGAACTGACATCGTTTATGGGTGAGGCGTAGCCCTGCCGAGAAGGCACTGAAGTCGCTCTTTGCGCCAACGTCATTGTAAAGATCACCGCTTTCAAAGCCTATGGCGAAACCTGCAAGCCAGTCTTCGTTCAGCTCACGCTGGCCACCGAGTGTCAAGCCAACGGCTTGCGCATCGAAGCCGACATTGGTTGACGTCGTGCCTCGATTGAAAAACTGCGCTTGAGGGCGAGCCCAGATGCAACTTCCATCGACACCGGAGCCAAATCCAACGCCGCCCACCTCACATGAAAAAAGCTGATCGGTGAAGTTCTGCGCTCCAAATAGGACGATGTTTTGATTGCTCAGGAAATTTTCGCTGCCCAACTGGTCGTAGGCAAGCTGCAATTCTTCAACCGTTGAAATGTCGTTGAGCAGCGCGAGGATGACGGGATCAAGGACACTATCGCCACCACCGCTCAACCATCCTGCATTAACAGCATCGGCTGTGTTTGTTTGGTTTGGATTCAATCCCGCACTTGCGGGGGTCAGGTCGATATCAAATGTAAGGACCACATCGGTCGCATTGGGAAAAGACAGCTCTGCCTGCAGCACCGGGCTTGCGATCAGATCAAGGCCATTGTCCGTAACGCCGCTCGCCGCGGTCAAGATCGTATGTTGTTGGAGGCCAAGTACCGGGTTGATGACATCTGTCACTTCGATGGCGCCGGACAGTACTGCCGTGCCGCTGATTTCCAAAAGGTCAGCTGTGTCGGTGGAAACATCCAATGTGGGGTTCAACGAACCTGTTTCGGTCTGGTCCAAGTCGCCGGTCAGCGCGGTGATTTGCACCCGGCCCGCACCGCCCGGGGCAAGCGCGCCCATGTTTGTAAGTCGGTTGCCTTCGCCAAGGTCGACGATGCCGCCCGGGTTGAATGTAGCCCCGGCCAGATTATTGAAAGCATTGGC
>CAYODE010000370.1:0-2400 GCA_964402685.1 uncultured Aestuariivita sp. | reverse complement strand
TGAGAATCTCACCGTTTTTGGCAAGGAATCTCGTTTTTCCTGACTTTTGTCAAATTCTCTTCCTCAAACGCCGGACGCGATGAAGCAATTCGCCTACGAACTTTCGATAAAAGAAGATCTGCAGGTCGAAACGAACATGCTAATGCTGCCAACTGAAGACCACGATACTTGGGTCCTCGCCGGTGTGTTGCATATGGCACAATCTGGAAGCCGCGATCACAGGTTCAGGACCGTCTCCGTCATCGCGCTGAACTGGAAGTATCTGTCTCGCCTTTATGTGCGACGGGAGTGGCTGGGGGAAGACTTTATCTTGCAACTGACGGCACTCACTACATCCAACCAGCAGTTCCCCGTAGTTCAGGCCTAAATGATCGATACGTTGGACCCCGAAAACGATCGGAAGTGATTCGCCGGCTGCAATCGTCAACTACTCGTCCGGAAATCTTGGAGCGCTGCTTGACGCAGGGGCGCGAACAAGTTCCTTCTGGATCTTCCGGTGTTTGCGATCGCCAGCGAACACGCCGCTGCTAGGCGGAAACTGGTTCCACACCGCCATAATGCCGGATGAAGCCCTGCTTGTTATCGAGCAGCTTCACCCGCCGCTCGTAGTCGGCGACCTGTCGTCTCTTTTTCCCGAATATCTCGAATGTCCGTCGTGAGAACATTTGGCACAACTCGCGGCGTAGGCTTTCGGAGTGAGGGCCTCGTCTGGGATTGATGTTTAGGCGGCGAGCTTGCGGTGTTGCAAGCGCCGATGTTCGAGTGTCTGTCGCTTGATCCTTTCTCTTCGCTTGATTGACGAAATGGGCCGGGCAGTGGCGGGAAGCTATGCAACGGTCATTACCTACAAGTTCAGAACGCAGCCGCCTGTTCCCGCTGCGCCTACTCCGCCAGCCACCACCGTCTGAGCGGACGGCCAGCGCACCTTGCGGCCTTCGGGCAGGCAGTGTTCTCGTTATGTCTGTCAAATCGTTGTCTGGCGAACAAACCTTGAGGTGATGCCTTTATCGGCGGCCGTGAATGCCAGTATTCCGGTCGGCGTTGAGGTGTGCTCCTGCAGGACGCGGAATTCACCGTTCTTGGGCAGGCCGCTGAAGTCGAGGATTTCTCCAAATGGCTGGGCCCACACGATGTAAACGAGAGAGGCGATACCCAGGACGCCAGCTGCTAGGATGTTCTTGTTCGGCCGAGCTCCAGCCTGAGCCGTGATGCCGCTCAGTCTGTGTCGCCTCGGATATGGCGCCGCAACCCCCTCCGGCTGCTCATATTCGAGCCTGCCGGGGCCGTCGCGATATCCTTCGTGCATGTAATCGCGGTCGTCTATGCCCATGTCATTGTACCAACAGCAGCCCGATTCCTCCGAGGACTACCGAGCTGATCCCGAAAAACGTCTTCGCGGCCGACATTCGCCTCGCACTGCCATCGCGTTTTATCTTGCGCTTGACGCGGTCGATTCCGGTCTTGAGGCCTGATGTTCCATCCCAGACATCGATGATGCCCCAAAGCAGCAGCGCTCCCGCAACCGATCGTGCGAAGGCGTCGACAGACAGTCCGCCCAGGCCGAAGGAGATCGTCGCTCCCGCGATGAGCGGGAGCATAATCACTTTAGCCGCATCGATCGCGCTGAGGATCGAGAGATGGTGCCTGCGGAAGATATTCGGCAGTAGGAAGAGGGGCCGGTCACACAGATCGCAAGCTTTGGCCGGGTAGCGTGAGAGCCATCCGGGCATGAATCCCCTGCAGAAGGGGCACTGTGCTTGTGGTTCGTTTAGGATCACGGCCCGTCTTTCCCTTCGATCACGTCTTCTGTGCGCACTGCCCGTCGGTGCAGCCGTCACAGTCGTCGCAGTCCTCGCAGTCGTCGCAGGCCGTGCATTCGGCGCATTTAGCTTTTGCCTTGACCTCCTTGCAGTCGTGGCATTTGACCGCCTGCGGCGTGGCATGATGGCCGTCTTTTCCCGCTTCGGCGAGATAGGCCTTCATCTTCTTGTCGCGCGCCACTTGGGCTTCGCTCGAGGTCTCGCCAGCGACCGCTGCGGACACTTTGGCTACGATGGCCGCCGCGGTCGTCTTGCCGGCCCCTGCCGCCATGCTCAGCTCGTGCGAGGCATGATCGTGGGTCGGATCGCCCTTCTGGCAGCATTTCTCCTGCGCCATTGCAGGCGATGCCACCATTGCAGCTGCCAGCATGATGCCGGCGATCATTTTCTTCATCATTGCTACGTTCCTCTTGTTGGACCGCTCGGTTGCGGCCGTTTGGTTGCGCATCTTTAGATGCTTGAATTGCCCCTCACAGGGGCGTTGATCGGGACCTGAGCCCCGAATTTCGGACATCTTGATGTTTTGGGTATACGGATTTAATGGTTGATGGGGCACCTTCACCCCATCAATCTGATACCA
>CAYODE010000369.1:0-2410 GCA_964402685.1 uncultured Aestuariivita sp. | reverse complement strand
GGCAATCGCCAGGGCCAGACGGGTTGATGCCAGCACCACCCCATGATGAAACCGGACACACGTGGCACCATACAACCGAGCTGCTGTTTGCGATTACGAAATACGGGATAGTCGAGGCAGCAAACCTCGAAGGTTATCAGTCGGCGATGCCAGCGTATGAGTACATTCTAACCGACGGCGAGATTGTAGCAGTACTGGCCTTCATCAAGAGCCAGTGGCCAGAGGAGCTTCAAGAGCGACATAGACGACTGGACCAAAGGGCTGAAAACTGAACGCACTTAAGCGCGCTCTGGTGGCAGAACCCGCTCAAACCTCCATGTCTGCTATAGGGATAAGCGGAAATCTTCTTGGCAGCGGTCAATGACGTTTTCCAGATCAAGATCACTGGTGCGTTGATGTCAGCCTCGTCCGCTTAGCTGCCGTTGAGAAGCACTGCTTTGACGACATCACCCTATATCGGGCCAGGTCGTTGAGTCCTCCAATTGCGCCGACGCAGAGGGAATTGAGCTGATTGCTTTTGTTCGTTTCTGTCGATTTCCAAGAACTTCGCCATGTCGCGATTGAGTTTCTTGATTTCCAACTCTCGCTTGAATCGGAGTGATCCAATTTCAGCCTGCAGGCGTCGCCTTTCAGCATTTTGACCTTCGATCATTTTTTGCAGCGCTGCCTGGTCACGGTTCCTCGCTTTTTGAGCATCCGCTTCGATCTCTGACCTCATCTTCGTGTATTGACCCGTCAGCCTGAACCAAAGTGCTTTGATCCCGGTTGGCAGGCGTGCGGATCGTTGCCGGGCCTCTTCGGACCGGCGGACCGCCTGGGCGTGGTTTAGTTCTTCCCTTTGTTGTCGCTGAGATTGGACAAGCGCTTTTTTCCGTTCGCTCAGATAGGCAAACTCGTCATCGTGACGCGTGGTTATCTCTTCTGCAAACTCGCGGTGTTTGCCGATAAAACGAGCCGCAAGCATGGCTTTCGTTTCATCAATGCTTGGCAGATCGGACCCGTCACCGATCTTGTCTTTGACCTCTTTGGTTTTGATCCCAGCCATGCGCGCAACGGCGTAAACCTCGCCGCGCCAATCGACGACCACAGCGCCGCGCTTATCACCCTTTGCCAGATAATGGCCGCGCTCGCGCAAGACAGCCGCAAATGCGCCTTTGGAGTCTGATACCGCCCAGCATTCCTGGATGGTCTTTTTGATCGTTCGTGGGTCAAGACCATTACGGCGTGCCTGTTGCCATTCGGCCATAGTAAAATTAAGCGGATCGCGTTCTTCGCTGTTCATCAGACCGCGCGGCATCTTCCATTTTTGCTCCATGTATATGGAGCGCGATAGATCCCGGAGTTGAAGCTTGTCGTAAGACGGATCAATCGCTTTCATGCTTCGCACGTCTATGCGCGACCAAACGCAATGCGCATGACGGCGGCCTTCTTTTTCATGAAAGACAATCGCGCGCGGCTGGCCCTCAAAACCAAGCTGTTTTTCGATCCTGTCTATCGCGTCTTCAAAAACTGAGACCGGGACGTTTTCAGTTTGCGGCGGGCTGAGGCTGAGCGAGTACAAGAACCGCTGGCACTTCGTACCACGGCTTACGCCGTACGCTTCCATCAGAGCACCGCGCAAATCGTCGGACACAAAACCGCGCAGCTCATGCACGGTGACGTGGTCATTATCTTCTTCATTGAGAAGGTGGACGGAAAGCTGCATTGCTCCGCCCCGTCTGTTGCCCTTGAGGATCACTTGACTGTCGTCTCGTGCAATCCAAGCACCGCAATAAGGCATTCCCGCATGAAGCACACGTGGTCATACGCAGCCTGAATTTTTGCCAGGGTCTCTTCGTCAAAAAGCAAGCTTCCGCTCGTCGCTTCATCAGCGAGAACGTTGAGGTTATCGGCAATCTCACTTTGTCCCAAAAGACCAAGCAGCCGAGCTAACTCAACACGATTTTTCGCCGGATACGTTTTCCGCTGGCCGGACTTTTGAAAAACAAGCGATCGGACATATGCGCTCACACCCAAGCCGCTATCGTGTGCCTGTCGATTGAGGGTTTCGCGTTCCTCAGCCGTCAAACGCAGTGTTAGCGGTGAAGGCGCTTTTGCCTTCGACCCACCCGGCTTTGCCGTCTTGTCGAATGTCGGTTTGACCGTGCGGCCTTGCTCGACCTTCTCCGACCTCAACATGGCGACGGCCCCCGCGATTGACGCGGTTTTGGTTTTGGAGTTGTTTCCTCGTTTTGGCTTTCATTATTCGCAGAAAGCTGCTTGTTCCAATCCTCAAGGGTTTCAAAAAGCGGGTTCGAAGTTGCTACTTCGCTGTCCGCCATAGCCAATCGCTTGTCGAAACCACGAAACAAGCATCAGGCCCCTTGCCCAATCACAAGAAAAATGCCCTGACAGCTCTTTGGGTTGGCAC
>CAYODE010000368.1:0-2411 GCA_964402685.1 uncultured Aestuariivita sp. | reverse complement strand
CAGTCGGGCTTTTCGGAAAAGCTGGCGGCACGGGTTGCATCTGCTGCTGCACTTGCTCAGGATAGCGCAACGCAGACCGGTGATGGGGATATTCCGGGCCGCCAAAAGCAAGACGAATAAAGGACAGGCAACCCGATGACACGACGTGCTGTCGTGGTGGGCATAGGCCACTACCTCCCGGAACGTATCGTTCCCAACGCTGAATTCGAAAAAACGCTGGATACCAGCGATGAGTGGATACGTTCACGCTCAGGCATTGAACGTCGGCATTTTGCCGCTGAAGGGGAAACCACATCCAGTATGGGTGCCGCAGCGGCCCGCAACGCGCTGGAAGATGCCGGAATGACGGCGACCGACATAGACGCGGTGATCGTTGCGACATCGACGGCGGATCTGACCTTTCCATCAGCTGCCACTATGGTGCAGGCCGAACTTGGTATGACGAACGGCTTCGCCTTTGACGTACAAGCCGTGTGCGCGGGCTTCGCCTATGCATTGGCCAATGCCAACGCGCTGATTCTGTCCGGCCAGGCCGAAAGAGTGCTCGTTATCGGTTCTGAAACCTTCAGCCGCATTATGGATTGGACCGACCGCAGCACTTGCGTTTTGTTTGGCGATGGCGCGGGTGCATTGGTTTTGGACGCACAATCCGGGGCTGGAACATCAGATGATCGCGGAATCCTTGCAACTGATCTCAACTCGGACGGACGGTACAAAGACCTTCTGTACGTGGATGGCGGGGTGTCGACGCAACGCACCGGTTACCTGAGAATGCAGGGTAATCAGGTCTTTCGTCATGCCGTGGAAAAACTCGCTGCAACGGCCGAAGCGGCCCTGAGCAAAGCGGGGTTAGGCTGCGAAGACGTGGACTGGATCGTGCCTCACCAAGCTAACATTCGTATCATCCAGGGCACCGCAAAGAAGATGGGCCTCCCGATGGAGAAGGTAGTTGTGACGGTTCAAGATCACGGCAATACGTCTGCAGCCTCGATACCGTTGGCGCTATCGGTCGGGAAAGAACGTGGGCAGATCAAACAAGGTGATTTGATTGTAACCGAAGCGATTGGCGGCGGCCTTGCCTGGGGTGCCGTGGTTCTTCGCTGGTAAGCACACATGCGAGATTTCGCCTTCAACGAGGCCTAAACCCCGCAAATTCAATCCCTTGCGGGATACTGTTATTGACTCGCAAATAGGTGAACCCCTATCGTCGTTCAAAACCGGGGGACCGTTATGAGCGAAAAAACTATCACACGTATGGATCTGAGCGAAGCGGTCTTTCGCGAAGTTGGCCTATCGCGCAATGAGAGCGCACAGTTGGTCGAGTCGATGCTCAACCACATGTCGGATGCGCTTGTCCGGGGTGAGCAGGTCAAAATTTCGTCGTTTGGGACGTTTTCTGTGCGCGATAAGTCTGCGCGTGTCGGGCGTAACCCCAAGACGGGTGAGGAAGTTCCCATTCAACCCCGCCGGGTTCTCACCTTCCGGCCCTCGCACCTGATGAAGGATCGCGTGGCAGCGGGGAACAAGAAGTAATCAAGGGACGCGGACATGGACAAGTCGCCAGACGCCTTCCGCACCATCAGTGAAGTCGCCGAATGGCTCGGTGTCCAGACCCATGTTCTGCGGTTTTGGGAAAGCAAGTTCACACAAGTTAAACCCGTGAAACGCGCGGGTGGACGGCGGTATTACCGACCAACCGATATGCAGCTTTTGGGCGGTATCAAAAAGCTACTGCATGATGACGGCATGACGATCAAAGGCGTGCAAAAACTGCTGCGCGAGGAAGGTGTGGCTCACGTAGCCGGCTTTTCCAGAGCGCTCGATTCAGACACAACAGACGATGTGCCTCCAAGCGAAGAGGTTGCAGAGAACGTGGTGCGATTTAAAGCCCGTCCCGAAGATATCGCGACAGCGGAGCCAGCCAATACTGTTCCGGAAGAGATAGCACAGCCTGATTTGCCGATAGATGTTGAGGAGGAAGCCTCTCCCCTTCCCTCGTTCTTAACGCAACCCATGGGTGGAACAACGGAACCGGAACCCAGCAAACCCAAGATCGTGGATGCACCCGACCCACCTGCGGAGCATATGATTGCTATACAGCCCGGAGCTTTAAGCCTGATTGCGAATGTGCGCGAGGTTGACGCGGAAACAGCCAAGACACTGGCCCCGTTGGTTGGTCGTTTAGCTGTCTTGCGTGACAGGATGACCGCAGCCAGCGGCTGAGCTGGACTATCATTGGCGGTCGCAGGTCACATGATTGGATTGATTCCCCCTTGCCCCCCCTGCCAAAACCAGTATGAACGCTGCCAAGTCGGGCTATGGCGCAGCCTGGTAGCGCGTCCGTCTGGGGGACGGAAGGTCGCAGGTTCGAGTCCTGCTAGCCCGACCAACATCAAATCCGCCCGCCCGAC
>CAYODE010000367.1:0-2450 GCA_964402685.1 uncultured Aestuariivita sp. | reverse complement strand
GCACGATCCCTGTCTCTTCACTGCCGTATGTCCTGCGACGGATTGGTGAGATGTCCAAGGAATTTGGTCTGGATGTGGCCAATGTGTTCCACGCAGGCGACGGCAACATGCACCCGCTGATCCTGTTTGATGCCAACAAGCCGGGCGATCTGGAAACCTGCGAGGCGTTCGGGGCAGAAATCCTGAAATTATGTGTCGAGGCAGGCGGCTGCCTGACGGGCGAGCATGGTGTGGGAATCGAAAAGCGCGATCTGATGTTGCACCAATACACGGCAGAAGATCTTGAGGCACAAATGGCCGTGAAGGATGTGTTTGACCCATCGTGGCTGCTGAACCCGGCCAAGGTGTTCCCGCTTTCGGAAAGCGAAGCCCGACGCAGTCAGTTGATGGCGGCGGAATAACCAACCGACCGGGCTCGCCCCCCTTTTTTGGAAAGAAACAAAGATGCTGAAACCGGGAACCGAGGCCGAACTGGCCGAGATCGTGGCAGGTGCGACCGAGCCCTTGGCTGTTCAAGGCGGCGGAACCAAAGGGATGACGCCAGAAGGAGAGCCCCTGACGACGGCCGCGTTGTCAGGGATCAGCCTTTATGAGCCCGGTGCTTTGACCATCGTCGCACAAGCGGGAACGCCGGTGGCTGAGGTTGAGGCGGCGCTTGACGCGGAAAACCAAAGGCTTGCCTTTGAGCCGATGGACTATCGTGGACTCTTGCAGACAACGGGGGAGCCCACGATTGGTGGTGTTGTTGCGGCCAATGTCTCGGGTCCGCGGCGTATATCTGTAGGTGCGTGCCGCGATTTCGCGTTGGGTGTGCGTTATGTCGATGGGGCCGGGCAGATCATCAAGAACGGTGGCCGGGTGATGAAGAATGTCACCGGCTATGATCTGGTTAAACTCATGTCGGGCTCCCGTGGCACATTGGGCGTTTTGACCGAAGTGTCGCTGAAGGTTTTACCCAAACCAGAGACGATGGCGACGGTCATGATCGTAGGGCAGACCCCAGAAGAAGCCGTAGTTGCGATGTCGACCGCCCTTGGATCGCCCTATGACGTCACAGGAGCGGCGTATTCGCCCTGCGGTTTGGACGGAACACCGGTCACGGCCATTCGGGTGGAAGGTTTTGAGGGGTCAGTAGTCTATCGATCTGATGCGATTCAGGGGCTTTTTTCGGGACTTCAAACCTCTGTTGAAACCGATGTGGATAAGGTGGCAGCAGGGTGGGAGATGATCCGCGATTGTCAGACGCTGAAGGATGAAGAGGGCGACGTGTGGCGTATATCGGTGAAGCCGTCGGACGCCCCCGCGGTGCTGGAGCAGGTGCAGCCCTCACGGTATTTGCTGGATTGGGGCGGCGGGCTGATCTGGGCGGCGGTGGCCAAAGGCGACGATTTGCGCGCCCGGCTGGGCTTGTTTGATGGGCACGCCACGCTTGTGCGCTCGGATAGCCAAACCCGCGCGGCTTTGGGAATGTTTCAGCCAGAGCCAGCACCCGTCGCCGCAATCAGTGCGAGTTTGCGTGCGCGGTTCGATCCTCGCGGCATGCTGAACCCCGGGCTGATGGGCTGACATGCCGGTTTCGTTTCTCATTACCTTTCTTCTGGCATTCGCCATCGGTCCGCTGATCGTGTTGTGGCTGATGCGCCGCCCGTCCGACGTGGCGATCATCCGCGCCTTGGGTTTGGCGACCGTCATATTGGTCGTTGCAGCGATTTCAGCTCCCATGATGAGCGCGCCAGCACCGATTACGACCCTTCTGTTGTGGGCGTCCTGGGTGATGTCGATGGCGGTGATGGGTCATGTCATGCGTTTGGTTATCGGCACACCGGGCGCGCAACGGTGGACGGCGGCAGGGGTCGCAACAGGTGCAGCCCTTCCCTGGTTTGGAATTCTAATCGCACGAGCGGTGGCAGTATAAATGCAGACGACATTTACCGAAGATCAGCTGAAAGACCCCGGCATTGCCCGGTCAAACGAGATCCTGCGCACATGTGTGCATTGTGGGTTTTGTACGGCGACTTGCCCGACCTACCAGGTCTTGGGCGATGAGCTCGACAGTCCACGCGGCCGCATCTATCTGATCAAGGACATGCTCGAAAACGAGCGTGAGCCGGACGAGAAGACGGTCAAACATATCGACCGATGCTTGTCATGCCTCGCTTGCATGACGACCTGTCCCTCGGGCGTGCACTACATGCATCTGGTCGATCACGCGCGGGAATACATCGAAAACAAATACAAGCGGCCTTTGTTTGAACGCATGCTGCGTTGGACGCTGGCTCAGATCCTGCCCTATCCGATGCGGTTCCGCGTTGCTTTGTTAGGAGCGAAAATCGGCCGCCCCTTTGCCTTTCTGATGCCGGACGCGCGACTGAAGGCGATGCTGGAAATGGCGCCCAAGACCATTCCACCGGTCAGCCGCAACGATGATCCGCAGTCCTTCGCGCCGCAGA
>CAYODE010000366.1:0-2465 GCA_964402685.1 uncultured Aestuariivita sp. | reverse complement strand
AAGCCGTGTCCTGTGCGTTCACAATCGCGCCGAAATTCATACTACCGGTCGACAGGATCACACCGATGATGATCAGACCGATCGACACCTCATACGAGATCATCTGTGCAGCAGACCGCAGGGAGCCCAGGAAGGGATATTTCGAGTTCGACGCCCAACCGCCCATGATCACGCCATACACTTCCAGAGAGGAGATCGCGAAGACATACAGAATGGCCACGTTGATGTCCGATAGTACCCATCCGTCATTGAACGGAATAACGGCCCAAGCGACGAGCGCCAGCACGAAAGATGTCATCGGCGCGAGCATGAAGACGGTCTTGTCCGCGCCTGCCGGAACGACCACTTCTTTGACGATGTATTTCAGCGCATCGGCCACGGTTTGCAAAAGGCCAAATGTGCCGACCACATTGGGCCCGCGGCGCATCTGAACCGCCGCCCAGATCTTGCGGTCTCCGTAGACCAGGAACAACAGCGAAACCATAACAAAGGCAACAACTGCAAGCACTTGCGCCAATATCAGGACAGCGATGCCGCCGGGTGTTGTAAAGAAATCAGCCATCGTTCCTCACACCATGGGTATTCCGTTTTCCGCGCAGTTGGCAGCGATGACTTCGGCGTCAATTCTGTGCTGCCCGCGCGGCAGTGCTGGCGAGATGGTGTAAACAGCATCGGCCACCCAAGCACCACCCTCTTCGTATACATTTGTGCGCAAATGCCGCGCAAAACCAAAGCCCCGGATCAGCGTGTACTGAGCCGCGGCACATTCCGCATAGGCCCTGACATCCAAAGGTGTCCGTGGGTTCGACATTTGCACTCTGAATTGCACCAGATCACCGTCGAGAAGCCGGGTTTCCACACCTTCATAGACGCGCTCCCCGCGCGAAACTTCCGGCTGGGCGGGTTCACACGCCGCCAGCATCAGAAGGGAAGGTATCAAAAGCCCCATACGCATCACTCCGCGGCGATTTTCGCCTCGCCCCGCGCTTTGGCATTCGCAGACAACTCGGCCATCAACTGGCTTGCTCGCGCGATGGGATTCGTCAGGTAGAAATCGTTGATCGCGTAGCGGAACGTTGCGGTGCCCAACGGGCCTTTTTCCAGAGCCTCGCCTTCGTTACTGGGGACGTCGTCAATCTGGGCCAGATGCGGGACATCTGCGACAAGGGCCTGACGGAGCTGCGCAAGGCTGTTCCAGCTCTGAGTCGCGCCAATTTCTGCGGACAGAGCCCGCAGGATCGCCCAATTTTCCTTCGCTTCACCGGGGGGGAAGCCCGCGCGGAACGCGAGTTGCGGCCGCCCCTCAGTGTTCACGAACAGACCGTTTTCTTCAGTATAGGCCGCCGCAGGCAAAATCACGTCCGCTCGATGGGCGCCGCGATCACCGTGGCTGCCTTGGTAGATGACGAACGCACCCTCGGCGATCTCAACCTCATCCGCGCCGAGGTTATAGATCACGTCTGCCTCCGAGACAGCGCTCATACCGGCATCATTGACAGCCCCGACATCCATCGCGCCAACGCGCGCCGCAGCAGTGTGCAGAACCAGCAAAGTGCCGCCTGCATTCTGCGCCATGGCCTGCGCCAGTGCCAAGATGGCCGCGCCATCCGCTTCGTTCAATGCGCCTTGTCCAACGATAACCATCGCCGGACCCTCGGTCTTCACCTCGGATGGAAGACCACCGTCATACATCTTTTGCAGGTCCGCGCGGCTGGTGCCGCCTTCGATCACCGGATAGGTCAGGTCAACCTGAGGGCCTACACGGGTGATCGTGGCCCCTTTGGTCCAAGCCTTCCGGATGCGCGCGTTCAGTACAGGTGCTTCGACCGCCGGGTTAGTGCCGATCAAGAGGATGTTTTTGGCCTCGTCAATCTCTTCCACTGTTGCGGTGCCCACATACCCGGCGCGGTTGCCGACCGGTAGTTTTGCCCCATCAGTTCGACATTCCACAACCCCACCCTGGCCTTCGATCAATTGCTTCAAACTGTAAGCAGCTTCTGTGGGTGCCAGATCCCCGACAATCCCCGCAAGCTTTTCCGCCCCTTTGACAGCAGTCGCAGCGGTGCTCAATGCCTCGCCCCAGCTGGCCGGGCGCAGCTTGCCGTTTTCACGGATATAAGGCCGATCCAAACGCTGACGGCGCAAACCGTCCCAGACAAATCGGGTTTTGTCGGAAATCCACTCCTCGTTCACACCTTCATGGTTGCGCTGCAGGAACCTCATCACTTCACGACCTTTGGTGTCGACCCGGATGTTCGATCCCAAGGCATCCATAACGTCGATGCTTTCGGTTTTGGTCAGCTCCCATGGCCGGGCGGTAAAGGCGTAAGGCTTGGAGACCAACGCGCCCACCGGGCACAAGTCGATGATGTTGCCTTGCAGGTTCGAGTCGAGCGTCTCACCCAGGTAAGACGTGATCTCGGCATCTTCGCCGCGGCCTGTTTGGCCCATTTGCGTGATGCCCG
>CAYODE010000365.1:0-2471 GCA_964402685.1 uncultured Aestuariivita sp. | reverse complement strand
AACGATCCACCCCTCCACACCCGCGTCCTCCGCATCATGACCAGCGCCCTGACGCACCGCGCGCTCAAGGCCATGGAACCCGGCCTCATCGCCACCGTCGATCACCTCCTCGACGAGATGCCGCGCAACGCCGACCTCATCGAAGATTTCGCCGCCACCATCCCCATCCAGATCATCGGCAATCTCCTCGACATCCCCATGTCCGAAAGGGCCCCTCTCCGCGACTGGTCGCTTGCCATCCTCGGCGCGCTGGAGCCGACGTTGAGCGCAGAGCAGCTGTCGCGCGGCCATACGGCTGTGACGGAGTTCAAAGCGTATTTACAACAACTTATCGCCCAGCGTCGCGCCCATCCGGGCGATCCCGAAACCGACGTGCTGACCCGGTTGATCGAAGGGGATGATGCGGGTCAACTTACCGAAATCGAGCTCATTCAGAACTGCATTTTCATCCTCAACGCAGGTCATGAGACGACCACGAACCTCATCGGCAACGGCCTTGCCCTGCTGAACGATCACCCGGCGCAAAAAGCGTTACTCCAAAACGACTTAACCCTCATCGACCGCGCCGTCGAAGAGATCCTGCGCCTCCGCTCTCCCAACCAGTTCGGCAATCGCGAGACGACGCGGGACGTGGAAATCGGGGGTCACAAGATCCCCGCGGGCAGCAACCTGCATCTTTGCATCGGTGCGGCCAACCGGGACCCGGATGTTTTTGAAAACCCGAAAGATTTCGATATCACGCGGCATCCGAACCGGCACCTTGCCTTCGCCGGCGGCCCCCACGTCTGTGTGGGCCTGACCCTCGCCCGGATGGAGGGGCGCATCGCGATTGAGCGGTTTCTCAGCCGTTATCCCGCCTTCGAATTAACTGGCCCGCGTACCCCCGGCGGTCGCATCCGCTTTCACGGGTATGTTCATTTGCCCGCGCATCTGGGCTGAGCGGTAGGGTGCGGTAGAATTGAAGCACCGCGCCTCTCTCTGTCCCGGGGACATCGAATTCACTGGACTTGCATCCGCCCCAACGGCACAACTGGTGTATTAGAGCAGCTCAAACACAAAATATGAGGCCAGTTATGACAGCGGGACCCCGCATGATGGCAAGCGTCATCCTGTCGATTATCTGTTTCATGCCTGTGACCGCCAGCGCGATCACACCCACAGATACCACCGACGATGACCCCGTGACCGAAACACCTGTCGATGAGGACCCGGTGGTTGAAAACCCCGATCCCGACCCGGATAACGAATTGAAGATGAAAGCCGAAGACCGGCTGACGAAGGAAAAGGAACGACCGGTCAAGGAAAAGCCGAAAAAAGTTGCTGTGGTTCCAAAAACCTCAACCCCGACAAAGGTTTATCCGGTACCCTCCAAATCGAACTTTTGCCCTCAGGGACTGCAGCCCGTGACGATCTCGGGTGTGATCAGCTGTGGATCGCCAACGACGACGGTGACCTACAACCAGATGCTGGCGCATCCCAAGCCCGCGCGGGCCAAACGGCACGTGACATATCACCACTCTGCCCGCCCGACATGTACGCCGGGGCTGAAGGGGTGTTCGGACCGCTGACGGCCCTGAAATTCAGATGGATCCGGCGGGACAGCCCGCCGGGACCAGGATCAAAGCAGGGTGATATCCGCTGCCATCTGTCGGCCATCGCGCCCTTCGGTCAGCTCAAAGCTGACCTTTTGATCGTCCGCCAGCCCTGTCAGGCCTGAACGTTCGACTGCGGAGATATGTACAAACACATCGTTTCCGCCCCCTTCCGGGGCGATAAATCCATAGCCTTTTGTGGTGTTGAACCACTTCACGGTGCCTACTGGCATTTGACCGTGCCTCCTTTACCGTTCCACTTGTCCGCTGTCACGGACGCGCGCAGTGAACTGGCGATGAGTCCAGATGCGCATGACAAATAGATTGCGCGCCTGCAGAAAAATTCAAGGAATGCTCCGGAAAACTTTATTGGATGCCACGAGAAGAGGGGAAACTCATGATCATTTACGGGCTGAAGAACTGCGATACCTGCCGCAAGGCGATGAAAGCCCTGCCGCAGGCGGAGCTGCGCGACGTGCGGAACGATGGCGTGCCGGAGGATGTGTTGCGGGAGGCGTTGGAGCGCTTTGGCGGGACGCTTCTTAACACGCGTTCAACGACGTGGCGGGGTCTGGACGACGCAGCGCGGGCGAAAGACCCATTGGTGCTGTTAGGTGAGCATCCAGCGTTGATGAAGCGGCCATTGATTGCTGTGGATAACCAGCTTTTCCTTGGGTGGAGCAAAGAGGTGGAGGGCGCAGTTAAAGCAGCGCTTTAGCACCTGCGCACTGACTTGCGACTAAGCAGACTTGGGTTTCAGTGCCCGATCAAAAGAGAGCGGGCCTGCGCCCTTGATCACCAGAACCAGCAGAAGGAAGGTCCAGAGGGCGCGTTGATCCATGATGATCGCGTCGGGGAAACGGTCGAACCAAGCGCCGA
>CAYODE010000364.1:0-2487 GCA_964402685.1 uncultured Aestuariivita sp. | reverse complement strand
GGGTTTCCGTTGTCGGGGAACTTGGGCGGTATATAGTCAGCCCACGCTCAGAAGGAAAGAGAGAATGCGCGCAGCCATCTTTGCCTTGTTTCTGCTGCCGGCCTTTGCTTGGGCCGACGGGAAGCCTGGCCAGTTTGACTATTACGTTATGTCTCTCAGTTGGTCGCCGAACTGGTGCGCGATCGAGGGCGATGCCCGAGGGTCCGACCAATGCGACGACCGCCATGACCACGGATGGATTCTGCACGGGCTCTGGCCGCAATATCACAGGGGCTGGCCGTCTTTTTGCCAAACCAGCGAACGCGCCCCGTCACGCAGCATGACCGCATCGATGGTGGACATCATGGGCTCGTCCGGCTTGGCCTGGCACCAGTGGAAAAAGCACGGTACTTGTTCCGGTCTTTCGGCCACGGATTACTATGCGCTGTCTAGGAGGGCCTACGAGCGCGTCACGCGCCCTGAGATCTTTCGCAGGTTATCGAAGCCCGTGAAACTCCCGGCCTCTGTGGTAGAAGACGCGTTTCTTGAGGCTAATCCAGATCTTGAGCCAGACGGCATAACCATCACGTGCCGCGACGGCCATATCCAAGAGGCGCGCATCTGCCTGTCGCGCGACCTGACCCCGGTGCCCTGCGGCCAGGATGTTGTGCGCGATTGCCAGATGCGCGATGCGCTATTCACTCCGGTTCGGTAAGGCTTTAGGCGCCGCTACCCGGTCCGGCGTCCAGCCTGGGTGTTTCACGACATAGGCCCACGCCTCCCCCCAACTCCGAGCCTGCGTGACATCGCGGATCAAAGCGGGCCATTCTGAAAACCAGACGACAACTGGGTTTTGGCTGTTGAAATCTCGCTTGAGACCATAGCGGGGTGTTTCTTCTTCGACTTGGAACGTCCCGAACAACCGATCCCAGATGATGGTGATCCCGCCATAGTTCTTGTCGAGATACTTGTCATCGGCACCATGGTGAACCCGGTGGTGAGAGGGCGTGTTCAACACCCATTCTAGCGGCCCAAGCTTCCCAATCAGTTCGGTGTGGATCCATGTCTGATAGGCCAGGACTGCGATCACGCCAAAGAACACAAGCTCAGGCGCGAACCCCATAAAGATCATGGGGATATGCGCAATGAGCGACCAGACACCTTCCAATGGGCCGAAGCGGACCCCGGTGACAATGTTGTAGTCGCGAGAGGAGTGGTGCACGGCGTGTTGCGTCCACAGCAAGCGCACCTCATGAGCGATGCGATGCTCCCAGTAATACGTAATGTCGGCCAAGACTAGTACCAGCCCAATCGACCACCATGTGATCGGGATGTCCCACGGAACCATGACCTCGGCAATCACATAGTACATTGCATAGCCAAAGGTCAGGATCAGCGTTTCGACCAACAGATAGGGGATTTGAGTCGATGCGCTGACCACCATCTCCCAAAAGGTTTTGCCCATGTGATCGCGTTTGAACAGCGCCTCAGCGATTTCGATCAGCAAAATCGCGGCACCAATCAAAAAGAACGCGTCGTCCACTTGTGTTGCCAGTTCATACACCCAATCGGCGGTCATTGGCCTGCCCCCTTCGCAAACTGATCCCACGCCAGATCTTTTGCCTGGCGTGGCGTGGCATATTCGCGTCGGATCATCTCCCACGCGGCATAAATGAGGTGTTCATAGGCCTGCGCGACCCATTCCGTCGGCAGGTCAACGCGCAAAGCCCCTTCGGCTTTTGCAGCGTCTATCAGGTCGCGTAGCTCTTGGGCTTCTTCCTCAAAAGCAGCTTGAATGTCCGGATCGGGAAAATCTTCCTGCATCAGGAACATGTGCCTATGCGCGAGGGGGATCACAGCCTGCATCCCCAAGCGGAGCGCCTCCCAATAGCTAGGGGCAGCTTCTGTTGCGGTCTCAACCGCATCGTCCAATTCGGCCATCGCCAAACGCGCTAACGCCGTGACCAAGTCTGACCGGCTTGCGAAATACCGGTGTAACGTCGCGCGACCGACGCCTGCCTCTTCCGCGACCTCGGACATTGACGCGCCGGGTTTACGGCTGAGAACCGCAAAGCCCGCTTCTCGGATGGCATGTTCAGTTCTTGATACAGAATCGTCTCGCATGAGACATATATGTCTCATTTGGCAATAATTTCAACCCCCAAACGAAAACCGCCCCGCAAAAGAACTACAGGGCGGTTGTTTGAAAAATTTCGTCTTAGTTTAAGGCAATAGGATCGTTGATCCCGTCGTCTTACGCGCTTCCAACGCACGATGCGCGTCAGCCACCTCATCCAACTTGAACCGTTGGTCAATGCGGATCGACACATCGCCGGCCTCAACCTTCTCGAACAAATGTCGCGCCATCGCCTGGCACGCGTCATGATCAGCAATGTGAGTAAAAAGGGTGGGCCGTGTAATCTTCAACGATCCCTTTTGGCCCAGAATGCCAATGTTCACGGGCGGAACCGGTCCGGATGCGTTGCCAAAGGAAATGAGCATTCCCAA
>CAYODE010000363.1:0-2488 GCA_964402685.1 uncultured Aestuariivita sp. | reverse complement strand
GACATTCGTTTTCTCTTTGTCTTTTTGTCCCGGTCGTTTTATCCGGCTCAGGCTGTTGCGCAACACATAGCCGCATCAATTCAGGTTGCGCCCTGCAACAAACCCGTGCGGAAACGCGCCGACAGGAGGGAACATGCGCACAGTCATTTTCGATTTGGATGGCACATTGGCAGATACCAGCGGCGATTTGATTGCTGCAGCCAATCACTGCTTTCGTGAGATGGGCCTCGGCGATGTGCTACGTCCGGATCAGGATGCTGGGATTGCGCTGAGAGGCGGTCGCATGATGCTCACCAAAGGGTTGGAGCGAGTTGGAGAATTTAGCGAAGCGCGCGTGCAGGAGTATTACCCTGTTTTGCTCGCAGCCTATGCTGAAGCGATAGACCACCACACGGTGCTTTACCCTGGGGCGATGGACGCGGTTGAGGCGCTCCGTACGCGCGGCTACGGCGTGGGCATCTGTACAAACAAACCCGAGGGGCTAGCGGACACGTTGATGACGCGATTGGGCGTGCGCGCCGCGTTCGCGTCGCTTGTAGGGGCGGACACGTTGCCGGTTCGTAAACCTGATCCTGAGCCGTTGCGCGAAGCGGCGCGACGGGCAGGCGGTGATCCATCGCTCACATGCTTGATTGGAGACAGTGACACAGACCGTAACACTGCGAAGGCGGCAGGTGTGCCGTCGGTTCTTGTGACATTTGGCCCGTCCGGGGAAGATATGGCTGCATTGGCACCAGAGGCGTTGCTGTCCGATTTCGCGGATTTGCCCGGCGTTGTGCGGGATCTTATCGGGGCAGCGGACTGAATATCGGCGCTGCGATATTGACCGCAAGAGCAGCGCACTCCAAAACACACGTATGACAGAGATCTTCACTGGCAGTTTCACGCAACAGGAACCGATCCCGGAAGAAGGGATCGACGCCGCCGTCGCAGTCATGCGTCACGGGCGCATTCACCGGTATAATGTAGCAGACGGTGAGGTAGGCGAGACGGCGCAGCTTGAACAGGAATTCGCGGCGCAAATCGGCGCGAATTATGCGCTGGCCATCGCGTCGGGCGGTGCTGCCATGACAACCGCGCTGCGTGCTGTGGGAGTAAAACCGGGTGATCCTGTTCTGTCGAACGCATTTACGCTGGCCCCTGTGCCCGGCGCGATTGCGGCTGTTGGAG
This sequence comes from uncultured Aestuariivita sp., assembly GCA_964402685.1. Classification (GTDB taxonomy): domain Bacteria; phylum Pseudomonadota; class Alphaproteobacteria; order Rhodobacterales; family Rhodobacteraceae; genus Aestuariivita. Next base: position 1,318 of record CAYODE010000363.1, on the reverse strand, counting down.
CTGTTCCAGTCTATGTCGGTGTGACGGAAGATCTGACCATCGATCTGGATGATTTGGAAAGCAAAACGGATCGGGCGTCCGTCCTGCTGCTCAGCCATATGCGTGGGCATATCTGTGACATGGATCGGTTGATGGCAATTTGTGATGCGGCTGGCATCAAAGTGATCGAAGATTGTGCCCATACGATGGGTGCGACGTGGAATGGAGTGCCGTCCGGGCGGCACGGAATTGCGGGCTGTTATTCTTGCCAGACCTACAAACACGTGAATTCGGGCGAGGGCGGGTTTCTGGTGACAGACGATCCTGATCTGGCCGCGCGTGCCGTTGTGCTGTCCGGGTCTTATATGCTGTTTGAACGGCACTTGGCTGCACCGCCGGCCCAGGCCTTCGAAAAGATCAAATACGAAACCCCAAACATCTCTAGCCGGATGGACAATCTGCGGGCCGCGATTTTGCGTCCTCAATTGCGACAGCTGGAAACCAATGTCGATCGGTGGAACGAACGTTATCGGGCGATTGAAAGCGGGTTGCAGGGTACGCCTGGTTTGACGTTGATAGATCGACCACAGAAAGAGCAGTTTGTCGGCTCTTCCATCCAGTTTCTTTTGTTGGATTGGGCACCGCATCGCGTCGGAGAGGTTTTGCGGCGTTGTTTGGCGCGAGGTGTGGAACTGAAATGGTTTGGTGAGGCTGAGCCCAAAGGTTTTACGTCGCGATATGACAGTTGGCGGTATGCTGCGTCCGAGCCGATGCCAAAAACCGATCATATTCTGGCGGGTGTCGTGGATATGCGCGTTCCGTTGACCTTTTCTTTGGAAGATTGCCAGCTGATCGCCCGGATCATTCGCGCCGAAGTCAGCGCGGTTTACCAAGCCGCTTAAGCTTTACTCAAACAAAACCACGAGTGCATCAGGTCAGCGATCCTTCAGGGATGGTCGTTTTGCTATGCAAATGACTTGACCCATCTGCCCAAGTCGCAATATATGAACAAGCGTTCAATAAATGGCTGGGAGGCCCATCATGTTCAATGCCGTCATGCAGTTCGATCTGGGCGAAGACGTCAATGCGCTGCGCGAAATGGTTCACCGTTGGGCCCAGGAACGCGTCAAACCCATGGCCGCGGACATCGATTCCACAAACTCATTTCCCAATGAGTTATGGTCTGAGATGGGTGAGTTGGGCCTATTGGGCATCACGGTTGATGAGGCCTATGGCGGTTCTGGCTTGGGGTATCTGGCGCATGTGATCGCCGTTGAGGAGATCGCGCGGGCATCCGCGTCGGTCTCACTGTCTTACGGCGCGCATTCGAATCTTTGCG
>CAYODE010000362.1:0-2499 GCA_964402685.1 uncultured Aestuariivita sp. | reverse complement strand
CGGGGCCCATCATCTCCCAAAACTGGTTGTGGTTCCACAGCTGCGAGATGTTGTTGAAGATCCCGTTCTGTGCCACCGCGTTGGCGTCATACGTGCCCACGATGATTTCTTCCATCGACTTGCCGTCCCACTCGGTCCCGGCAATCAGCTTGTTGCCATTATCGACATAAGCTTTGTGGTGCAGGTCGTGGTGATATTCGAGCGTCTCTTTCGACATGCCATTGTCGGCCAGAGCGTCATGTGCGTAAGGAAGATCAGGAAGTTCGAAAGCCATAATGGGCCCCCCGCATAATTGAGTGTTTCGCTGGGGCTTTACATGCGGCGGGGCACGGGCTGCGTCAAGGGCGCATGGAAGATATGTTCAGCTGAACGTTTGAAACGACGGGTTTGACACCCGTCCCGCCGCCCCGGTTTCTGCAACCGGTGTTTCCCGCGGCGCACGACGCAGCACGATGAGCCCAAGAAAGATTGCTGCAGCCCCGATAGGCAGTTTGGGATCCAGGACGGGCAAATACGCAAAGATGCCCAGATCAACATGGGTCGTCAGGGCAAAAAGTGTCGCTTTGACAATGTGATCTGCGATCAGCAAAACACCGAAGCCCATCAAGGCCCAGCCAGCACACCGGAATTGCAGTTTGGCAGGACCATGTGTGCTCAGCCGCCCTTTTCCTGGCAGCCAACGCATGGCCAATCCCAAAACCAGACAAAGCAATCCAATGGTCACAACGGGCTGTCCAAGAAGCAACAGCCCCCAGCCGCCCAGCCATACAGCCGCATCGCGGGCCGCTAGCATGGCCACGATCATTCCTGCACCACCAACAAAGACGGTGGCAGAGGCCAGTAACAGCAATGTTGATACGACGCGGCGCAGTGTGACGATCCCCATTTAGAACCGTCACATCATGGTCAATGACCCGCGTCGAAAATGAGGCTCCGTCGCGGTTTTTCCACGTCAGTAAAGTAAACGCCCTGCTAAAGCCTCAGAACACACCCACTTCCGATCCGTCCTGCGCGGCGACGCACAGCAGGTCGAATACATACTGTGCAACCGATCGGAAACAGATGATCTGGAAGCTTTCGTCATCCGTCATCCAAAGGGCGGCAGGCACCTGCGCCAGACGGGTGCGGCGGAACATGCCGGGTGTAAAACTGTCGGCAGCACAATCGACGGGTGCAAGTTTCGCCACCACCTCACGGGCCTGCGCGCCACTGACTGAGAACATCGCCCGTGCATCGGACACATTCACAACCATGGCGTGTTCCTTGGCCAAGGCGCTTTGCAGTTTTTCAACCGACGCATCGACCGTTGCGTAATCGGTCACCAGCAACAACTCATCCGGGGACATCCAGGCCACGCTTGCATGTTCGCCCATTGCGATTTGGGCTGTCTTTGGAATGGCGAGGCCTGCTGCCGATTTGACCGCGGACTTCACTTTGGCTTTCGCCAAGTCACCCCGCAAAGTGATCATGCCCCGCAAGTCCAACTCTTTGATGTCGGCAATGCCTTGAAAATGCACGCCGTTCAGGGCGGATACAGATTTAGACATTCTGCTTCTCCCCTTCCGTATCATAGAAGATCGGGCTGACGATCTTGGCTTTGTATGTGATCCCGTCCGTGCCCGGGAACTCCAGAACGTCGCCCATACGATCAGGTCCGTGCTGCACCAGACCCATGGCGATGCCCCGACCTAAAGTGGGCGAGTGATAGGTCGATGTCACACGACCGATCATGTTGCGCTGACCGTTGGCATTCTTACCTGGTACAACGGCATAGGCGCCGTCGGGCAGAACCGACCCGTCAACAGTCTCAAGCCCCACCAATTTCCAGCGGTTGGGATCAGTCATGTGGCTGCGTTCCTGTGCCCTTTTACCCAAGAAATCCTCTTTCTTCTTCGAAATCGCCCAGTCGAGGCCAAGGTCTTGGGGAATGACCGTGCCGTCAGTCTCGTCACCGATCATGATGAAACCTTTCTCGGCACGCATGATGTGCAGGCATTCGGTGCCGTAGGGCATGATCCCGTGGTCCTCGCCTGCTGCCAAAAGGGCATCCCAGAAGGCCTGCCCGTCTGACGCTTTGACAGCGATCTCGTAGCTGAGCTCGCCAGAGAAGGAGATCCGATACACCCGGCAGTCGAACCCGCCGATGGTGCCATCTGCCCAGCCCATGAAGCTCAGTGCTTCGGCTGAGAGATCCATGCCACCCAGTTTTTCCAGAACCTTGCGGGCTTTTGGACCAACCACAGCCACTTGCGCGTACTGTTCGGTCACATTGGCGACATAGACCTTCCAGTCCCACCATTCGGTTTGCAGCCACTCTTCCATATGGGCGTGGATGCGGTCCGCGCCGCCGGTGGTGGTGTGGCAGAGGAACGTGTCCTCGTCGATCCGCGCGACCACGCCGTCATCGGTCAGGAAGCCGTTTTCGGTGCACATCAGACCGTAGCGGCATTTGCCCGGTTTCAGCGTGCTCATCATGTTGGTGTAGAGCATGTCGAGGAA
>CAYODE010000361.1:0-2500 GCA_964402685.1 uncultured Aestuariivita sp. | reverse complement strand
CTGCGAAGATCGGCTTCAGTGGCAAGCGTCGTTTCGGTCATGAAGTGCTTTCAGGTTTGAAAAAATGGTGTAGCGGCAAGGATCCGCGATCGCGTCAAACTAGCATTGTGAACTCACAAGTACAGCGGGCGTGCTCACTCTCCTGACACTCAACTTTCATGGATACTTCGGTGCTCGCATGAAAGAGAAGTCCCGTCCCGTTCCTGATGAAACGGCTTATGAAAAAGCGGAGGGCAAACCATGCCAAAAGCAGGACGGACGGCGACCGGCCGTTTCAAGAAGACGAAGGGCAAGAACAAAGTCGCCCAGGCGACCGGCCGGAAGGGGCACCGTATCTCATGCCGGAAAACCGACGCCGGAAATAGGTTGGCCGATCCTGTATGGGTAGATCTGCCCGAGCGTGGAAAAGACAGGCCCGTCGTGGATCCGCAACGGGCCTGTCTTGAATGAGTTAGCGAATTCGGCGTACGTGCGTTTGCACTTGCTGTATCTGGCCTTGAAGGTCCCGCTCCGACCTACTCATTGCTTTTGCCAGTTCAGCCAAGCCATTGGCCAACGCCTCAGACGCGGCATCACCCCTTGAATTCGCAAGCTGTTGGGCTCTCAAGAATTCATTCTTCGCCGTTGTAAATGACATTTTCCTAGTCCCTCACTTCTGTTTTTGCTGCGCAATGATAGCTTGATTGTGTGAAGTTGCAGAAATAGGCAAGAATTCCTATGGCGTGATGGAAATTGATAGAATTCGACTGGAAAGCTCGACAAGCCATGACCGACACAAAAAGTGAAAATACAATTGAGGTCCCACCCGTAGAGTTGTTCCGCGCGGTTGTTGATCCGGTTGATCAAGCCATCCAGTCGAACCGAGAAGGCATCCGTTCATTCCTTGAAATCCTCACCCGTTCCGGATTTCTGTTGAACGGCGGGTCTATGCTAGCGCTAGCTCCAATACTGGCTTTGTTCGAAGCAGAAAAGCGGGGGCTCGCGTCCACCGTGATGTTTGAAGCGGCCTACTTTTTCTTCATGGGTCTGGTCTTTGTCGCATGTGCGGCCCTCGCAGCAGCTTTTGCATATTACGCCGCGAGCATGGTTCTTATGGAGAAACGTAGCTCGAACATCGACAATTTCGTGCAGTTGCTCCAAGGAACGGAAATGATCGATGGAAAGTCGCACAAAAAGCGGAGGTGGAGCATCACCTTTGGTCTTGCAATTCTTGCGGCAATCGTGATGTGGGTGATGACGTATCTGGCTTTCGTTGACGGCGTCCGCTTCCTATTGGCGAAAATGCCAACTTTGAGTTGATGCAATCGACAGACCAAAAAATGGCAGCGAGTGACATGGCTCCATCGACAGAACAAAACACTCCATCTCCATACAGAGTTTCCGTACAGCAAGAGCAGACGAGTCGAGAGAAGCGATCCGTAGTTCCAGTCATCATCCTCTGGTCACTGATTTCCGTGGTGCTGGTGCTCTATTTCAACGGCGTACATTGGAGTTTCTTGGCACCGGTTTTCGTGATTGTGGCCGCGCTTCTCGGGGGCATCATTTACTGGCAGTCTTCGGTGTGTTGCCCAAGGTGTGGGGTCCCAGTTTGGAAAGCTGTAAAAGGCATTGGTCAGAACGGTGGTGGGCCGCCAGACATATGCCCGAGATGCGGAAATGCTTGGAACATTGGGCCTACGGTATCCCAACAACCGTCAACTGATGGGTGAAGCACGACCATTGTAGAGCGCTGGGGCCGCCATTTCTCCATCCGCTATTTTCACCCTCCAGCACCTAGTCGTATGGCGGCATGTCTTTCTTTGGCAACAATTCGCGCCACGCTCTGACGATGCATCCCTTCAGCATCAGCGATGTCCTGATTGGTCCACCCAAGTGCCGCACGTTGCATGATGCGCCGGTTGCGCCGTTCCCCAGCCTTGGCCCGTTCCAGCTTCCGCCCTTTCTTGAGAGCGCGCACGGTGAGGTCATAGGGGAGGGCCAGGCGCTTTGCGGTCAGGGATATCGCCCGCGCTTCTGTGATGCCTTCTCCCATGATCTCTGAGACCATGGCGAGCACCTCAGCCTCACTTGGCGGGCGCGCCGGTTCCCAGTCCATGGCTTCGTCTGCCACGTGGTTCATGTAGGTGGATCGAGGGCGCAAAGCGCGCGCAAGGCCTTCAAGGGTATCTGCGGCTTGATTAAAACCGGTGGCCAGCGCGACATATTTTTGCGCTCGTGCCGGGGTGTTACGCAACATTGTATCGTTTTTTCGAAAAAGGGGGTCAGCAGTACAAGTGGTGCGCGAAGTAAGCGCGAGCGCAGTTAATTTTCCTTTGTCTTCCACAATATTTGCACCTCCAATTAGCGCATAATATATATTATGGAAAATAGTTGATGTGGTGAATTAGGCGCCGGATGGCTAGGCTGTCTGAGAGTATCTATCCGAATCTCCAAGGAAGACCGCGGACATGACCGTATACGTCTCCGGCCACATCTCAATTCATGATCGCGACGAGTACGC
>CAYODE010000360.1:0-2527 GCA_964402685.1 uncultured Aestuariivita sp. | reverse complement strand
ACAAGCCGCGTGATCAGCGCAACCACACCAGTAAGAACAGGCCCGTCAGGCACACCAAACAATCCACAGCAAAATCTTGCCGGGACAAAGAAAATTCGCCCGACACTCAAAGCAGGGCAAATCTACCTCAAAATCACCCTGGCCAAAGCTGAGCAAAGACCAAGCCCTGACCTTCCATCACGACACTTAAGTGCTACACTTCGTGTCCCTGCAGCTTCCCACCGTCATGTGGGCTATGGATAGGACAGGTGTTAGAGACTCGGCCCGACCGTCCACGCATCTGTAAAATCACCAAGACTTAAAGTGTCCCAGCTCTTGCGAAAGACTATAGCAGCACTCGTCCTCACCCCTGCTCCGTGAAAAATAGTTGCTGTTGCAACCACCCTTTGTCTTTACGCCAGCTTTCGACTCCTTAAAACTCCAAAATTCGGTTGGTGGGCTAAGGAGCACCCATGAAGATCATGATCGTCACAGATGCTTGGGAACCCCAGGTCAATGGCGTCGTGCGCACGATGCAACGCGTGATCGCGGAATTGGAAGCTGAAGGCCACGAGTTTGATATTGTGCATCCGGGCGAAGGCTTCAAAACCATGCCCTTGCCGACCTATCCGGAAATAAAGCTCGCTATGTTCGCTGAGCGCCGGATTCGCGAACGGTTTGAAGCTTTCGAGCCAGAAGCCGTACATATTGTGACTGAAGGCACGCTCGGCATGGCCGGGCGCAAAATGTGCCTGAAAATGCACCACCCCTTCTCAACCGCCTATCATACTCGTTTCCCCGAATATGTCTCAGCCCGCTTCCCGGTCCCAACGCGTGCGGGTTACAGCTTTGTGCGCTGGTTCCACAAGTATTCAGGCCGCGTGATGGTGCCAACGCCCAGCATGGTCGAGGAACTGGAAGCCAAGCGGTTCATCAACCTTGTCGCCTGGACCCGCGGTGTAGATACAGAACTCTTCCACCCTTCCAAACGCCTTGAAGAAGGCGAGCCAGACGATCCGTTCGAAGGCCTAGCGCGGCCAATCTTCCTGAATGTGGGCCGAGTCGCCGTTGAGAAAAATATTGAAGCCTTTGTGGAACTTGATTTGCCAGGTTCCGTCGTTGTGGTGGGCGATGGGCCAGCGCTTGAAGGCTTGAAGAAGAAATATCCGAATGTGCATTTTCTCGGCGCCAAATTCGGTGAAGACCTCGCGACCTGCTATGCCAGTGCCGACGTTTTTGTTTTTCCCAGCCTGACTGATACGTTTGGTCTGGTTGTGTTGGAGGCAATGGCCTCGGGCACACCCGTTGCCGCTTATGAAGCGACAGGCCCGAAAGATGTGATCCCCGGATCAGATGCTGGCACAATTACCCCGATCAACGGGGACCTCGCAAAAGGGGCAAAGGATTGCCTGACGCTTGATCGTGCCACCTGCCGGACATACGCTGAAGGGTATAGCTGGAAGGCAGTGGCGCACGCTTTCCTTGAAAACTTACAGCCCCTTCCGACGCCGGAACGCCGCCGCTTCTGGCAAACCCTCAGACGAAAAAAGAAAACATGGATCGATTGGGACCAATGGACCAGCAAGCAGGATACCTGACTCTACTCTTTAAGGCCGCTTTTGCAGCGGCTCTGATCGTTACGGCCGTCATTGCCAGTGATCTGGCGACCGGAACGATGAAAGTCACCATCATTTGTGGCATGATCTTTCTTATCGCTGCTTACATGATCTTTGCGCGCAGTCGCCCAAAGCATGTCCGTGAACAGAACCGCCAGGATGTCAAACGCCTGTGGCAAGGGCCAATTTGGGGGCATGCGATTCTGGGCGTCATTGGCTATGGTGTCCCAATGGTCTGGATGGGGAATCGGCAATCTATTGCGCAAGGTCAATTCCCACCAAATGAGGTGCTTGCCGCAGGCCTTGTATCGGGAATCATTTTTGGTGTGGCTATTGGCTGGTTCCTGAGGAAAGTCGGCAAACGATGATGTGGGAAACCGGGTTTACACTGATTAACGCCCTGGTTGTTCCGGCTTGGCTCCTATTGTTGTTTCTGCCCAGGGCAGAAATCACCAAACGCCTCGTACACTCCATGCTCTGGCCCCTCCTGATGGGAGGCATCTATACTGTCTGTCTCATCGCGGGTGTTTTCTTCGGACAATCCCATCCCGATGCCGGATTTACCATGCATGGTGTTACGTCACTGTTTCAGCACCCAAACGGGGTTCTGGTTGGCTGGTCTCACTTCCTCGTCTTTGACCTGTTTGTCGGGGCATGGATAGGGCGCGATAGCCAGCGCCAATCGATCCCACACTGGCAGGCCGCCCCTTGCATCCTGTTTTCGTATGTCTTCGGCCCTGTTGGCCTTGTCCTCTATGCCCTATTGCGCCTTGCACACGGCAAAGGATTTAGTCTGATTGAGGATAAACAGACCTAAATCTGTCTTTCCACTGCTATTGGTGAGCCATGACAACGCAGTCAGCATGGTTTGCACCTTAGGCCCTATAGACGGCCTTGCTGCATAGGGCTAAGACCCCCGCCAAATCAGGAAT
>CAYODE010000359.1:0-2538 GCA_964402685.1 uncultured Aestuariivita sp. | reverse complement strand
CGCGTTCAAAGGCAGGAATAAAGTGACTGGCTTCAATCTGCTCAAATGGCGGCGCGCTATAAGGAGCGGTCCAATCCTGAAAGAATGGGTTCTCTGCGAGGGCAGGGCTTGTAACTTCACCTGTTTGCGCTTGCGCAAATGCGACCGGTGATGCCAGCACAAGTGCAGCACACGTCGATAGCAATCGCGCGCGCATGGTTTTGCCAAAAAGTGAAGTCATTTTGTATCTCCCTAAGGTTTCGGTGATCGTCAGCTCTGCGACCCTTAACGGTGTCAAATAGGCGGATGGGAAGTGGTTTCAATTGCCTCTCTGAGCGTCCTCGCAGCCACTGCACGGCAGAACAATGGCGCTCAACACCTAGGAGAAGAAGCTAAGGTGCAAAGGGATACTTTTACTGAGGTATTACTTGCGTTGAGGTTTGTGTCCTATGACCAAGTTCTCTTTCTCTTTCATCGCACGAACCATGAAGTCCATGACGGCACGCACGCGCGGTGTGTGGCGAAGATCCGGGTGAGTGAGAACCCAGAAATCCTGCTGAGGTATAGGGGCCTCATTCGTAAGGCGGATAAGATCAGGTTCAGGGTCAGCCATGAAGCAGGCGCCGCGCGCGAGACCCAGTCCCCTTACCAAGGCATGGTGTCGCGCAACGATATCATCGCTCAGCAGCGCAACGGGCGCATTTGGATATGGCGACATCTCGAGCCAGTCCGGGCGCATTCCGGCTGAACTAGGCGCGATCCACCGCAGTTGGTCGGGCGGCGTTGATGCCAAATAGTCTCGATTACCGTAGTAGGTAATATGAGTTGGATACAGTCGGCGACCAACAAGATGTTCTGGTGGGTGTTGCGTTCCCCGGACCACGACGTCCGCCTCAAGCCGATCCAGATCCACAAAGCGGACGCTGGTATTGACCCTGAGTTCAATCTTCGGAAACGCCTCTGCGAGTTTGAACAGATCTTCGAGTAAGAGATATTGCGCAACCGGTTCAGGCAATGACAGGGTTACGACGCCAACCAGGTCTTGTTCGACCGCTTGTTCATAGCGGGCACCGGCTTGTGTCAGACTCTCCATCCTGCCTGCTACGTCAATCAATGCATCACCGAGTGGTGTTGGACGATAACCACCGGGTTGCCTTTCGAAAAGTGCGCCACGTGCATCTTCGATAATAGACAATCGACGCGAAACCGTTGTGTGCGTCATGCCAAGCGCGTGCGCCGCCATGCGCAAGGTGCCTGTACGAGCTAACGCCAGGATTAATCGATAGTCATCCCAATCCTTCATTGGAACATTTTTGCACCAATGATTTGCAAAATCTAGCCACCAACGAGGCGTTTCATATCTCTATGGTGCAAAAATAGATCAACGCCTATCGAGAAAAAGCTATGCTCCAGTTTGGACACCCCAAGAGTGTTTTCGTCGCCATCTTTGCTTGTGTTGTAAGTGCAGCAGCCTGTGTGGCCGCGCCGCCAGCAATCGAAGTAGATGGTGCAGATCAAAAGAAGCCGCAAGGATGGACACTCGATCTAAAGAAGGGACAAGTCCTTCAGATCGTTGTGCCAGAGGAGCGACCAGAAGGCCGCGATGCCCGACAATCCTATTATCAAAACGCATTCCCGATTGCAGAGAGCCTTGGATACAAGAACGAAGGCCTGCTAAATATTCGAGACAAGGTTCGCAGCGAATACGACCCGAGCGTATTTGCATTTTTCTCGTGGCCCGACATCGCCGCCACTCAGGCTTACCGAAGCGCTCCGCAGTTTCCCGCATTTAAGGACCTGCGCCGTGACGCGTGGCACGAAATGAAGATTTACGACTCCGCACTGACCGAAGACCTGAAGCTGACCTTCGATCCAGGCAAACACTACACGGCTTGGATCGCTTGGCTCGATCCCAAAGATCGCTCAGACTACACAAGTTATTTGGAAGGAATAGAACCAGCCGTAAAGCGCGCTGGCGGGCGGTTCGTCTACGAGATGCACGATCCTTTTGCTCAGACTTTTGACGCTGACGAAGCGGCTCCTGGACAGATCACTTTTATCGAATGGGAAACCGCCGATGGATTTGCCAAGGTCCAACTATCACCGGAGTATCTCGCACACCGACGCGACTTTGACAGTGCAATCAATAAATTCGAGTTCTATTGGCTCAACATAGGCGCCTAGGGGCGTTATACAAAGTGTTCAGGTTTTTATTTGGCAGATTCACAGTGAGACACTGATGATGTTTTCCAATCTCAACTTGGAGCGTTCCTCTTTTTGCAAGTGGCTACGTGAAAACGCGATACTAATGTCTGCTTTTAAGAAGATGCGGCCGCGGACAAGCGTGGCCGGCGAAGAAGTTCTCTGTGCTATCAGTCACTAAAAGGTTTGGCGGAGACTTCTCCGCCACTGAAAAGTGGTAGAGAGCTGATTTGCCTCTTTTGAAGCCTGTAAGTATCTGTAATAATTGGGTATTTATTTGTGATGGCGGAGGAGGAGGGTATCGTGCCCCCTGTGTTTCAAACTGTTCAATCATGTTCGGTCAGGTAGCGTCAGTCG
>CAYODE010000358.1:0-2542 GCA_964402685.1 uncultured Aestuariivita sp. | reverse complement strand
CCGCGCGATCGTGTTTGGCTTGGGCGGCATCGGTCTGAACGTGATCCAGGGATTGCGACTTGCTGGCGCGGATCAAATCGTTGGCGTCGACATCAACCCGGACAAAGTGCCGATGGCGCAAAAATTCGGTATGACGGATTTCGTCAACCCCACAGAAGTGGAAGGCGACCTAGTTCCGTATCTGGTGAACCTGACCAAGGGCGGCGCGGATTACACCTTTGACGCGACAGGAAACGTTCAGGTCATGCGCGCGGCGTTGGAATCAGCCCATAAAGGTTGGGGTGAATCCATCATCATCGGCGTGGCGCCAGCGGGTGCTGAAATCTCGACGCGACCCTTCCAGCTTGTGACAGGGCGCAGCTGGCGCGGCACCGCGTTCGGCGGGGCACGCGGGCGTACGGATGTGCCACAAATTGTCGATTGGTACATGGACGGAAAGATCGAAATCGATCCGATGATTACCCACACCATGGGTTTGGAAGACATCAATAAAGGTTTTGACCTGATGCACGCGGGCAAATCCATCCGGTCGGTGGTGCTCTACTAACGCCCACGTAGTTCCAAATGCCGATACTTAATAAAGGCCGGGGTATCGCCCTGGCCTTTTTGCATTTCTACTAACCGATGAGGGACCAAACCCTAAGCGCCGTAACGCGCCATGAACGTTTTGACCGCGCCCGCGATCACACGTTCGATCTGCTCTTCGGTAAAGGAGGGGTCGATGTTGAACACCCACCGAGGGAACAAATCGGCTTTGCACAGCTCGGCAAATTGATCTGCAGCCAGATCCAAATCGTCGATATTCAACTCTCCGCGCGACACGGCGTCGGCAAGGTAATCCTTCATTCGCCCGCGCACGACCATGGGACCACTTTCATAGAATTGACGGCCCAGATCGGGAAACCGATCCGACTCGGCAACACAAATCCGGAACACACGCTGACCAAAATCGGACAGCATAAAGCGGAGCATGTGCCGGGCGGCACTTGCGAGGAACACGTCAGGTTTGGTTTCCGAGTCGATCTCCTGGATCATCTCAGCACCTTGACGCAGACATTCCAGTCGGGCGACTTCCATGAAAAGCAGACGTTTGTCCGGGAAATAGCTGTAAAGCGTGGCCTTCGACACACCCGCTGCACGTGCGATATCATCCACGCTGGCGCCTTCAAAGCCATCGGCCAGAAACACCTCGCGTGCGCCATCTAGGACCTGATCAAACTTCCGTCCCTTGCGCGTAATCTCTGCTGCGTGACCCATCGCTTTCCCGCATCTTCCGTTCTCAATATATAAACCGAACAGTTTAGTATCAATGACAACAATTGCTGGGCTAAGGAAAACTTATGCGGGCTTGCACAGTCCACGCCAAGTTCGTAACGGTCTGCCATGGTCGAAATCTTTTTGCGGACTGTTCCATTTTTTGCGTTGATCGGCCTTGGGTATTGGGCCGGCCGCACGCGCTTTTTCTCGGAAGAGGCAACCGCATATCTCACCAAATTCGTGTTTTACTTCGCACTCTCCGCCATGCTGTTTCGCTTTGCTGCCAACCTGTCCCTGGATGAGGTATTTAATGGACGTCTGATTGCTGGATATCTGTGGGGCACAGCCTTCGTGTACGGCATCGCGACGATTGTGGCGTTCGTGCGAAAGCTGGACGTCTCATACGCCGCGATCGAAGCGCAATGCGCGGTCATTGGAAATGTCGGATTTCTGGGTATCCCTATGCTCGCAGTCATCTTTGGCGAAGCGGCCGTGGGCCCGGTCATGCTGGTTCTGGCTGTGGACCTGATCGTGTTTTCTTCTTTGATCGTCATACTGATCACGGGATCAAAAGATGGGCGCATGAGCTTTTCAATCCTGAAAACGGTCGGACTCGGGCTGATCAAGAACCCGATGATCGTGGCCATTTCGCTTGGTCTTTTGTGGTCTGCCTTCAGCATCCCAATACCAGGTCCAATGAATGAGTTTCTTGGAATCCTCGGCGCGGCCGCGACGCCCGGCGCCCTTTTCGCAATCGGCGCGTCACTGGCATCAAAATCCGCGGAACGTGTTCAGGTCGCACTCTGGCTCAGCGTCTGCAAACTCGGCATCCACCCGCTCTTTGTTGCAATTGGCGTGCTATATCTGTTTCCGATTGATCCATTTTCAGCGGCGGTTGTGATTTCGGCAGCCGCCTTACCTGTCGCGGGTAATGTCTACATCCTTGCACAGCACTACAACGTGGCCCCCCACCGCGCATCGGCGGCCATCTTTATCTCGACTGTTTTGTCTATCGTGACCGTGTCGGTCGCCATCGCCCTGGTCAGCGGACCATTGGGCTGACCCCGTTGCGGATTTTCCCCGCACTGATATTCCTGTGTCAACAAACAGCGGAGTGAAGCGATGGAAACCCTATCTGAAAACAGAGCCTTTGGTGGTGTGCAAGGTGTGTACACGCACCGCTCCTCCGCGTGTTCTTGCGACATGACTTTCGGCCTTTTCCTGCCCGAAGAGGCACAGGACGGCCCGGTACCTGTCCTCTGGTATCTCTCGGGCCTGACCTGCA
>CAYODE010000357.1:0-2564 GCA_964402685.1 uncultured Aestuariivita sp. | reverse complement strand
GCATGTGATAGCCGGAGATCGAGATGGAGTTGAATTTCGGCATATTTTCAGCGGTATAGGCGAAAATGTCCGAAATAATGCGCATCGAAGGAGCGGGCGGGTAAATATAGGTATTCCGCACCATGAATTCTTTGAGAATGTCGTTCTGAATGGTCCCCGCCAACAGGGACTTGTCGTGACCTTGCTCTTCTCCGGTGACGATGAAGCTTGCCAAGACCGGGATCACAGCCCCGTTCATGGTCATCGACACGGACACTTTGTCCAATGGGATGCCGTCAAACAGGATTTTCATATCCTCGACGCTGTCGATGGCCACCCCGGCTTTCCCGACATCGCCGGTCACACGCTCATGGTCGCTGTCATAGCCGCGGTGCGTGGCCAGATCGAAAGCCACGGACACGCCTTGCTGACCAGCAGCGAGGTTCCGGCGGTAAAACGCGTTTGACTCCTCAGCCGTTGAAAAACCCGCGTATTGCCGGATCGTCCAGGGTCGACCTGCGTACATTGTGGCTTTCACACCGCGCGTAAATGGCGCCTCACCCGGAATAGTCCCCAAATGCCCGAGCTCGGAGAGATCCGATTGAGTGTAGAGCGGTTTGACCTCGATCCCTTCGAGTGTTTTCCAATTCAGATCTTCAACCGGCTTTCCGCGCAGTTCTTTTTCGGCCACCGCGCGCCATTTGTCCGTATCACCTGTCATGGTGTCTTCCTCTTGTCTTATCTGATGCAGGCGGAAGCTTCCCCGCCTGAAGTGGAGCCGGATCACGGGCAATTACCGGACGCTCTGCGCCAGAAGATGGCCACGTTGAATCAACGGCGTTTGTTGTTCTTTTCATTCCCAATTGAGAACTGTTCCCCTCCAGAGGCACCGCGTGCACATAATTGTGTGAAACACGGACAAGGGTTGTCGTATTCACAAAATTCAGGCCTATATGTGCAACAGCAGGAGGCATTATGAAGCACATACTAGCTGTTGTTTTGTCAGCGTTATTTCCACTTTCCGCACTGGCTGCGGACGGCGCGGCACAAAATGATGAGGTTCTCCAATTAGGCGCGGACTCGGACTTGTCCGAGTTTCTTTGGATCAAGCGCCCTGTCGTTGTGTTCGCGGACACGCCCGCCGACCCCCGTTTCAATGAACAAATGGAACGGCTAAAAGCGGAACTGGATGAGTTGGCGGCACGCGATGTCGTCATTTTGACGGATACCGATCCAAACAGCGACTCCGAACTCAGGCGCAAACTTCGTCCGCGCGGCTTCATGGTGGTGCTGGTCGGCAAAGACGGCATTGTATACCTGCGCAAACCCAACCCATACACTGTGCGTGACATCGGCCGGTCCATAGACAAACTGCCCACGCGGCAGCGCGAAATCCGCGAGCGGCGCGAAGGGGGATAACCCCAGTCGCACCAGCGAGACAGATTCGGCATAATCCGATCTCGGCCAACTGCACTCGCCGATACAGCGTCTATATGTACCTGCTGAACAGGCACTTATTCAAACTCCATAATCACGTCGTCAACCGCCAAGCTATCCCCGGCACCTGCGTTGATCTTTGACACCACGCCCTTGCGTTCTGCACGCAGGATATTTTCCATTTTCATCGCTTCAACGGTGCACAAAGCCTGGCCTTCCTGCACTTCATCACCCACCTCGACGTCGATTTTCACGATCAAGCCGGGCATCGGACAGAGCAGCATTTTCGAGGTGTCGGGCGGCAGTTTTTCGGGCATCTTGGCAGCTAACTCCGCCTGACGTGGAGTGCGCACGTGCACCTTAAGATCCGCACCACGCGTACGGATGTGGAAGCCGCCGGACACTTTGCCGACCTTCAGAACAAGGTTGGACCCGTTAGCATCTATGTGAGCCAAGGTTTGACCGGGGACCCAAGCGCTGGCCACACGTACCGTCGCGCCATCCGCAAACGTGACAGTCGACCCATCGGGATCGGCATCAATCGTGACGTCAAATTGCTCACCTTGTGCGGTGACAACCCAGTCTGTGCCAACCTTACGCTCGTGATTGTCCATCCGGCCAGAAACCCGAGTACGCCGAATTTCTGCGACGCGGTGCATTGCGGCGCAGGCCGCCGCGAGGTTGCGCAGATCGGTCTCGTTCAGCGTCACTCCTTCGAACCCATCAGGGTACTCTTCGGCAATAAAGGCGGTCGTCATGTCACCTGACACGAATTTTGGGTGATCCATCACTGCCGCTACGAAGGGCAAGTTGTGGCCTATCCCTTCGACTTCGAAACTATCCAACGCGACGCGCATGGCCTCGATCGCTGCCGCACGATCCTTTCCCCACGTACACAGTTTTGCGATCATCGGATCGTAATACATGCTGATTTCGCCGCCCTCATAGACGCCTGTATCGTTGCGCACGGCTGTTTCACCCGTCGGCGCATCACCGTGCCATGTGCCTTCCGCCGCCATCGGGCCCGCAGCGACCTCCATCGGCGGGCGATAGCGCGTCAAGCGGCCAATCGATGGCAGGAAGTTCCGATACGGATCTTCTGCATAGAGGCGGTTTTCAATGGCCCAGCCGTTGATCTTGAGATCGCT
>CAYODE010000356.1:0-2596 GCA_964402685.1 uncultured Aestuariivita sp. | reverse complement strand
GCGACCCGCAAGCGAATAGTCTCTTCTCGTTTTATCGAGCCTTCGCCCGCGCTTCCTGAAGCTGATCCAAGATCTACGATATCTCCGGCCGGCAGATCATCTTCTGAGATACCTGGGAGAATCCGGTCAATCTTGCCCCCGTACCCAAAAAACGTCGGACTGCCGACGGTCTGAGACGAGCTTCGAGACCGCTCGGACTCATTGGACAGGTCCGCTTCGTCCTCGATGTCGATAATAACTGTAAGAATGTCACCGACGCGCTGCGCTCGATTGTCTCCAAAGAAGCTTCGCGTACTGGTGTTCCACAGGCCCGATGCTTCTGCGCGCTTGGGGTGAACAAATGGAGCCGCTTCCGGCATTGGGATGGATATTCTGGCCGCCTCTGGAACTGACTGGCCATTTAGTACAAGTGGGCTGATTTCAGGGTTTCTGTTTTCCTCGAATTGCGCGCAACCCAGCAACGCAACAGGAAGCGCGACGAACATGACGGCCTTCAGGCATGATGCCATTGTCTGGTTCTGTTTCATTGCGTCGCCTCTACAACGCCATCGGCCCGCGCGATCGCTGTGATGGTCTTTTTGCTGGACAAGTTAACGACGCGAACCTCTTGCCCAAGATGCGCGTCACCAATGGCCTTACCTGTTGTCACCAAATGCAAAGCACCGTGGCGCAATTCGATTTTCACCTCTTCACCGCGCGAAATGATAATCGGTGGCGTCACGGACTGAAGCTGTACGGGTCGTCCTTGCGTTATTAGTCTCTTGGCCTGCATGCCCACCAGATCTTTTGGATCCAGAATTGCAAACGCGTTCACACGTTGCCACGGAAGATCCGTCAATTCGATGTCCTCGGCCCGGATGATTTCTTCTGGCAGGATCCGTCGTTTGGTCACTGGCACTGGCAAGGTCAGAAGCGCCAGCCCCGAAATCCTGCTGACCTGCCCGGTCGGGACAACAAGGTTCGCGATAAACTGACCCGTTTGATGGTCAATCCAGAATTCGCGGATCGCCAGGCCCGTCTCAGGCGAACCATTTGGAAGCAGAACATTGAAATGACCCGTCGCTGGCATTTCCACGCCAAGGTCTTGTGTGGCCCGTTCAGCCACTAGATCCGTCACCGAAGCAGCCCAAGTCGCCGATGCAACGAGCCCCCAAGCAAGAACTGCAACAAGATAAAAAACGGGTTTAGTCATCAGTTTACTTAATTTGGTTCGCTGTCGAGAGCATTTGATCCGCAGTTTCGATCGCTTTTGAGTTCATCTCGTAGGCGCGCTGGGCCGAAATCAGATCGGTGATTTGTTCGATGATGTTAACGTTTGAATTTTCGAGGTAGCCCTGCCGGATCACACCCACGCCTTCTTCGCCGGGCAGGACCGAGGTTGGCTCACCCGATGCACCGGTCTGTTCAAGAAGGTTGTTTCCGATAGGTTTCAAACCCGCCTGGTTCACGAAAGTTGCGAGCGTGACCTGCCCAAGCTCGGTCGGCGTCGTGTCATTCGACAAGAAGGCCATGACGATGCCTTCTAGGTTGATCGAGACGTCCCGCGCATCCTCCGGCACGACCAGACCCGGTTCAACTTCGTAGCCGTCCAGTGTTACAATCTGACCCTCGGCGTTCAGCTGAAAATTCCCATCCCGGGTGTACGCTTGTGTGCCGTCCGGCCGATTGATCACAAAAAACCCTTGTCCTTCCAATGCCATATTCAATGGGTTGGACGTTTGAATCATGCCACCCTGACTGGTCAACCGCACCAGTCCGGTGCTGTGAACACCCAGGCCCACATTCATTCCAACTGGCCGCGCGGTGCCATCCGCAGACGTCAGCGCGCCTTCTTGGATCATGGATTGATAAATCAGATCCTGAAACGCCGCGCGGCCACTTTTGAAACCAGTCGTATTCGCGTTGGCAATGTTGTTCGCGATCACGTCAACATTCGTTTGCTGCGCCGCCATCCCGGTTGCCGCAATACCAAGTGCTTTCATTACGACTCTCCTGCTTCAAAAGTTCATCTGTCAGACACTGCGAGAAATGCTTTGAATCGCTGTGCGTGTTAGCTCATCTGATTGATCAATAACTTTGATCGCCCGTTCATAGGCACGCTGTATGTCCATCAAACGCGTGACCTCGACAGTTGCTTGAACGTTGCTGCCTTCCAGAAACCCCTGGATCACGGCACTATCTTGCGCCACGTCAACACCCGCAGGACCGGGATCTTTGTAGAGCCCTCCGCCGATTGGATTCAGGGCGTTAGGATTGCTGACGCTAAAAAGACCAATCCGCCCCAGGGCGTTTCCATTCTGGTCCGCAATTGTCCCATCTCGTGCGATGATAACCTGCGATCCAATATCTGCCGGCAGAGTAATCCGTCCGCCACCCGCGTCCAGAATGGCAGCACCTGTCGTCGTGGTCAGCACACCATCCGCGGCCAGAACCAATCGACCGTCACGCCCATACGCGGTACCACCGTCCGGGCCTTCGTAGCTGAACCAATCTGGGCCGGAAATTGCGATATCAAGCTTGTTTTCGGTGCGGGTCAATGCGCCCTGACTAAGATCAAGGTAATACCCCTTGTCCTGAACAAAGCTGATTTCTTCGC
>CAYODE010000355.1:0-2631 GCA_964402685.1 uncultured Aestuariivita sp. | reverse complement strand
TTTCTTCATGAGGGCGCAGCGACAAGCGCGCGGTTGAGCAGTCTCGCTGGCAACAGCCAAGGGCCAGCGAGACCAAAGCTATATGACGAAAGGTCAGGTCAAATGCTTCTTGCCCGCCAGCAAAAACGCTTGGCGCAAAAGATCATTCGGAACGTCAACCAGCAAGTTATGAACGCTTGCTTCTTCGAAGGACCGTGGCTGGTGGCCGTGAGCGAGATAGATTTCAACCATCTCACTTGCTTCTTGCAGGGTCCAGTCGTCGTCGCAGGCTGCCGGTCCACCCTCGACAGGTTCAGGATTAAGCGGCGGTGCACTGGGTTCAATTCGGTCAACGGAATAGTGGGTTGGGTTAACACATAGAGAGTTACCGCAGACCCGCCGCAGAACAAACTCGTAGGTTGGCTTAACGATCAGTTGAAAGATCAACCGATGGACGGCGTGGCGCTCCTTTTGAAACTGAATGATCGGCACTGGCTTCTGGATATACCAGTATTCCTCTCGGATACCGGTGCGGGCTTGGAAATACCTTCTCTTGGTCGGGTAAGGCCGATCCTTCGGAACCCTAGTCGCACCTTTCCAGATCATGCACTGAGCAGGGAGAGCTTCTAGGCACACCTTGCCTAAGATCACATGCTCGAGGATGGGGGTCTCAGTCTTCTCCGCCAGCCGCTTCGCCACGGTTTCCACTTTCAATGGCAGTTCCTCCTATCGATGCTGATAGGGTCATTCTGCAGCATGCCCATCCACGGCGGGAACCCGCACTTCGCGAAATCGGATGCTGCCATGCGGCCCGCAAATCTGCACCACAGCTAACCACCCCGAATTTTCGAAAACTACATCCGGATGATTCTGCAGTGGTGGCGAGACGCCGGCCGCATTCCCACGAAAAAATCGTGGTAGGGGGGGTGCAACGAGCAAGTGTGGGGTAAAGTGTGGGGGCAAGCAGGCTTGGCGCCGGTATTGACCTCTCAAAACCCTGAAAGAGAACACATTTTTCCAGAAAAGTGGCGGAGACGAAGGGATTCGAACCCTCGAGACGGTTTCCCGCCTACTCCCTTAGCAGGGGAGCGCCTTCGACCACTCGGCCACGTCTCCGTCGACGGGTGTATCGGCAAGCGTCTGGGGAAGACAAGGGCAAATCAGGGTTTTTGCGATAAGGCTTGTTGTGCTGCGTTGTCGCTTTAGGCTGTGTCTGGAAACGACCCAAGCGAGCCGCAGATGCGCCTGACACCGAGAGAAGACTCCTTCACGCTCTATGAAACCGGGTTTGGCGAGGACCTTCTGGGCCGCAAAGCCAGTGGTGAAGCGCTGTCACGGCTGGTCGAGCAAATCGAAGACCCGATGGTGATCGCGCTGGATGGCGGATGGGGCACGGGCAAGAGTTGGTTTCTGAAGCGGTGGGTCGGGTTTCATCGGCAGGAGTTCGATGGCAACGCGCGGACGGTCTATTTCGATGCATTCGCGCATGATTACTTGGACAGCCCTTTAGTCGCCCTCACTGCAGTCTTGACCAAAGAATTGGCGAACGAAGCGACACCAGCGAAGGGAAAGATTGAAAGGCTGAAGAAAACGGCTTTCAAAGCGTTGCCGGGCCTCAGCAAACTAGGCGCGAACATCGCGACGGGTTTTGCGGTGAAGGCACTCGACGATACGGGCGATATTCTGGCCGAAGCTATCGGCGGCGCCGTCGAAGGGTCGTCAGACGCGTTCTGGCAATCCGTCGCAAACCAGCAAACCGCGATGGAAGAATTCACGGCGTGCCTAAAGGCGTAAACCTTAACGGAAGGGGAGGATCAGCCCCGCAAACTGGTGATCGTGGTCGATGAGCTGGACCGCTGCCGACCGGACTATGCGCTGTCGCTGTTGGAGGTCATAAAGCACTTCTTCGCCGTGGATCACGTTCATTTCGTGCTAGGGGTGAACCTGCGAGAATTGGAGAACATGGTGCGCGTGCGTTACGACACGCTGGACGGGGCGGCGCTGTACTTGCAGAAGTTTGTGACGCTGACGATGGATTTGCCACGACTGACAAATGATCCATCCGAGCGGTTGCTCGCCATTAGTGCGTTCAAGGTCTGGGCTGAAGCCAGCGGCTTTCATCATGAGGTGATCGAGACATATGAGATTTGCTTGATTGCATTGGCTCGGACTGAAACCATCACGCTTAGGGGTGTACGCCGTATTTTGGCAATAATGAAGTTGCTGCCGCCAAAAGCGGTCTCTCATGATCAACTCTTTGGCTCTTACCAGTTTCTGATAGCAATACTGGCCATCTTGAAGGCGACTGCGCCAAAGGTCTTCGAGACGATTGAAGAGGGCACAATTGATGGTGGTCGACTCATCGAAATGTTTGCCGTCGATGGCCCATTTGACGATATTCCGCGAGGCGATCATCTAGTGAGAAAGACAATTGATGTCTTCTTCTTGGGCGATTCCTTTGGTTCGGATTGGCATGGATTTGGACCAAGAGGTGACATCCGGGACGCGCAAAGGGCCGTTCAACAAACCATACGCAACTATCTCATCTTCGATCTACCCGAGCCAAATATAGAATGACGCATGCCTACCCACTGTGTAGAAAATGCAGCACATCCCCGTCCTTGACGACGTAGGTCTTGCCCTCGGCCCGCA
>CAYODE010000354.1:0-2641 GCA_964402685.1 uncultured Aestuariivita sp. | reverse complement strand
AACGATCAGCCAGTCACGCGGAAGGCGAAGAGGGAGCCCGAAGAATAAGCGGGATGCACCGGCCCCCCCGGGACTGAACTGCCGCAAAAGTGGGTATGTTACACGACACATACTCCTGCTGTGAGCGGCAACGGCCGCATTGAGATCACTGTGGCCATTGAAGGATCAATCATTGGAACCTTCGACCGAAATGGAACAAGTGGCGCGCAGCCGGTTTGAAGCCGCAAAACAAGCCCACTCAGATGGAGCAATCCGAACTCAACGTGAATTGGCCGAAGCCAGAACAGTCTCGCGCTTTTCAACGTGGTGATCGACGGCGAGCTTGGATGCTGCGGCCTTGCAAAGGATAATGACACCAGAGCAACGGCACCCAGTCAGGCAAAGGAACGTCATCTCTTGCAGAATACGAAGTTGAAACCAGTTCTATTTGTGTCATGCGTGACCCAAAGGGGTTATCCAACCATCTGCCCAAAGCTGGCATGTCGCTTCCCAAACGGTGGAGGTTGGCGGACCAGTGATCAGCAAATTGGGCCCGGCTTTTGGTTGCCGGACCCGCCTCATTTTTCTTCCTGAACTATTTTACCGCGAGGATGTCGTAGTTGGTGACATTCGCGACGACACCGCCGTCCCAACCTCCCTTGATCAATTGGGATGATTTTGCATTCAGCAGGCCAGCGACGTGCCCGGCGAAATGCGCTTCGCGGCCTGATGCGTCAGCGAAGATGTCAAAGATCGCGAAGTTGTTCTCGTCGATCTGCAGGGCAACCCAGAACAAAGTCTTCGGTTCGGTTTCTGAAACCAGTGGCCCAGCTGCGGTCAGCAGCGCTGCCAATTCGTCAGCTTTGCCTGGCGCGGCCTCTAGAGTGATGTATGTGGCAGTTGTGGCGCTGTACAGATCGACAGGCGCTTTTGCGGAAAGCACGGTCGAGTTGTTGATGTTGGCGACCACACCCGCGTCCCAGCCACCTTCCACAAGTAAATCGGCATTCTGTCTCAGCGCGGCAGCGACAACGCCTGAGAAATGCGTATCCCGTGCTTCTTCGTCGACGAAGATGTCAAAGATTGCCAGTGCGTCTCCGTCCTGCAGGGCAAACCATAGCTCGGTTCCCGGTTCGGTTTCCTTCACCAAAGGTGCAGCGGCGGTGAGGAACTCGGCGAGGGCGCGAGTCTGGCCGCTGGCGGCTGACATTGCAATGTAGCTTGCTGTGCGGTTGTCCATCACGCTTTCGTGCGCCTGAGAGGTTGTCGTTGTTGCAATCATGGCGAGGGCGCTCAGCGCGCTGAGGAATTGTGGTTTCATTGGTCATCTCCTGGTCTTGAATTCGTCTGAGGGTTTCGATGTGCTCTTGTCTCATGGCCGATGCACCCCGTTCCAATTCCGAGACTCTATTTTACGATAGCTTTTGACTATGGTTCCAAAAGATGTTGACTGATCGGACAGCAACAAGAGGCTCAGGACATGGAAATGAACCAGGTTCGCTATTTCCTTGCGATTTGCGAGCATCGCAACTTCACCCACGCTGCAAGCGCGTCCAATGTTTCGCAGCCGTCGCTTACAACGGCGATCAAAAAACTCGAGGATGAGTTTGGGGGTGCTTTGTTCATCCGAGATCGTGCGGGATGTCGTCTTACACCGCTCGGGCAACTCGTGAAGCCCAGGCTGGAAAGGATTCAAGCTGAGACGCGCGAAGCCAAGGCAGAAGCTGTTCGGCACATGAGGCTGGAGCGCGTTCCAATTGGAATTGGCATCGGAGAGACCATCGGAAACAACAAGGTTGCGGCAGCGGTGGAGAGGTTTCGCGAGCACCTGCCGCAGGCGGAGATCGAGTTGATTGTCGGGCGCACAGAGGATCTTCTGGCCGAGCTGCGAAGTGGGAAACTGGACGTAGTTGTCGCCAGCGCAGATGTCAACGCTGAGCTATATCGCATAGACAGGCTCTATAGTGAGCAATACAGAGTGGTCGTTAAGAAAGATCACGATCTGGCCAAACAGGACCGGATCACTTTCGACGATCTTGCGAAAACAACCATGCTGGATCGACCAAATTGCGAGATGAGAGACACATTGCGTTCAACTTGTTCCGATCTCGGATACACATTGTATGCGTCCTATCGATCGAACCGCGTCGATTGGCTGATTGATCTGGCCCGTCAAGGATCCGGCGCAGTAATTTTGCCCGAAACTGCTATTCCCGATGACAGCGCGCTCAAGGTGATGCCTATCGAGGGTTTGGACATTCGGAGAGACGTCATCGCGGTCAGGTTTCGGCATCAATCGAGGCGCTCAGAAGCTGATATGCTTGTGAAGGAGATGTCTCAAGGTTAACGATCCCAGCCAATCTCTCGGATCCACACAAGGGTGCTGTGCTTGCAGTCCGCTTTTGCAGGCGTTCGCCGTGCGGACAAAATTGAAGTGTCCACGAACTCACCTGCCGCGGAGTCGAAGAGGTTTTTGGATTTCGTCCATTCTGGGGAACGATTACGGGGTTCCGACTATAACCTGCTGAGGGGGACAAACGGTTGAACCCGTCAGCGGAGTGATCTAATCGTTGTGGTCCTAATGTTGCCAGAATGTCATTCTAGTTCAAGCATGTGGAACTCAAAGTGACCGCAAGAATGGCTGGACGCCGAATAGGCGTCG
>CAYODE010000353.1:0-2645 GCA_964402685.1 uncultured Aestuariivita sp. | reverse complement strand
GCCTAGGCTGATGAGGGTATGAACCAACCTTAAGGGAGACCACAATGTCAGTTGCTAAGGTTACAGAGATTATCGCCTCATCCTCAAAGTCGTTTGACGATGCGGTTGAAACAGGGATTGAGCGGGCGTCAAAGACGCTGAAAGGGATCACAGGGGCGTGGGTGTCTGACCAGAAAGTCACGGTCAAAGACGGGAAAATCGACGAGTATCGGGTCGTCCTGAAGGTCACATTTGTTCTGGACGACTAAACGCAGAAGGGCACCCAAATGGGTGCCCTTTCAACGGCTTAACTCGTTTTTGATCACTCGGCAGCGACCAGATTGATAGCACTTTCGCGTCCATCGCGGCCAGCCTCGATGTCAAAGTTTACTTTTTGATCGTCGCGCAATGTGGTCATTCCCGCACGCTCCACAGCAGAAATGTGTACAAACACATCCTTTGAACCACCGTCGGGTGCAATGAACCCGTAACCCTTTGTTGAATTGAACCATTTTACTGTGCCTGAGGCCATGTCGTATCTCCTAAATGACCGCTCGCGAGAGTGCAGCGGTGCGGCGCGGTCTAACGGATCAGTCGACTTGGCTAGAGAGGACAGTAGTCGTCGAAATAACGTTGCCGCGACATTCTGCCACATCGCGGCCTAAATTTCAACAGTCACGGATGTCAATCATCCGTGACCGAGCCAACAAACTGACTTTGTTATATTAAAGGATTGCGAGGTTGACGGCAGCTTCGCGACCGTCACGGCCTGCTTCGATATCAAAACTCAGTTTTTGATCGTCTTGCAGCCCGTTCAAACCAGCGCGTTCCACAGCTGTGATGTGAACAAAAACGTCCTTGGTGCCGCCATCGGGCGCAATAAAGCCGTAGCCTTTGGTGTTGTTGAACCATTTCACGGTGCCTGTTGCCATCGTGATCTTCCTTCTTGTCTTGATGCTGCCCGCGAGCGTGCGACAGCCTGGCGAGGTCAGGGAAAATCGACGCGCGGCTGGTTGGCGAGGCCATCCGAAAGGCGATAAATGTAACGTCCGCCTGACACATCTGGCCCGATCGCGTTGTAAATCAAGTCAGACAGGCACAAAAATCTGACAGGTGATTCTAAGAGGTCAAACTGCTGTCGGCATTGCGTCGGCAAAACGTCGGCAAACTGTCGGGCATGGGCGCACGGTGCGATGGGGCCCCGTTAACCAATCTGCGCGAGGCTAAACACCTCTCACGCAGGAGCCGCCATGCCCCCAGATATGCCCCTTGTCACCCACCGCGAGGCCGACCGCCGCCTAACGAAAACAGAGCGACTGGCTCGCCAGAAAATCTATCGGTTTTTTGCCGAACAAAACCAAAGCATCGAAAGCGTGCTGGCGTGGAACCTGCGCGAAGAAGTGCCGGATGCGTGGCACACGCTGGAGTATGACATTGATGTTGAAGAGCCGAAGGTGAAGATCACCCTGCGGCTGGACGCGAGTGTGGCCAAGTTCTATCGCGGGATGGGAAAAGGGTATCAGGAACGGATCAACCGTATCCTGAGCACTTGGGCCACGATGAAGATCGGGCGGTTTTTGGAGTTGGAGCGGAAGATGGAGGAGCGGATCAGTTCTCGTGAGCGGGAGTGAGGAACCGCTGGGGGGCGGTTTAAGATCGTGACTGGTCTGTGATAGTCATTAAGCTGCGATTGAGATCGTATCGCTATTGTAGTGGAACTTTAGCTGCTTAGAGGCCTTAGCGACTGACGGCTCTGAGCCCATCTCAACCTACAACTTATCCGACCTAGTCGACATCCAAGTTGGGTAAGTGTCTTCGAGTCGTACAATTTTTCCTGGTTGGAAGCTGACGATGTCAAAGCCGCCATCATAGGGCGCAAACACGGTTTGAGCTTCTTCAGAGAAAAGGACGGCTTGTTCGTGGTCGTCAGCGATGTTCCGAAAAAGTCGGTCGAAGCGGCTTCGTTTCCAGTCCACGCGAGATGCAAAAAACGACCATTCCAATTGGTCCTCGGGTTCTTCATCTTTGTCGATCCAGACCATTGCCTTCGACATATTCATGCGACATGGAAGAGCACCGCTTCCTAAATCAAAATCCGATAAGACTGCTGCAACTATCCAAACACGGGCGCATTCTCCGAAACACTCCGTCGCAAGTGCATTCGCGCGTTCGAGAACGATGCCAACTTCTTCATCGTTTTCAGCAAATCGTTTGGATTTTGGCAGCGCATGGAACCTCGTCCATATTTGAGAGCAGTCATGTCTCAGCACATGCCCCAATGGTGGGCTTTGGCCAAAACATCGGCTCCATGCTTCGGCGAATTCGTTTGAAAGAGAGTTGGTATGGTGTGCAGGCATACCAACAGAATAGAACATTTCAGCGAATGGCGCCAATGTCCGCGAACTAGCCCTTCAAACCTGTTGCTCACCTGGTCCGATCTTTAGCGTTTGTGTCGTTCGATCATCAGTTAGCCGACTCGAATCGCGGCTTTCCTTCTTTTCAAGCTACATGGTCGACCGTGGGCCCGTGCGCCTACGCCGACCGTGCCGTGCGTTCTTACCGCACAAACTTCTTATGCTTCATCCGCTTGGGTTCCAGCGCGTCGGCTCCGAGGCGTGATTTCTTGTCTTCTTCGTAGTCGGTGAACCCCCCCTGGAACCACTCCA
>CAYODE010000352.1:0-2646 GCA_964402685.1 uncultured Aestuariivita sp. | reverse complement strand
GCTGCGCAGCCCCTTCACCATGCCCACGACCACCGGAAAGAAACTGAGGTAGGCGGCGATCAATGATTTGGGAAAGAGCCCCTGAATGCCCATTGACCCCAGCACAACGATGATCATCGGCGCAAGCGCCAGAATGGGAATGGTCTGGCTCACGATGGCCCAGGGCATTACGCTGCGGTCCATCACGCGCGAATAGACGATGCCCACCGCCAGCAGGATGCCCAGCCCCGTGCCGATGGCAAAACCCAAGAGCGTGGGCGCAAGCGTGACCCAGCCATGATAAACGAGGCTGCGGCGCGAGGTGATGCGCTTTTCGACTGTGGTGGCCCAAAGCTCCCCTGCCACCTGCTGCGGCGCAGGCAGCCGGGGCCGCACGAAATCGTAAGTCAGCGGGATAAGATGCGTGTTGCTGAGCGCAAGCGCCGTCCCGCTCAGATCTTGCCGGTCCGCCGGCGTATCCGGCGTTACCGCCAGCCCGTCACGCTGCGCCTGATCTGCCACCAGATGCATGTTCATCGGGATCACGGCCAGCAGCCAGAGCCCCAGAATGGCGGCAACCACGGTCAGCACCGGCAGGATTGACTTCATCGCCGCCACTCCATCCGCAACTCGGGCACCCCATCGCCGCGCCCTTCGGGCTTGCGCTCCACGGTGACAAAGCCTTCGCGGTGATAAAACCGATGGGCCGCGACATTCGGCTCATGGGTCCAGAGCTGCACGAAATCGCGGCCCTCCTTGACGCGGTCCACCAGTGCCTTGCCCGCACCGGAGCCCGGTCGATCCGTATAAAGCCCCGCGATCAGGTTTTCGTCCCTATTGAACGAAAGATAGCCCTGAACCGGTTCACCGATCACCCAGAACTCCCGCTGTGGTATCCCCTCGGCGATGACCTCCGTCAGCGTCTCACGCGAGGGCTGCGCCTCCTCCGGCATCCAGTCCAGCGCAGCCAACCAGCGGCACACGATCCCCGCACAGGCCGCGGCATCGGCAGTTTCTGCCCGTCGGAGATTCACGCGCCACCGCCCCTCTTCATCTTTCCAAATAAACTCATCGGCGCGCTCAACAGGTCCTGCGGATGCCGCAGGTCACTCCCGCGCAACAAGACCTTGCTACGGTCTGGGGAGATGCGTCTACGCATCCTCCGCATGCCCCGCCCGCAAACCTTCCCGCACCCGATGTGCAATCTCCAGAAACGCAGGTGTGTCGCGAATGTCCAAAGGCCGCTCTTTGGGGAGCGTGCTTTCAATCACATCCGTAATCCGCCCAGGCCGGGGCGACATGACCACAATCTTGGTGCTGAGATAGACCGCCTCCGGAATGGAATGCGTCACAAAGGCAATCGTCTTGCCCGTCCGTTCCCACAGCTTCAACAACTGCTCGTTCAGATGATCCCGCACAATTTCGTCCAATGCCCCAAAGGGCTCATCCATCAGGAGGATATCCGCATCAAAGCTCAGCGCCCGCGCAATCGATGCCCGCTGCTGCATGCCCCCCGAGAGTTGCCAGGGAAACTTCCGCTCAAACCCGGCCAGATCCACAAGCTCCAACACCCGTTTAACCCGGTCTGCCTGCTCGGCCTTGGAAATCCCCATGATCTCCAGAGGCAGCCGAATATTCCCCCCGATCGTCCGCCAGGGATACAACCCCGCCGCCTGAAACACATACCCATAAGCCCGTGCTTCCCGCGCCTCGCGCGGAGAGACACCGTTTACGGTCACCGTCCCCCCGGTGGGCTGCTCCAGATCCGCCATGACCCGCAAAAACGTCGTCTTCCCACAGCCCGACGGCCCGATGAACGACACAAAATCCCCCGCCTCGATCTCAAGGTTCACATCCTTGAGCGCGTGGATAGGGCCATCGTTCGTCTGGAACGTGAGGTCGAGGGATTGGGCAGAGATGACGGCTTCAAGCATAAGAGTAACGCCACCTTGCCACAATGAGCGCGACGGGCGCCGCAAAAACGAAATACCGCAAGAAAGAACGCATCATCGTGGTCAAATCAAATGACACTGCGGAGAGAGAGGACGAATTACCCCGAAACTCCAAGTAGACCACCAACGAAAAGCAGGCGATCGCTGCGCAGAAGACAGCAGCAACCGAAAAGGAGACTCCAGCCGTCAACATCCTTCTCCACACAAGAAACCCAAAAGTAAGAGACACGAAGAAGACCGGTATTGAGAACTGCACCGCGACGAACATCCCAATCGAGAACAAATGACCAAGGACAAGCGGATCGAAGTCACAATTCGGAAAACACTCAGTTTTAAGCCATGCCCGCAAAAGCGACCACGAGACATAGCAGATGGCCGTTAACAGAACCGACCAGAAAACAAACCCGACAAATCTTCGGAATTGCAAACTGGTCAGCACTTGCTCTGTCATCACGCGATCAAATCCCCGCCGGAATATTCAACGGATCGCGCTTGATCATCTTCGGCGAGGTCAACGCCTTCCACTTCGACAACGCCACCGACGCCGACGGGAACGCCGGACGTGGAATAAACTTCCCCCGCCCCGGCTGCGGCTGCGAGTTCTGCCCCCAGGCCCAGATCACATCCCCACGGCTCAAAGTATACCGCGCATTCGCTGTCACCTCGAAGCCCTCGAACACGTTGTAATCCAAAATCGAATGGTGGTTCGCCGGCG
>CAYODE010000351.1:0-2662 GCA_964402685.1 uncultured Aestuariivita sp. | reverse complement strand
AAGCAGATGACCGCATATTTCTCGACATCGCGCACGCGGTACGCGTTCGCCCTTTCCCTTGTTTTGGGCCTTGCGGCTTGTGACGAAGAAGACATCATTCTGCCCGGCGAACGTGAAGATATTCGGTCAGAAGAAGTGCTGGCCGCAGCGAACGTAGTGCGCCAGACAGAAATTGAAGGGTCGCGATCGATCTCATTGCCGGCCACGTCGGCAAATGCAGATTGGCAGCAGAGTTACGGCAGCCCGGCCAATCGAACGGCACACCCCGCTTTGGGGTCCAATCCGCAGCTTATTTGGAGCACTGGCATTGGTGCGGGAGACGGCCGAAAAGAACGCATTACCGCGAACCCGGTGATTGGTGGCGGTCAGATTTATACATTGGATTCCGAGGCGCAGGTCACAGCCCTGACGCCGGGTGGTCAGGTTGTCTGGACGCAAAATGTGCGCCCCCTCCGAGACGATGCCGGGGATAGTACCGGCGGCGGACTTGCCTATAGCAACGGCAGCCTGATTGTTTCGATGGGGTATGGAGAGATTGCCTCCCTCGATGCAACCAACGGCGCGATCGAGTGGCGCCAGCAATTGGACGCAACGGGATCCGGGAATCCGCTGATTGTGGGTGATTTGATCTACCTGGTTGCTGGCGATGATACGGGCTGGGCAATAGAGGCTGATAGCGGTCGTATTGCGTGGCAACTGACGGCAACACCGTCGGTGGCCAATGTGCTAGGTGCACCGGCGCCTGCCGTGGCCGACGGGTTAATCGTGTTTGCGTTTGGCTCGGGGGAATTGATCGCAACCTTCCCGAAAGGCGGATTGCGCCGCTGGGCGGCGACGGCCTCCGGTCAAAGATTGGGTCGTGCACGGTCGCGCATATCCGACATCACTGGTGCGCCTGTCGTTGTCGGCAATACGCTTTATGCAGGCAACCACTCGGGGCGGATCGTCGCGTTTGACACCGGAAATGGTGAGCGCAAATGGACTGCAAACGACGGGGCCACCGACCCGGTCTGGCCGGCTGGTGACAGTGTCTTTGCGATCACGGATCGCAATGAGCTGATGCGACTTGATGCTTCGACAGGTTTGATCATCTGGCAGACAGAATTGCCCGGGTTCATCAAAGATCGCCCGAGACGCCGGGAAGAGATTGTGGCCCATCACGGCCCGGTATTGGCTGGGGGTCGCGTGGTTGTTACGTCAAATGATGGCCAGATCCGCTACTTCTCGCCTCAGGACGGCAGCTTAATCGGCACCACTGAAATCCCGGGAGGGGCGACGACCGGCCCGGTATTCGCTGGTGGTGTCATGTATGTGGTATCAACGCGCGGCCAACTTCACGCTTTCCGTTGATGCGGCAATGGGCTATGTGCCGCCTCTGATTTCAGAGAATCTGGTGACATGAGCTTTACCCTTGCCATTGTGGGGCGTCCTAATGTGGGCAAATCCACATTGTTCAACCGCCTGGTCGGTAAGAGACTGGCGCTGGTCGATGACCAGCCCGGCGTGACGCGCGACCTGCGCGAAGGGGCTGCACGACTGGGCGATCTGAAATTCACCGTGATTGATACTGCTGGGTTGGAAGAGGCGACTGACAACAGTTTGCAAGGTCGCATGCGTCGCCTGACTGAACGCGCGGTGGATATGGCTGATATCTGCCTTTTCATGATCGATGCGCGCGCGGGGGTGACGCCAACAGACGAGATCTTTGCCGATATCCTCCGCAAACGTTCGGCCCACGTGATCCTTGCGGCCAACAAGGCCGAAGGGGCTGCGGCGGATGCGGGTGTGATCGATGCATATGGTCTGGGACTGGGCGAGCCTATTCGCTTGTCTGCAGAACATGGCGAAGGTCTCAATGACCTCTATGCACAGCTTCAACCCTTGGCCGATGAATTCGCGGAACGCGCCGAGGAAGATGCGCCGGAAACAGATGTTGATCTGGATGAAGAAGACGCAGAAGACGGTTCAGTTCCGCAACCGACGCACTCGAAACCCCTGCAGGTGGCTGTGGTTGGCCGCCCAAATGCCGGAAAGTCGACCTTGATCAATCGAATTCTGGGGGAGGACCGTCTTCTCACTGGCCCTGAAGCGGGGATCACGCGCGACGCGATCTCCCTCCGTGTCGATTGGGCTGACACCGACGGTCACGTCACACCGATGCGCATCTTCGACACTGCTGGCATGCGAAAAAAGGCCAAAGTGCAGGAAAAGCTGGAGAAGCTGTCTGTGTCAGATGGTTTGCGTGCGGTGAAGTTTGCCGAGGTCGTTGTTGTCCTTTTGGACGCAGGCATTCCGTTCGAACAACAAGATTTGCGGATCGCTGATTTGGCGGAACGCGAAGGACGCGCCGTTGTGGTCGCTGTGAACAAATGGGATGTAGAAGAGCACAAACAGGAAAAGTTGCGCGCGCTGCGTGAGGCTTTTGAACGGCTTCTGCCGCAGCTAAAAGGTGCGCCGCTGGTGACGGTTTCGGCCAAAACCGGCAAGGGGCTCGACCGGCTGCATTCAGCGATCCTTCGCGCTTATGACGTCTGGAACCGCCGTGTTCCAACCGCTGCTCTGAACCGCTGGCTGACTGGAATGCTCGAAGCGCATCCGCCACCCGCACCGCAGGGCAAACGGATCAAATTGCGCTATATGACCCAGGCCAAAACCCGACCTC
>CAYODE010000350.1:0-2677 GCA_964402685.1 uncultured Aestuariivita sp. | reverse complement strand
TTTTGTTGGCTTACGCCTCCAAAACCTCCCAGCGTTTCGTTTTCGATTTCGGTGCACATTCGATGATGCGAACGGAGTCACCGACCTTGAAAGCGTTCTTTTCATCGTGAGCCCGGTACTTTTTGGACTTACGAATGGTCTTCTTCAGAACCGGGTGTGTGAAACGACGTTCCACCGAAACGGTTACTGTTTGCGCGTTTGCGTCGGAGGTCACGACGCCTTGCAGGATACGCTTGGGCATGGGTCGCTCTCCTTATTCGGCCGCTGCGCGGGCTTTTTCGTTCAGAATAGTCTTCACGCGGGCCGCATTGCGACGTGCCGCCTTGATCCCTGCGGTGTTTTCCAATTGGCCAGTGGCCTGCTGGAAGCGCAGGTTGAAGCTTTCTTTTTTCAGGTTGGCAAGCTCTTCCCGAAGCTGATCGGGCGTCTTGTCACGCAGTTCATTGGCATTCATTGCCATTTTCCTTTCAACATCACTGGTAGGCCGCCAAAAGCGTCACCCTGATTCCAGTGGAGTTCATGATGAGGGGGCCGTGTACGCCCGTTACAAATTTAAAGCAACCCCTTTGTTGCAAAGCGTCGACGGGCTCGATGAAATGGCCTAGGCTCGCCCTATAATACTCCGGCAGACATGGACGCTTACAGCAGGATACGAGCGCAATGAGTTATCTTCGCAGTTTAGCAGTGTTTGTATGTTTTGCGACACTTTCAGGTTGCGATGTTCCACAACCAGGTGACACCGACTATGACCGGTATGTGCAGTCCAAAGCAGATCGCGACGCCAGGATGTTCGAGGGCTACTAATACAGACCGACGCTATTCCCACTTGTAATTGAAGCTCACGCTGATCCGGTCATCCTCTGCCATGTTCATTGGCACTTCGTGGCGCAGCCAGCTTTCCCAAAGCAACACCTCTCCCGGTTCCGGCGCGACATAGATGAACGGTTTGAGCTCTTGGCGAGCATCTGGGATCCGAGCAGGCGCCGCCATCATCATCGCATGACGTGGATCTTCGAGCTTGAGTGCGCCCGCACCGTCCAGAACCTTCACATAGGTCGTGCCTGAAATGACCGAATGCGGGTGGATGTGGCTGGCGTGCATGCCGCCTTCTGGCAGGATGTTGATCCAAATATCCTCCAAGACCAGCGCGCGCCCATCCAAATCGAATTCCAGATCTTCGGCAAAGGCTGCAACATGCGCGTCCAGTGCTTTGACGATGTCGGCAAAGATCGGGAAGCGCCACGGAAGATCGGTGAGAGAGGCGTAGGAGGTATAGCCCGGATAGCCGTTTTCTTCCGACCACTCCTGCCCCGCCTCATCGTCTTCGGCAATGGAATAACAGGATGCTTCTAACTCACGCGGATCAATGGCCGTGCCGAGCTCAGACAGCTTGGCGCGATAGAGGCGAGTGACGAAGAGTGACGCGATCTTAGACATGACGTTTATCTAGCGAAGGATGACGCACAGGACCAGAGCGCGGAAAAAGATGACCCCCCGTCGGATCGCGCCGGCGGGGGGTCATAACTCTATCACTTGGGAGCTGGTTATTCGCAGAACAACCGTTTGTCCCGAGGCGGTCTCTTACCAGTCTTCGCGCACGACAACGCGCGATTTCACTGGCAGTTTCATCGCGGCCAGACGCAGCGCCTCGCGGGCGATGTCGTCGTTGACGCCGTCGATTTCAAACATCACGCGACCGGGCTTGACCTTGCACGCCCAGAAATCCACGGAGCCCTTACCTTTACCCATCCGAACTTCGGTTGGTTTCGAGGTCACAGGTGTGTCCGGGAAGATCCGGATCCAAACGCGGCCTTGACGTTTCATATGACGCGTCATGGCACGACGGGCTGCCTCGATCTGGCGGGCCGTCACACGCTCGGGCGTGGTGGCTTTCAGACCGTAGGTGCCGAAGTTCAGGTCAGACCCGCCCTTCGCCAGACCTTTGATGCGGCCTTTATGCTGTTTGCGGAACTTGGTCCGTTTTGGCTGAAGCATCTTTCCTCACTCCTTACCGGCGACCGCCCATAGCACCGCGAGGTGCCGGACCGTCCTGGAGCTCCTGGGCTTTGCGATCGCGAGCCGACGGGTCGTGCTCCATGATCTCGCCTTTGAAGATCCAAACCTTGATGCCGATGATGCCGTAAGGCGTGGACGCCTCGACATTGGCATAATCGATGTCGGCCCGCAGGGTGTGCAAAGGCACGCGGCCTTCACGATACCATTCGGTCCGTGCGATTTCCGCGCCGCCCAAACGGCCTGCAACGTTCACACGGATGCCCAGGGCACCCATACGCATGGCGTTCTGCACGCCACGCTTCATCGCACGGCGGAAGGACACCCGGCGTTCCAGCTGCTGAGCAATGCTCTCTGCAACCAGTTGCGCGTCCAATTCGGGCTTACGGACTTCAACGATGTTCAAGTGAAGTTCGCTGTCGGTCATCGCGGCCAGTTTCTTGCGCAGCACTTCGATATCGGCGCCTTTTTTGCCGATGATCACACCGGGGCGGGCTGTATGGATCGTGACGCGGCACTTCTTGTGCGGACGTTCGATGATCACACGGGCCACGCCGGCCTGCTTGCACTCTTCCTTGATGAACTCACGGATTTTGATGTCTTCGAGCAGAAGATCACCATAATCCTTGGTGTCGGCGTACCAGCGGCTGTCCCAGGTGCGGTT
>CAYODE010000349.1:0-2685 GCA_964402685.1 uncultured Aestuariivita sp. | reverse complement strand
TCCGATCGGCCAAACGCTTGCGCAGGACGTGCTGGGTTCAGGCGGCAATGGGCTGCTCTACCCGTCGACACGCCGTGACGGTGGGCGCTGCCTCGTCGCGTTTCGCCCGCACTTGGTCCAGAACGTCCGCCAAGGCGATACGTGGAGCTTTACTTGGAGAGGAGAGGCCAATCCCGAAATCATGCGCACGTAGCAATCTCACCTGCCGCGCGTCGCGGCGGAAAGCGGTAGTCCGCTGCGGATGCCATGGCTCATAGCCAAGAATGGAAAAGGAGACATTGGGGATACTTGAACCAACGTCAAAGTAGAACATAACAAGAACACTTGACACTGTGGACATAACAATCCAGTTTGTTGTCAACAACAATTCAGACGGCTCGTACAGTGAAACTCTCTCCTGCACAGTTCAGAGATACGCTAGGGATCTCACAAGAAACGCTAAGGCATTGGAGAAAGTCCTTGCCCGTTTTTCATGGGCGGAATGGCTATGCGCCGGCATTCACAGCTAGTGATCTCGTAGTTGGAGTGGTAATCAAACTTCTTCGCGAACAATGGGGCATCTCGGTCGCGTCTTTCGCTGAGCAATCGGTGTCGCTAGGACAGGCAGTGCACAAACAGCCTTGGTCTCTTTTGGCGAATTCTGTTCTTCAACTTTCTCTGGTCGACAAGAGCTGTGTTCTCGTTCCTTGTGCCGAAAATCGGCCGATTGAGTCACCTTGCCTCTTGGTGCCGCTGGCTCCGATTGTGGAACAGTTAACCGCTGCACTCCTGCACGAAGCCGATCGTGAACAAGTGCCAATTTACTTCCCACCCGTCGAGGTGGCGCGCAAATCGGGTACGTCATGAGCTATCCAGCTTGGCGGGATATGCTTGCGCTCTCTGAGCGTGTTGCTCCGGAGTACTTTGAGCCGGGGCAGCCGATTACTGGCACGCCGTACGCTGATGAAATTCGAAAAGCTATGCAAAAACTCTCCATAGCGGGAGTGTTCTGCAACCAAGGTGTTCCGCAGATCATGGTGTTCGAACAAGAGCAGTATGATCGAGATGAAGTCATGAAGGTTCACGCAGCACTGTGGAACCAAGGGCTGGCAAGCATTCTAATTGTTCCCGCAGAGGATGAGGTAAGGGTGTTTTCCCTTGCCCGAGACCCTGGCACCGGGGATCGAACACAGTTTGAGGACCGCTGTCTGATCGAAGCTGTCAACGCTACAGCCGACGCGCTAGCGCTCCGCAATTATGTTTATGGCGCGGAGAGCGGTCGTCTTTGGCTGGAAAAGGAGACTTACTTTGATCCGAAGTCTCGGATTGATCGCGTTCTCTTAAACAACCTTGAAGTAGCTCACGACCTGCTTTCCGAGGAAGGCCTGTCGGCAGATGAGGCGCAGGCCATACTTATCCAAACGATGTTCGTGGCGTATCTCGAAGATCGTGAGATTACGACCGCGACGTTTTTCCAAGAGGCAACTAACGGTACGTACAAGGGGCTGAATGCGCTTCTCTACTCTGGCGATGTTGCGGCGCTTGAAGCACTGTTTGCAGCGCTTCAACGCGACTTTAATGGCGATTTGTTTGTTGCGCCGTGTTCATTCGACGACTCCCAACACCCACACTGCCTCACCGCAGATGCGTTGCGAATTCTCGGGCGCTTCCGAGAAGGCAAAGAGGAGATGGCTGGAGCAAATGGTCAGATGCGGTTCTGGGGCTACGACTTTGCCTTCATTCCAGTCGAGCTAATAAGCGCCGTTTATGACCGCTTTCTTGGGTACGACCCCCAATCTCGTTCCGATACAGGCGCATACTATACGCCAATGTTTTTGGTCGATACGACCATATCAACCGTATGGGATACCTTAAGCTCGAAGACGAAGACTCATGGAGTTTTTTTGGATCCTGCTTGCGGCTCCGGAATCTTCCTGGTGCGGAGCTTCCAGCGCCTATGTGAGCATCGGCGAAATGAAGGCCAGAATGCGAAGCCTTCTTGGGACAATCTCGTAGAGACGCTTCAGCGAGTTCGTGGCTTCGATCTTAACGGAAGTGCAGTGCGCGTAGCCGTGTTTTCCCTATACATCGCGCTGCTCGAAGAAGTTTCGCCACCCAACATTCGGACTCTCGCAAAGAAGGGTCGTTTGCTGCCATCTCTTTGGGACCACACGCTAGTTTGCAAAGACTTTTTCGACGCGGACCCAGGCGAACATGCGGCCGATGTGATAGTTGGAAACCCCCCGTGGACAAGTCGGCGCAATATACTCGGATCTGGCCTTAGCTGGTGCAAGGCGCGAAAACTTCCAACACCAAGCGGTGAAGTTGCTTGGGCATTTGTATGGAAGGCGCAACAACATGTTTCAGTTGATGGCTGCGTTGGATTCCTTTTGCCGGCCATGGGTTTTCTGCACAACCATGCTGCAAAGGGTGTC
The DNA here is from genome assembly GCA_964402685.1 of uncultured Aestuariivita sp. Taxonomy (GTDB): domain Bacteria; phylum Pseudomonadota; class Alphaproteobacteria; order Rhodobacterales; family Rhodobacteraceae; genus Aestuariivita. The sequence continues at coordinate 271 of CAYODE010000349.1, read as the reverse complement.
GCGGCACGCATCCAGCTATTTGAAACGGTCGCGATGCGGGTAGTCATCAATCTATCGGATTTACGCCGGCAACTTTTCGACGGTGCGATCTATCCAACTGCATTGATGGTGTACGGAAACAATGCGGCAAGGGACAGTTATCACTTCGACTACTGGACGCCTAAGGCTGACCTTAACCTAAAGATCAAAAGATTTGTGACTCTAAGTTCGATCGACAAATCATCTCTCAGCCTCGCGGATGTCAAACGGAACCCACTTGTGTTCAAACAAC
>CAYODE010000348.1:0-2720 GCA_964402685.1 uncultured Aestuariivita sp. | reverse complement strand
TGCCCTCAGTGAGAAGGTCCGGACAGGATACGGGCGGTCAGAGGGGGCGGGGATAGATTTATTTTGTTCTTCTTAGGGGGGCTTGGTTGGCTATCGCCGTCGCAAGTATGTAGCTTTGAACCTCAAAGCTCCAGATTCGGGATTCTGAGCAAAATCGCCACTTAGCAGGCTGGGCACACATTGACCTCCACACTACATGCTGGAACCAAATTCCAAGGAGAATTCGGGAAGATTGTTTGCGCTGACAGTCTCGAATATCTGAAGGAACAATCAGACAACTCTGTTGATCTCGTGGTTACAAGCCCACCATTTGGGCTTGTTCGGAAAAAAGACTACGGCAACAAAGATGCTGATGAGTATGTGGAGTGGTTCAAGCCGTTTGGAGAGCAAGTGTTTCGAGTGCTCAAAGACACCGGAAGTTTTGTTATTGATATCGGTGGAGCATGGAAGAAAGGTGCGCCGACGAGAAGTCTGTATCACTACAAGCTATTGATTGCTCTATGCGATGAAGTTGGTTTTGAACTTGCGCAAGAATTCTTTTGGTGGAATCCCTCTCGTTTGCCGACCCCCGCTGAATGGGTAACCGTGCGGCGGATTCGTGTCAAAGACGCCGTGAATACTGTTTGGTGGCTCTCAAAAACAGAATGGCCAAAAGCCAGCAACCGGCGAGTTTTGCAGCCTTATAGCCCGAGCATGAAGCAGTTGCTCAAAAATGGGTACACCGCCAAGCTTCGCCCCTCCGGTCATGACATTAGCGAAAAATTCTCCACGGATAACGGTGCCGCTATTCCCCCAAATCTTTTGGCCATCCCCAACACTGAGAGTAACTCAAAGTATTTGCGTTTCTGTGAAGAGAATGGATTTAAACCCCATCCAGCGCGGTTTCCGGCGGATTTGCCAGAATATTTTGTTCAGATGCTGACTGACAAGGGGGACACTGTTATCGATCCGTTTGGTGGTAGTTGTGTAACCGGTGAAGTATGTGAGCGACTTAAACGCCGCTGGACATGTATTGAGCTATCGGAAGATTACTGCCGTGCTGCGCTAGGTCGGTTTGACGTTGGTGATGAGGAGAATCTTCAACGCAAGGTCAAAAATCGAAATGCATCGGCAGAGGATCACTATCGTATCTCGAAGCCCGGACTTCTTTGGAGTGAAGCGGAAGAGGAGATCCCACTGCCCCAAGACGGCGGTAAGTCTCGACCACAAAAGATCACTTCGTCGACAGCAGGTGGAACCTCCAACCCAAGAAAAAGACGTGCTGCAAAGACTAAGGGCGTTGTTAAATCCGTATCGGATGGCAATGTAATTGTGTAGTGAATGATGGCCCCGCTAAGAAAAGATGCACTTTTTGGAATTGTCGAGAGGTCATTCCGCCAAGGCGGATGGAACGTTATTGGTTTGACTACTGAGCGGGCCCATCCGCGTGATTTCATTCTTTTGAATGATGAAAAGCGCATGCAACTTCGTGTCTACATTTGGAATATTACGCATGGTGGCGGGGCCGCCCGTGCCAATGACGAATACCGTATACAGATTACTGGAATTCCAAACCTAGCCGGGGCACAGGAGTTTCAACCCGGTTCTGAGGGTAAGACCTTGATTCTAGGCTGGTGGGAAGAAGTCGGAGTCTTCGCTGGCTTTGATATTTCTCACCACAGGGGAGCTTTGGGAAGCTCACCGTCTCTGCAGATTCGAAAAACTGCCCTAAGCGGAGCGTCGCGGCGGGGATTTTCATTTAGCGAAAAGAACAATGGCGAAATAGCCGTTGCGATTCGACCCGAACTACTTGGTCAGTATGCTGAAAATTTGGAAGAGCTACACAATTTGGGTGAAGTTCCAAATGGCTTGAATCTACTGGAAAAGATTGTCAGAGAACCAATGGCAATTAGTGATGAAGACATTCGCAGGCAGGCGCCAGGACCACGCGAATACGCACTGGTAACCACGAAGAAAGCGTTAAGGGATGCCAACTTTCGAAGACGCGTTCTCGCAGCTTATGAGAACAAATGTGCAATGTGTGGCGTTCAGCTGGAACTCTTGGATGCAGCACACATTCTGCCTGCAGCCCACCCAGAGAGTTCTGATGAAGTAAAAAACGGGTTATCACTCTGTGCCTTGCATCATCGTGCATATGATCGATCGCTAGTTTCGTTTACGCCTGACGGGGACGAATACAAGACACTTATCAACGAGAAAAAGTTGATAGAGTTTAAGGCTGCGAATTTAGATGGAGGCAAGGATTGGTTCGTGGATTCTACGCTTCCGTTCCTACTACTTCCACCAAATTTGGCTGACGGACCTGACCCTAAATATGTCGCAAAGGCCAATGATGTGCGTGGCTGGTAACTACCGCCCCCGCCGCCCACGCTTCTGCCGTGGTTTCGGCCGCTCAAGTTCACCCCGCGTCCGCTTGATCTCATCGGGACGCACCATCGGGTCGTTGGCAATCGCCAGTTCCGTTTCCTGAAGCTTCTTCAACTCGTCGCGCAGTCTCGCGGCCTCCTCAAACTCGAGGTCGGCGGCGGCGTCTTTCATGCGGCGTTCGAGGTCTTCCATGTGGGCTTTGAGGTTATGGCCGGCCAGCAGGACCGTCTCGCCGTCCTTGCCTGTGGCGCCTTCGACGCGCACATGGTCGCGTTCGTACATGCTGTCGAGCACGTCCGAGATGTTGGCCTTCACGCTTTGCGGGGTGATGCCGTGTTCTTCGTTGTAGGCCA
>CAYODE010000347.1:0-2721 GCA_964402685.1 uncultured Aestuariivita sp. | reverse complement strand
AAAACGCCTTTGGCTCGCGCCTCATGGTTCGGGGGTTTTTATTGAACAATGAACTGACGGATTTTTCGTTCCGCACGCATCGTGACGGCGTGCCGATTGCAAATCGACTGGAACCCGGAAAGAGGCCCCGGTCGTCAATGTCACCCACGATCGTCATGAAAGATGGCGTCCCCGTTCTGGCCATTGGATCGCCCGGCGGCAGCCGGATCATTGGGTATGTGGCCAAGTCGATCATCGCCTGGTTGGATTGGGGATTGAACATCCAAGAGGCGTTGACGTTACCCCACGCCGTCAACCGGTTTGGCACCTATGATGTTGAGGAAGGAACGTCTGCAACCGGTCTCCAGCCTGCGCTTGAGGCTATGGGGTATGACGTGAACGCACGCGGTCTCAATTCTGGACTTCATGCAATCGAGATCGGACCGGAATTGAAAGGTGCCGCTGATCCGCGCAGGGAAGGCATCGCGCTGGGCGGTTAACACGTTCCTGACTTGCACTTGGCTGGCGAACAGCCACAATGCCCTCGTCTTTGGGAGGATTGAGACATGGCGCAAGCCACAGATATGCCACGCAACGAGTCCGGGATTGCCACCGCTTTGGGCATTCTCAAGCAGCGCTTCGGAGAGCAGTTTCAAACTGGGCAGTCTTTGCGCGAACAACACGGCCATACCACGACATGGATCCGGAACCAGGCGCCCGATGCAGTGGTCTTTCCCAAATCGACACAAGAGGTCTCCGAAATCGTTAAGATCTGCGCGGAACACAAAGTACCCGTGATCCCGTTCGGTACAGGCACCTCGCTGGAAGGACATATTAACGCGCCTGCAGGCGGCGTGTCTGTGGACGTGTCGGAAATGAACAAGGTGCTCGAGGTTTATGCCGAAGATCTGCAGGCAGTCGTGCAACCCGGCGTCACTCGAGAGGACCTCAACACGCATCTACGCGACAGTGGGCTCTTCTTCCCGATTGATCCTGGTGCCAACGCGTCCCTCGGTGGGATGACCGCGACACGTGCCTCCGGCACAAACGCGGTGCGCTATGGTACGATGAAAGACAACGTGATTGGCCTAGAGGCCGTGATGGCTGATGGCACGATTATTCGGACAGCACATCGGGCTAAGAAGTCTTCCGCCGGATATGACCTCACTCGGCTGTTGGTAGGATCCGAAGGCACGCTGGGTCTTATCACGGAAATCACGCTGCGCCTGCAGGGCATTCCAGAAGCCATTTCGGCGGCGCGCTGTTCGTTCCCTTCAGTTGATGCGGCCTGCCGGGCGGCAATGATGGCCATTCAGTACGGTCTGCCCATTGCACGGATGGAGCTGTTGGATGCTGATAGCGTGCGCGCGATCAACAACTATTCCAAACTTGGCTTGCCGGAGGAGCCGCTGCTGCTGTTGGAATTCCACGGCTCAGACGCAGGTGTGGCAGAACAGACCGAGATGTTTCAGGCCATCGCGGAAGAGGTTGGCGGCACGGGATATGAAACTGCCGCGTCGACCGAGGATCGCAACCGGTTGTGGAAAGCACGCCACGATGCCTATTGGGCCATTCAAACCCTGCGTCCTGGAACCCAAGCGTTGGCCACAGATGTGTGCGTACCAATCTCGCGCCTCGCAGAATGTGTGACGGCCAGTCAGGAAAAACTGTCTGAGCTTGGTTTGTTGGGGCCGATAGCCGGCCATGTCGGCGATGGCAATTTCCACAACGCATTGCTAGTGGACATGGATAACCCCGAAGAGCGTGAGAAAGCGGACCAGTTCACTGGTTGGCTTGCGGATCTGGCGATCTCGATGGATGGCACATGTACCGGCGAACATGGGATCGGCCAAGGCAAGATGCCTTATCTGCAGCGCGAACTGGGCCCTGCCACCCAATATATGGCGATGGTCAAGAAAGCGCTGGATCCAGATAACATCATGAATCCTGGCAAAATCGTTCCAGTTTGATGCGATCCTGGCGGTATTGCCTTGCCCTGTTTTGGCTGTGGCCTTCCTGTCTTTTGGCGCAGGACACCGCGCAGTACCAGCTCCGTGTCGAGGTGAATTGGCAGGCAGACAGTGAGCCCGACAATCCTCACTGGTCCCGATTACTCGCGGTGACCCATACATCCCGATACTCGCTTTTTGCGGATGGGGAGACGGCCTCATCCGGTTTGGCTCTTGTCGCCACGAATGGACGAGTATCTGTATTGGAAGCGGAGCTTGCCGAAGCAGCCCGCCGTAACCGGGCAGGCCCCTCGGTTGTCGTTCCCGGCCTGCCTGACGGGCAGGGGGCTTTTGAACTGACGCTCAATGCAACGGAACGGATGTCCTATGTCTCCTTTGCGACGATGCTGGCCCCAAGCCCGGATTGGTTCACGGGAATCGATGCGGTATCACTGAGGGATAACACAGGGTGGATTGATAACGTGCGCGTCCCCCTTTGGGTTTGGGATGCTGGGGCGGATAGTGGGCCATCGTTCACTTCCGCGAACGAGGAGACGCAACCCCGCGAGTCAGTGCGACTATTGACCCATCCGGCATTTCTGCGCAGCGAGGGGTTGCTCCCGATTGGCTGGGCAATTTTGACGAAACGACCTTGATACAAGAGCGGCGTCTTTAGCGCGGGATTGCGATGCGCGTCGCATTTGATGCATGGCAGGTCGGCTTGCTTTGGCGTGCGCTCTGCTTTCGGCCTAAAACGAGTGCGCATACCAGCCTTTAGGGAGTCGGACCTATG
>CAYODE010000346.1:0-2722 GCA_964402685.1 uncultured Aestuariivita sp. | reverse complement strand
TGTGCAGCCAAGTCACCGGATCAGTCATTTTCATCAAAACGCTGGTCACACGTGCGTTGTTCTTCTCGGCAGACAACGCAGCACCCATTTGCCATTCGGTGTATGTCGCCATCACCAGATCGCCGATTTCCTGACGGATGGTGACGTCGCGGATTTGGATGCGGAAGTCCTTGTTCGAGCCATAACCACGGTTGAACGCGCCCTTAAGCATGTCACCGGTGAGCACGATCCCTTCCGGCGGGATGAAGATGATGTTCTCATCCATGCGCGACAGGAAGCGAGGTTCCAGCTCATCCCACCCAACGGTTCCGTTGAACCACTCGGTAAAGAAATCATGCAGGTCGACTATTTCCTTTGTGACGATCTCAAGTGTGGTCATCTCGAACTCCTGAGTTTTGGCATTTCGTGGCAAAGGTAAGACTGCGCCGGATTGGGGCGCGACCCGGGCGGCTCAAGCCGGGCTGTTGTTGTCCATGTCGAGGAACATCTTCCACGCGCCGCTCTCATCGCGCTTGTAGCCAAGTACCAGGCGGCCCTCGGGGCGCTTAACCTCGCCCGTGTCGCGCATTGTCATTGTGCCGTAGAAGCGGCCGGACACGATGGCGGTATCTCCGTAGAATTGCAGATTTTCGATCTCGTAGCCGGAGGTGATTTCTGCGGCTGCGATGCGCGGATTGTATTTGTCACGGATCGCCTGCGTGCCAACGGTGACAGGCTGGCGTTCATTGATCGTCATGATGTCAGGATGGCAGGACGCCACCATCCGTTCGATGTCACCACTGTCGAGGCCATTGTTCCATTCGTCGATGGCGGCTTGGATTTCTTCACGTTCAGTCATGGTCTTGCTCCTTGGGTTTTGAGTGAAGAACCGGTCATCGACCATCTCTTCGTTTCTTCGTTTTTGCGTCTTGCTGAGTATGTACGGCACTGATATCGTAAGGATAACCTGCATTGTTCTAACAATATGATCGGCAAAGCGAACAATGGCCCGTAGCAGCTTTGGTGACATTCGCGTCTTTGTCGAAGTCGCGCGACGGGGCGGGTTTCGCGCGGCGGCGGAACACCTTCAACAAGCGCCCGCTTCCGTCAGCGAAGCTGTCCAACGCTTTGAAGACCGTTTGGGCGTGCGACTGTTCGAGCGCTCCTCACGCTCTGTTGTGCTGACGCCGATTGGGGCGCAGTTCTACGCAAAGAGCCTGCCTGCCATTATCGATCTCGAAGGCGCATTGGATGATATTCATGAGCAAAAAGATGAGGTCGCTGGCACTTTGAGGGTTTCGGCCCCCTATAGCGCAGGCCCCTTCTTTCTCGATGATTTGGTCGCGCGGTTTGCGGCCGCATTTCCAACAGTCGATGTTGAAGTGATCTATGATGACAAGAAGGTGGATCTTCTGACGTCTGGCGTCGATGCCGCCATCCGCTCAACCACCCTACTTGGGCCAGATACCCATGCTGTCGCGGTTGGCCCAGAACTGGCCATGACCATCGTTGCGTCGGATGATTATCTTGCGAAGCGGGGGACGCCCGACCATCCCCGTGACATCCTGGACCACGATGTAATCTGTTATGCCTTTGGTTCCAGAGAAAATCTTGCTCCTTGGGGTTTTGACGGGCCGGATGGCACGTACACCCTGCAGCCAAAACCTCGCATAATGGCAAACGATATGCGTTCTCTTCTCACCTATGCAAAACAAGGGCTTGGGCTGGTATACCTCTATAGAGAAATCGCCGCGCCTCATCTGAGCGAAGGTAGCCTCACCGAAGTTCTCAGTGGCCACGTGACGAAACTTCCACGCTATTCCCTGAACTATCGCAGTAAGCGCAATATGACGCGCCGCCTGCGAGCCTTTGTCGATATGGCGAAAGCATCGCGCAGGGCCGCATAGCGTTTTGTTGCATCAAGCGGGGCCTGTTGCCTCGCCGTCAGGGCAAAGGTCTGGATCGCGTGCCAGATGATCGATGAGCGCGCGCACCCTTGTCGTCATCCGCCGGTTCTGCGGGAAAAGTGCCGCGACAGTGTATGGCGCGACGCGATGTTCGGCAAAGAGCTCTACCAAGCCTCCCGATTTTAAAGCTTCCGCAATCGTATAGGCTGGGCAGCGGGCAATGGCGACGCCCATCGCGGCAAGGCGGGCCGAGGCTGCGGGCGCGTTGATCCGAAAACGCCCGTTGACTGAAACCGCCTCTTCCTGGCCATTGACCATGAACCGCCACATTGTGGGTTCGGTTATATTGCCGTCGAGAATGCACTCATGCGTGGCCAGCGCACGGGGATGGCTGGGCGCACCTGTTCGCGCCAAATAGTCGGGCGACGCACAGACAATCAAAGGCATGCGGCCAAGTTGCCGGACTTTGAGCGAGCTGTCTCGCATTGGACCAATCCTGATGGCGAGGTCGAAACCTTCCTCAACGATCGATACTCTGCGGTCAGAGAACTGCAGATCGAGTTCCACATTGGGGTGTTTTGCGCCAAACCTTGCAAGCGAGGGCGTGAGCCGTAGTGCTCCGAACCCTGTGGGTGCTGATATGTGTATCGCACCACGCAACGATGTCTGCTCGTTTCTGACCCTGTCTTCTAACTCATCAAACCCATCGAGGAGGGGCTCACACAAAGACAGGTATGTCGCCCCTGCGTCTGTCAAAGAGACACTACGCGTCGTCCGATTAAGCAACTGCACCCCAAGCGCGTTTTCCAGATCGGCCACGTATTTACTGACCAAAC
>CAYODE010000345.1:0-2747 GCA_964402685.1 uncultured Aestuariivita sp. | reverse complement strand
AGCATCTGATTTGTAATCAGAGGGTCGGGAGTTCGAGTCTCTCTGGGGGCACCAATTTCGTTTTGAAAAACAATACGTTACGCCGATTGGCGCCAACTTGGTAGCATCTAACCCACGTTATAGAAAGCTACAGAAAAACAACATCTTATCAAATAGTTAGGTCGCAAAGCGGTGCGGTTTTGGGGGCTAAGATGGGGCTAGTATCACAGCCATTTGAAGTCCGACCATACTGAGTCACACGCCCTCACTACGCACATACCTGATAATAGCAAACGTTTTCAACGGCTTAATTGTACGAAGAATGAGCGACCTCTGATATAATGAGGACGCAACATGAAAATTCTAAATCTTTACGCCGGTGTTGGTGGCAATAGGATGCATTGGAGCAATATACACCAAGTTACTTCCGTGGAGTTCGATCCTAAAATTGCATCTGTTTATCAGGCGTTGTTCCCAAGCGACGAGGTTGTGGTTGCCGATGCACACGAGTACCTGGTCAAACATTTCCAAGAATTTGACTTTATCTGGTCAAGCCCGCCTTGCCCAACTCATTCAAGGGCTTCGATTGCATTGAAAGGTTGGAACATTTTTAGGTACCCAGATATGTCCCTCTTCCAAGAAATCATCTTTCTCAAAAACTTTTTTAGTGGGAATTGGGTCGTCGAAAATGTCGTTCCTTATTACACCCCCCTGATCCCACCAACTGTAACACTTGACCGTCACATTTTTTGGAGCAACCGAGAGATATGCAATTTCGTTCTGCCCAAAGCACGGGATGTCAGCCGCGCAACCAAGCAGGAGTTGGCTGCTCATCTTGGGATTGAACTGCCTCCTGATACTAAGGGCGCCCGCAAGTTGCTTAGAAACGCGGTCCACCCGAAGCTTGGACAACATATTTTGAAAAGCTTTGAAGACTTGAGTCAGGCTGCCTAGGTGATACAAAGCTACTCTTGCATACGGCCAAGCTTATCCCTGGCCGTTCTCTTTCTCCAGAGGCGTTCGCTGCGTGACCACACAACATCGTCACCAGAAATCTTTCTAAACTTTTCTAGCACACCTTTACTTATGGCTGGATTTCCATTGGCGTTGTTGTAGGTGAACTGCTTGCCAAACGTCTTCATTATTTGCCAAACGGCATCATCTTGGTACAGCGACTTGCTGGAAACCTGTTTCAGCATCCATTCAGCGACGTCATCTTCTGTCATGATGCCACTACTCGCTATCATCAACCTGGACAATCGAAGCCGTCGGGAAACGTCCGCGCTCAAGCTTCCGGCCCCCAAACCATTGAGCCCAAACGTGACTATCGCTGTCGACCTCTTGGATGGTCATCTCAGGGCCGCCTGACTTCAGAACCACCACATCGCCAACCTTGTACTTTTTAGCCATACCGCGCCGCTCCTTTCAGTAGTCCGCGCCTCGTCGCGAGAGGTTAAGGGCAACGTATAAGTCGTGCAAGCTTGACCCCAACTCCCGTTGGTCCGTTTCCTCATTTCTCCTCACCGCGTCCCGAGTGAAAAAGGAGCTAGAATGGGGCTAAGGAGAAAAAAGTACAGGAAAACAAGTCACTAAGACGCCGGATTTTTACTTTGTAATCAGAGGGTCGGGAGTTCGAGTCTCTCTGGGGGCACCAATTTTTCTTTTAGACTACAGCTAATTGTGTGCTGTCTTATTGTGCGCCCGTGGCGCTTCATTCGTCTTGGCAACCACCCAGCAACCACAAGTATTACTATACAAAGTCTGCCTACGAACTGTCGTAGTCGTCCCACCCGTCATCATCGCTACCGGGCTCTACTTCTCTGTTTTTTGCAAGACGCTCACGTTGGAGATCTGGTGGAAACGCAGTAAGGTCATAATTGCTTACAAAGCCGACCTGCTCCCTTGGGACGCCGATGATATTCGTAAAGTCTACAAGCATGCCGTCAAACCGGCTCTCAAGTTGTTTCGATCTTCACAGCTGGAACACCAAGATGCTTGGGCAGAGATGGCAACGCGTATGGATCGTCGCGACGGCCTTTTCGATTTGCGTGCTGGAGGGAAGCTGGCGCGAAAGCTTAGAACGCACAAAGGTTCCCACATAGATATTGGCGTAATTGTCTCTGGCGAGGACGGCGACACTGAGGTTGGCATGAGTATACCTTGGGTCAAGCGGTTTGGCACAGTGAGGAACAATCCCATCGTGCTTGAAGTCAATGCGGGGACGAGCGCGCCGATCGCAAGATTCACAGACATCACTGCGCAAAAACGCTTGAAGATGGAGTCCGGGAAAGAAGTTCGACCGCGTCTTACTTACTTGCCTGCCGAAACGCTGGAGAGGCTGGTGCAGGCGAACGCTGGCAAAGGGTTCGAGGACTGGCGTCTAGATCCGTAGACGCCACGAAGGCGATCGCGTACGGCCCGTAGCTGCCATTCACCGACCAGTCAGGATGCTGCGGTCGCAGTCCGCATTCAGGGCATTCGCGGCACATGCCGGGGCAGCAATGCGCTCAAGATCTTCTTTGTTCGCGACCCCGATCTACGCGATTTCTCTGGTCTACCGCCGCCTCTCAGGGTCCGCTTCAGACTCATCGCGGCGGGCGGTCGCTCGGAGCCCTTGAATTCGGAGAACGCAGACGCAGCGGAATTCCGGCCTCGTTTGCTGCCCCTGCACCTTCAGGCGATGACGCTCAACTCTAAGTAAGCCGAGCAGAAAAAAACTCGCCGTTCAAAGCTGATCGTCTTCCGATGCTTCAGCTTCTCGATCGGTT
>CAYODE010000344.1:0-2766 GCA_964402685.1 uncultured Aestuariivita sp. | reverse complement strand
GAACTAAGACAATGACCACCGAAGTGCGCGTGCCCACACTGGGCGAATCCGTGACCGAGGCCACGGTTGCCACCTGGTTCAAAAAGCCCGGCGATGCAGTTGCCGTGGACGAGATGCTGTGTGAGCTGGAAACCGATAAGGTGACGGTCGAAGTACCCTCCCCTGTCGCTGGCACGATGGGAGACATCGTCGCCGCGGAAGGCGAAACCGTGGGCGTTGACGCGCTATTGGCCACCATCGCGGAAGGCGCCGGTGCGCCGGTGGGCGAGCCACCGGCGGTTAAAGAGGAAGCGCCAGCCGCCGCACCGTCCGGTGGAGGCGGCAGTGTTGATGTAATGGTTCCAACGCTGGGCGAGTCAGTGACCGAGGCCACCGTGAGCACTTGGTTCAAAGCCGTGGGCGACAGCGTGGCACAGGACGAAATGTTGTGTGAGCTGGAAACGGACAAAGTGTCGGTTGAAGTCCCTGCACCGGCTGCTGGCGTTCTGGCCGAGATCACAGCGCCGGAGGGATCCACAGTAGAAGCGTCTGCCAAATTGGCGGTTATCTCCTCGTCCAGCGCAGTTGCGGCTCCGGCCGCCGCCCCTGCAGCAGCACCCGCAGCGGCGCCAGCCACCGCGTCCGGCAAGGATGTGGAGAATGCGCCCTCCGCTCAGAAAGCGATGGCGGAGGCTGGACTGTCTGCGGATCAAGTCAGTGGCACAGGCCGCGATGGGCGGATCATGAAGGAAGACGTTGCCAAGGCCGTTGCGGCGGCTGCGGCCCCTGCCCCAACCGCAGCTCCAGCCGCTGCGCCGCGCGCCCCTGTCGCCGCAGAAGACGTCGCCCGCGAAGAACGGGTCAAGATGACCCGCCTACGCCAAACCATCGCAAAACGCCTGAAGGACGCGCAGAACACCGCCGCCATCCTGACCACCTATAATGAGGTGGACATGGGCGCCTGTATGGAGCTGCGCACAACCTACAAAGACGAGTTCGAAAAGAAACACGGCGCACGCCTAGGTTTCATGTCCTTCTTCACCAAAGCCTGCTGTCATGCACTAAAAGAAGTGCCAGAGGTGAACGCCGAAATCGACGGGACCGATATCGTCTATAAGAACTTCGTTCACATGGGCATCGCCGCAGGCACGCCCCAAGGCCTGGTTGTGCCCGTGATCCGCGACGCAGATCGGATGAGCTTTGCCGAGATCGAGAAAGCGATTGCTGAAAAAGGCAAACGTGCTCGTGACGGGAAACTCAGTATGGCAGAGATGCAAGGCGGCACGTTCACCATCTCGAACGGCGGTGTTTATGGGTCGCTGATGTCCTCGCCCATTCTGAACCCGCCACAATCGGGTATTCTGGGCATGCACAAAATCCAGGATCGCCCCATGGTGATTGGCGGAGAGATCAAGATCCGCCCAATGATGTACCTGGCTTTGTCGTATGACCACCGGATCGTTGATGGCAAGGGTGCGGTCACATTCCTGGTACGAGTGAAAGAAGCGCTGGAGGATCCGCGCCGGTTGTTGATGGATTTGTAAAGGGGCGGTTGATCCCGTCCCCCCACTTTGGGAGGAACACACATGACACCTGAACTCACCTATCTCGTTTACGCCGTTATTCTTTTGATCTTGCATATGGTTGTGCAGGCAACCCTTTCGGACCTGTCTAAGGGGATACCTTGGGCGCTGGGGCCACAGGACGAACCACGCGAACAAAATGCGGTTGCTGGCCGGGTCGACCGCGCGCTGCGCAATTATGTGTACAATTTCCCCGCGTTCATCGCGTTGGCCTTAGTGCTGACGGTGACCGAGACAAACACAGCCGGAACAGCGACTGGCGCAGCCTTATGGTTTTGGGCGCGGGTTGCATACGTGCCAGCTTATGCTTCCGGCGTTCCTTTGGTGCGCAGCATCACATGGTTTGCATCTCTTGGCGGGCTTTTGATGATGATCCTGCCATTACTATGAGTGATAAAATGCAGGGTTTTCTTCCACAGATATGCGAGGCTTCTCTTTCGAATACGAACAGGTGCCATAGGGTAGCCGAATGACTGAAGAAAGATCGACTCTTCGCGCCCTTGAGCATGAGCTGTGGGCATCTGAGACACGCTTTGACCGCCAAAAAATGGAGGCGACGCTGACCGTGGACTTCCGTGAGTTTGGGCGTTCTGGTCAGCGGTATACTCGGTCTGAAGTCTTACCATTCAAGGGACAAACTGGTAAACTGAACGCTCTACTTCACGACTTATCGGTTCAGAAATTGTCACCAACAGCTGCTCTTGTGACTTACATCTCTGAGCTCAGATTAAATGATCAAACCGAATGGAGTAACAGGTCTTCAGTTTGGGACCGTGCTTCTGGTAGCTGGCAGCTGCGATTTCATCAAGGCACTCCAACGGACGCTCTGAAATGACCCCGGAACTCACCGCCCTGACCCTTGCAGCCCTTCTTCAGGTCGCTCAGTTCGTCCTGATGTCTGTGCCTGCAAATAAGGAGCTGGGTCCGGGCAAAACAGCGTCGCCGCGCGATCGGTCACGATTGGGCGGTGATATCCAAGACCAGCTTTCTGACAAAACTGCCCGGCTTTACCGAGCGCTCAACAACCATTTCGAAGGGTTGATCTTGTTCACCATCGCTTGCGTGGTGGTCACGCTCAGTGACGGGTCAACCCTGTTCACCGCCACATGCGCGTTCGCCTATCTCGTCGCGCGTGTCGTCTACATCCCGGCCTACTATTTCGGCCTCTCGCCCTGGCGCAGCCTGATTTGGTTTGTGGGGTTTG
>CAYODE010000343.1:0-2777 GCA_964402685.1 uncultured Aestuariivita sp. | reverse complement strand
TTCTGAATTACAGATCCAATGGTGAGCCGTTTCTGAACCGTCTCATCGTCGCACCCGTCAAGGATACAAAGGGCCGATGCCAATATTTTGTCGGCATTCAAAAGGAAATTCGCGAGGGCGATCTGGACAGCAGCGCTGAACAGGTTAGCCGTGAGCTAGTAGAAATTCAGAACCGCGTCAGAGCGGACTTGTCGATGGTAATTGACATGATCCGCCAGCAAAGTCGGGAAACGACCGCGCCCGAGGATTTCTTTGCCCTCTCGCGCCGGATCGAGACGCTTCAGATCCTTTATGAAGAAATGAAGCTGTCTGACTCTCGATCTAACCGTGACTCTGTCGAACTCGGCAGTTTCCTGTCGCGTGTCGCTGCCGCAATTGCCCATATCGACGGCCGCCCCGGTATTCGGATGAGTCTGCAGATCGAACCTTTGACCGTGCCAATCGAAGTCGCAACTCGTGTGGGTCTTGTGATGTCTGAGATCCTCAGCAACGCCTACCAACATGCTTTTGTACGTTTGGACACCGGCCTTGTTGAAGTGCGGATGTCACGCCTTAGCGAAGGTGGCTTGCGCCTTATTGTTGCAGATGACGGCGTCGGCATTCCTAAAGAAATCTCGTGGCCGAACCAAAGCTCGATTGGTGGTCGCGTGTTGACCGGCCTGATTGAGGGGCTGGAAGGCACATTACAATTGGGGCGCGGCGCCGCCGGGTCCGTGATTACAATTGATGTGCCGGCTGGCGCATCTGACATAAGCTAATAAGGACACGTAAAATATGCCTTGGGACCGCAATCAAATGGCCGAGCGGGCCGCTCAAGAATTGCAAGATGGCTGGTACGTCAATCTGGGCATTGGGATACCCACCTTAGTATCCAACTATATCCCTGAGGGGATCGAAGTGACCCTGCAGTCCGAAAATGGTATGTTGGGGATGGGCCCTTTCCCGATCGATGGTGAAGAAGACGCCGATCTGATCAATGCGGGCAAGCAGACTATCACAGAGTTGGCTCAGACCTCGTATTTCGACAGTGCCGCATCCTTTGGAATGATCCGCGGCGGCAAAATCGCGATGGCGATCCTGGGCGCGATGGAGGTGGCTGAAAACGGAGATCTGGCAAACTGGATGATCCCCGGAAAGCTGGTTAAAGGCATGGGCGGGGCGATGGATCTGGTAGCCGGTGTTGGACGTGTGGTGGTCGTTATGGATCACACCAACAAGCACGGCGACAGCAAGGTTCTGTCAGAATGCACTCTGCCACTAACGGGTAAGGGCGTTGTGGATCGCATCATCACCAACTTAGGCGTGATGGATGTGGTTGAAGGCGGATTGAAGATCGTCGAAACGGCCGAGGGCGTGACCGAAGACGAACTGCGTGCAGCGACGCTAGCAAAGATCGTCAACTAGACCACCATGGCTGATTTTGAGATATCTCGGGAAGAAGATGGCAAAAAGGGACGGTTCTTCCTGAACAAGGATGGCCATGAGGCCGAGCTTACCTTTTCCATCCTGTCACCAAATACGCGTATCGCAGATCACACTGGTGTACCGGACGAGTTACGGGGCACAGGCGCGGGCTTGGCACTGGTGACGCATCTGGTCGAAACAGCGCGCGCAGAGGGGTGGAAAATCGTACCCCTTTGTCCATTTGTGAACGCGCAACGCGCGAAACACCCAGAATGGGCAGACGCGTTTAACGTATAGGCGCTAGTTCATCGCGACGAACACACAGCCGTCCGAAATCAATTCGGGCGGAGTTCTGCACAAACCTTTGGCCACTTCGAACGCAGCAAGGACCTTTGGCACGTAATCCCTGGTTTCGGCATATGGTGGAACACCGGAATGGTTGCGCACGGCCCCCTCCCCGGCATTGTAGCCTGCCAACACAAGGATCGGATCCCGTTCGAACTCATTCATCAACCAGTCCAGGTACTTTACGCCGCCGGCAATGTTCTGGGTAGCAACTTTTCGGTCCTCTACACCGAAACGGTCTGCGGTCGCCGGCATCAATTGCATCAGACCGGCCGCGCCCGCGGTGCTCACCGCATCCGTTTGCCCGGAAGATTCGACCGAAATCACCGCCAGGACCAATGCAGGCGACACCTGCGTGCCGATGGTGCTGGTCAAAATGTCTATGCCGTGGCTGCGGGCAATATTCTGCAAATGCTGCAGTCGCGGCGCCTGAACTCGCTGAGATGCCCCTTTCAAAGCTTGCGCTGCGGCATCCAGGCGGCCAGGGCCGGAGGCCGCCAGCGTCGGAGAGATTTGATCCCAGAACCACGCGTATCG
Source organism: uncultured Aestuariivita sp. (assembly GCA_964402685.1). Taxonomy (GTDB): domain Bacteria; phylum Pseudomonadota; class Alphaproteobacteria; order Rhodobacterales; family Rhodobacteraceae; genus Aestuariivita. The sequence goes on along the minus strand of CAYODE010000343.1, from coordinate 491 downwards.
GCCGATTGCCTGATCAGCCTCAGGTGCTGGGACATCAGGTGGTTCGACATCTGCCGGTCGAGGATCCGGTAAAGGCGGCACGGCCGGGTTTGCGCGCGGAGCGATTTGGACAGTAATACGCTTCTTGGTGCCGGCGGCCGGCGGTTTAACCCGCTTGGCTTCGAACCCACCATTAAGTGCCTGAGCCTGACCGGGATTGGGCACGACTTGAATCGCGATCGCGCACGCGACCACCAAAAGAAGATGTTTTAACACTGTTCGGAACCTACTGCTCGATCCGATTTTTTTGGTAGTATCGACGAATTTGGGGGATCAGACCAGAAAAATCCTGATCTGCGAAAATCCGCCCGACTCGCCGAATCTCGCCGAGAAACTTTGGATTTTGGCCAAAAACCCCCTCAAAACATCAAATTCGACGCGAAATTTTCCTAAGCTCGCCTTATTCGCGCCCCATTCCGACGGCTAATTCACGTCATCGAAACGGCGCAGGC
>CAYODE010000342.1:0-2778 GCA_964402685.1 uncultured Aestuariivita sp. | reverse complement strand
ACATAGGAGTTGTCTGGAGATGACTGCTTCTTGTCATGGCCGACCAATACATATTCATCGCTAAACAGATGCGCGCGGTCACCCACGTCAAAGAGCGATGCGTCATGTGTAATGACAGCATCCAGGCTTCCAAATTTGAACTGTTGGGCAAGCGTTTCCGGGGTGCCAATGACCGTCTTGATCGCAATCTTTGGGAGCTCTTTTCTGATCCTGAAGAAGGACGGCAGGAGTATATGCTCCCACAAATAGGAGGTCGTTCCAATCTCCAGCGCGACTTCGACATCCTCTGGCAACGCAACTTCGAGTTTTGCCTTTGTCCAAGTACGTATCAATGCCCTCGCGTGCGGCAGGAAATGCCGACCAGCAGATGTGAGGATTGGTTCGGGTTTTTCGTCCTTGAACATCTGCTTGCCTAGCAGGTGTTCCATTGCTGCGATCTGGTCGCGCATTGCGTCCTCGGTTGCACTCAGCCGAGCGGCGGCTTTCCGGAAACTGCCGGTTTCGACAATCGCGACAAATGCCCGCGCAAACTCAATGTCCATCTAGCTGCGTCCATGCGTTTCGGAATGGTCCAAATGAGTGAGGGGCGGTTACCCGCCCCTCGGTAACGATCTTACTAGGAACGCAACTCGGTTTGGGGCTTCAGCAGCGCAAACTGAGCAGTCACCAAAACACCAAGACCGATCAGTCCGGTGTGCCATGTCGCTACGACATTGTCGGAAAATCCGAACAACCAGGGCGACATGATCATTCCAGCTCCGAGAGCGCTGCCGATGGCAACTTGAATTGCACGGGGCCTCTTGTAGCTGAAACCTGCGATAACGAGGGCAAGCAGGCCGAGTGCCATAAAGGTCACCGCTTCATTGGTTACCACACCTTGGGATAGGGCGGACTGGTTGAAGATCATAAAGGGGGACAGGATCAACCAGAGTCCAGTTGTGGTATAGAGCCATCGGAACAGATCAGACGTTTGCATGGCAAGCGTTCACCGGTCGGCTTTCACGTGTCGCCTTCGGGGTCAGCGATCAGTTCGGCATCGATGGCAACGAGCATCTCTTCGTCATTGACGAGACCGTCACCATCGGTGTCGATTTCCTGAAACACCTCTTCAGTCAGATCAGGGTAGACCACCTGAAGTTCCGCCATCGACGCGAAACCATCGCCATCCGTGTCAACATCGGCGGTCATTGCACCAGCCGTTGTGGCAAAAACAGAAGCGAGGAAAATAGCGTAGAACAAGCGATTCATTGTATTCTCCTTTCTCGATCGGGGTGCACTCAAGCAACCCGTATTTTGTTGGGCACAGTCTCGGAGGCGCTTAGCGACCCAAGTTGTGTCCGGCCTTGGCAGCGCCGACCGTTGGTTTGTCCTTGGACTCAGGTTTCGAAGCTGGTTTCGGCTTGGGTTTGGATGTCGATTTCATGTGAGATGCTCCTGATCACTGCGAGCGACTCTCGCCCGCAGTCTCAAAATCTCACATCCTCTCAAACTTGAATAACGAATTTAACATGACGATATTATCGGAAACGCAAATAGGTGCCGAATGGATATCGAACTCGCCCGAACCTTCCTCGCCGTCGTCGAAACCGGCAGTTTTCTTGATGCTGCAGACAAGGTGCATGTCACCCAGTCAACTGTCAGCACACGGATCAGAACCCTTGAACAACAACTTGGGCACCCCGTCTTTGAACGGAGCAAGACAGGGGCAACTTTGACCTCAGCCGGAGTGCATTTTCAGCGGCATGCAGTCACGCTTGTACGGACGTGGACACAGGCAAAGCTCGATGCCGCATTGCCTGCAGAACTTTATGCCTCACTGGAAATCGGGGCATTCCCTAGCCTGTGGGACGGGTTCTTGACCACTGCCATGCCAGGCCTCGAGGACGCATTGCCGAACGTGGCTGTCAAAGCGTCCTGGGCCAACGCAGAAGACCTGAACCAGCAAGTCGAAGATGGCGTTCTGGACCTTGCGGTCATGTACCGTCCCAGAAATACCATTGGGCTTGTCGCCCTGCAGCTCTTTGAAGACGAATTTGTCCTCGTCAGCAGCGACATGGAAGATTTTGAGGATCCACTCGGTGGACGTTACATCTTTGTCGATTGGGGGCCCGATTTTCGGGCGGATCACCTGCTGAATTTCCCTGACCTTGTCACGCCAGGCTTGCATCTGGAGATCGGAACACTCGGGCTACAATACCTGGTGTCCACACCAGCGTCGGGTTACTTTCCGCGCCGAATTGTTGAAACAGGGATCAAGGACGGGTCGCTACGACTCGTAGATAATGCACCCAGGTTTGCCTACGCAGCTCATGCAGTTTTCAACAAAGAACAAAGCGACAGCTTTCCGGGCCAGGCGGCCAGTTACCTCAAGGAAGTCGCACGATCCTTGCCGGTCGGCGCAAAGTGAGTGAGCTGACGCAAACTGCGTCAGCGCATCCGATCACTATGCTAGTAGATCATCCCTCAGGTGACGAGACCTCAGGGCTGGGTGGTATCAGGACGTCAGGCGCGCCGTTGCCGAAGTAGCCGCCGAAGTAAGCGGCGGCGACAACAAGAACAACGGTCGCAACGACTCCCGCGATCCAAAGACGTCTGTCTTTCATGGTGAGTGTTGTCATTGCACTGTCTCCAATAAGTGTCTCACGGACGTTTGGTATTTGGGTGCGCCAAGCGAAGGAACCAAATTTTCCGTTGTTGCAAGGCAAATCGTAACACGCTGTTTTTATTGCAATATCGGCAAGATCGATATCATAGAGTTGAAAAAATCATGTGGCTGAA
>CAYODE010000341.1:0-2806 GCA_964402685.1 uncultured Aestuariivita sp. | reverse complement strand
CGAGATTGAGGCCCATGCCAATGGCGTCGGTTGCGACCAGGAAATCCACATCGCCGTTCTGGTACATGTCCACTTGCGCGTTGCGGGTGCGCGGTGAGAGCGCGCCGAGCACCACAGCAGCGCCGCCGCGCTGACGGCGGATCAGCTCGGCGATGGAGTAGACATCATTGGCTGAGAAGGCGACGACGGCTGTGCGGCGTGGCTGGCGGGTGATTTTTTTGGAACCCGCATAGGTGATCAGCGACATGCGCGGGCGCTGGATGATGGTCACGCCCGGCAGCAGGCTCGCCAGCAGGCCACGGATCGTGCCTGCTCCCAGCAGCATGGTTTCCAGCTTGCCGCGGACATTCAAAATGCGATCGGTGAAAACGTGGCCGCGCTCAAGGTTGGCGGCCATTTGCACTTCGTCAACGGCGACGAAATCGACATCCAGGTCGCGCGGCATCGCCTCCACGGTGGAGACCCAGTAGCGCGGCTCCATCGGGATGATTTTTTCCTCGCCCGTCACCAGCGCGACTTTGTCTTCACCGGCGCGGGCGCAGAGTTTCAGATACACCTCACGCGCGAGCAGGCGCAGCGGTAGCCCGATGAGCCCGGTTTGGTGGGTCATCATGCGCTCGATCGCCATGTAGGTTTTGCCGGTGTTGGTGGGGCCAAGAATGGCCGTCACACCAGCGCCGGGCGCCTTGGAGCGTGCAGTGTAGGGCATAGAGGGGAGAGGGGCCTTAGCGCAGGAAGAGTGAGATTGGTGTTAACCTATTGAACGTGCCCAGAACAAGGCGTGTCCGAATCGGCTGTTTGGGCGGTTTTCAGGGTTTGTTCACGCCATATGTGGTGCGTGCGGCGGGCAAGTGCCACCAGGCGAGGACGGGAATCGGGTGTGTTGCCGCGATACTGTTAGCAAAACTGTACCGAAATGGGACAGTGATGCTTCATGTCGGCTCGGAGGTTGCCAAATCATGGACAGCAAACTGCGCTGATACTGTCGCGTCTCAAGGTTGTTTTTTACCTTGCCCGTTAACCTTTGAACGTCCCGGGAACACAGCGTGTCCGAATCGGTGGTTCTGATGATTTTCAGGGTTCGTTCACGCTGGATATAGCGGGTCCCTGGCTTGGTTGGCACAAGCCATGCGTAGTCGATGATCTGCCCTAGGCTGGGATATTAACGATTGTGTCCCGAAACAGAGCAGTTGCTGAGCATCAGCACCGCGCCGGAGACGCTTAGAGGTAAGACGATGCCGACGAGCAGCACGATGTTTGTCCAGGCATTGAAATAGACAAGGCACCCAGCGCCCGCAGCCAAGATGAGAGCACCGCCTAAGCGGGGCCAACGTAAGGCGATAAGCCAGAGAACGAAAAGTCCGACCCAGGGCAGGGCATTGGGCAGATTTCGCACAAATCCGAGCCAACCATTTTCTGCACCTGAAAGAGCAGCAAACGTGACCCAAACCAGCGCGACGAGAAACACGACGCTATAAGCGGCCATACGCAAAGCTTTGCAGAAGGTTTGTTTTTTCATCGCGACCCTCGGGGTTTTACTCAATGACTTAGGGTAAACCCTTATGACCACCCCTGATTGATCCTGGTCAGATGGTGTTTGGTTGCTCCCTGAGGTCGGCAGATGGCAGTCAGGGCTTTTTAGGTAGGCACGAAACCCTACGCATTCGCATCATCTTGTGAAAAAGGGTCCTGAAGCGCACGCTTCTTAAAGCGGTCTTTGCGCGGCGCGAGGACGCTAAAACGCACAGGTGAACTATGGGTTTTTCACAACCATGGAAGCCGGCCAGGGAAGACAGCGCCATCGAAGCGATGGTCAAATCAGAGGTTTTGCCGGAAGTTTTCGAACGTCTGAAACGCAAGAAGCAAGCGCGTGCCATAGCGGCCCGCCAAGCGGCCATGAGAACGCCCTCAATGCGTCGATTGAGCGCGTTGTTCAACTTGCCGACGGATGGCGGTCCGCTATCAAGCCCGTGGCAAGGGCAGCCTTCATCGCGGATTGATTGTTAGGGTCTAGACCCTAGGCTGTTTGCTATTGCTGCTTGAGTTCGTAGATCGAGACATCAACGGGACCGTTCGCGGTTTGCGCGGTTACAGTCACGCGCTGATAGGCTTCGCCTTCAAACGCATCAAGGTGATGCCAATGATTGGGCAAGCCATCTGACTGTAAGATGAAAACCGGAATGTCCTCGCCATCGGGGTCGAGGACAAAGCCGGGATACCCGACCCACCGCCCCTTTGTATTAGTGGTGGCCCGTCCACGCACGATGCCTTCGATCCAATGGCCGTTTAACTGCTCGACTTGCGCGTGGTTTTCGCGACCCGGGGCAAGGGTGCCGTAGCTGGCAAGGCGCGTGTCTGCTGACATGGAAAACCCTCTGCCTCCCCTTTCTTGACGATAGAGCGCTTCTCGACCCGATTGAAGCACTCTAGCGGCTTAGTGCCAAGCGCAGACCGGCAGCCAAGAACAGCGAGCCAAGAACGCCCTCAATGATGCGACGAAATTTTCCATAAAGGCGGCGGATTGGTGGTGAGGACAGGAGCACCGCGTAGGCGCCATGGCCGAGGAACGAGTTGATGAATGCCACGCCAATGAACAGCAAAATGATCGATAGCGGTGCTTCACCGATGCCGCCCACGGCAGCGATGGCAAGCCAAAATCCGATGGCCTTTGGGTTGAAGATCTGCAGGCCAAACCCGGTGAGACCGGTACGCAAAGGGCTGACGGTTGTCGCCTGCGCTTTTGGCAAGGGAGGGTTACGCCAGGCTGTTTTCAGTGACTTGTAGGCGAGCCAAAACAGATAGGCGG
>CAYODE010000340.1:0-2855 GCA_964402685.1 uncultured Aestuariivita sp. | reverse complement strand
TTCCCGATACGCTTTTCGTGTCTCCAGATGCACCGGAACAAATTCCCGGGATGCCAAACGGGTTTCAGTGGTTTCCGATCCCTTGGATTGACGGAAGTTCAGAGGAAGAGGCCGCACGCGGCATGGCCTCAGCTGTCGACGATATGAACGCGTTTCTGGACGCGTTGATGGTGGATGAAGATGTTCTGCCTGAGCAAGTGGTTCTGTTCGGGTTTTCCCAAGGCACGATGATGTCCTTGCACGTCGCCCCACGTCGCGAAGATCCCGTCGCTGGGATCGTCGCGTTTTCGGGCCGTTTGCTGGAGCCGGATCTGCTGGTGGATGAGGTGGTTTCCCGAATGCCGATTTTGCTGGTCCACGGGGATGCCGATGATGTGGTGCCGCCACAGTCGTTGCCGCAAGCCGCAGAGGCATTGCAGGAAGCGGGTTTCAAGGAAGTCTATGCCCACATCATGAAGGGGACGGGTCACGGGATTGCGCCGGATGGCCTGAGCGTGGCGCTGGCGTTTATGAGGGACAAACTGAGTTTGTGAGGAGGCGGGACTTATGCTGATCGTGTCAGGTGTCATTGAAATTGCAGAGGCTGACATTCCCAAGGCGGAAGAGGCGGCCATTGAGATGATGGCTGAAACCGCTAAGGAGCCAGGATGCCTCATATACGAGTTTTCGCAGGTTCTGGGTAAGCCCGGGCGCTTTCGAGTGTATGAGGAATGGGACAGCGAAGCCGCGTTGGAGGCCCATTTTGCAGCGCCGCATATGACGCGGTTCCGGGAGGTTTTGAGCACGTTAGAGATCCAGTCGCGTGCGCTCTTCACCATCAAGGATGGCCGTCGCGCGCCGTTGTGAGCAGGGTTTGGGGGCGCTGCCCCCGCAGGCATGGTCTGCTCCCCCGGAGTTTTTGTGAACCGAAACAAAGTACTGAGTTCAGTATTGGCTTTTCGACAATCGAGCCGTCACCGGCGGTGCGCTGTTGGAGTCAGGCCGAGTTGATCTTGATGGTGGTTCGGAATGAGTTGCCGGACAGGAGGTCTTTTTCACAAACGCAATTGGAACCGAAAGCACGCGCCTCTCGACCGGCTTGGTTTAATTCTTGACCCGTACACGGCGCACGGTCATCCCGCGAGACGTCATTTCGTATGGAAAGCTACGTTGAGAATAGACGCCATGTTTGAAGTAAAAGAACTCAGACGCAAAATATCTAGGGTCTGCTGGAGCGGTGTATCTGCCGTTGAGTTGCACAACCCCATCAAGCCAAACTGTGGTTGCAAAACCTCCTTCACCGTCGAAATTGATGAGAACTTCCAGCTTTTGTTCTGTTCCGTCGGTTCGGATGCGCCCCGGGGTGGCGCGGCGATCAAGCCATCCGCGCTCACAGGATTCGCCGGGGCCGGTTTTTAGATCGCTGGTAAGTTCCATACGTCCGCCCGGTTTAACCGTCAGCTTGAGCGGAGGGGCACATCCTCGGCGCCCGTCATGCATTTGAAAAATATCGTATTTCTCAGCTACCTGAGTGCGCATCGTCAAATATGTCGTGAACATGTACGCTGCGCGTGTTGTTGGTGGTACGCGATCAGAAGAGATTTCGGCGCGCTGTTTAAAGATGCCGCCGGGACACTGATTGGAACTTGTTCGAAACACCCATGTTTTTCCAGTTCTGACGATACTGTTGTCATCCACCCCGCAGGAGATCTTCCAACGGTTTAGCGGATTGGATTGTGCTTGATGTGGTGAGGAGAATGACACCACAACGGCCAAAACCAGAATAAACAGGCGTTTCATACCATGATCGTATCACATAGTTTTGGATCTGTCTTAGAGCCGATGCAGAGGCGCATCTTGCCATAATCCCGGCGCGATACCCCGTAACGTCCACGGACCGATAGACCATCGAATAAGCCGTAAAGTCGGATGACCAACCGCTGCAGTCATTCGGCGAACCTGACGGTTGCGACCTTCAGTGATCGTCAGCTCGATCCATGTATCGGGGATGGATTTCCGTACGCGGATCGGAGGAACACGTGGCCAGAGCCAATCGGGTTGCGGCACGACGCGCACCTCGGCCGGCTTCGTGCGACCGTCTTTCAGTATCACACCCTTTTGCAAGGCTACTAATGCAGTTTTGTCCGGAATTCCCTCGACCTGCGCCAGATATGTCTTGGGCAGTTTGAACCGGGGATTGGAGATACGGGCTTGCAACTTCCCATCATCGGTCAAAAGCAAGAGCCCTTCGCTGTCTCGATCCAGCCGTCCCGCGGGATACACCCCTTTCACGTCGACAAAATCAGATAGGGTCCGTCGCGCGGCGCCTTCGGTTCCACGGTCCGTGAACTGTGAGAGCACGTCGAATGGTTTATTGAAGCCGATCAGCTGCGTCATGATCCCTCTCGCTTGCCCGAATTGCCGCGCTGCCGCAAGGGTGATGAAACCGTCATGTCCTTGTCACAGACTCATTTTACCCCTGCGGCAACCATGCACATTATGGGGCTTGCCGCATCGCGGCTACGATATATAGTTGTGGATAAGCTGGGGCGGGGATCCCCGCCTTGGTGCCAAGAAAAACGGGCAGTCAGGGCGAGGATGGACTCAACGATGGACGGCGACTTCAGGACAGACTTTGTACGCGAACCCGGTGCGTTGAAGCAGCACCCGGCTTTGGTGCTGAACGCAGATTACCGTCCTTTGTCCTATTATCCGCTGTCGCTCTGGACATGGCAGGATGCCATAAAAGCCGCCTGGTTGGATCGGGTTGATATCGTTGCCGAATATGACGAGGTCGTCAGGTCGCCGAGTACCGAGATACGAATACCCTCGGTCGTGGTTCTGAAAGACTATGTCAAACCTCAAAAGCGCGTGGC
>CAYODE010000339.1:0-2892 GCA_964402685.1 uncultured Aestuariivita sp. | reverse complement strand
GCTCGCCGACTGTCCCAAGCAAGCGCAGATCGCTCAGATCGCATTTTTCGACATATTCAGTGCCTTGGCCCATCAAGGCGCGGATCGCCGTGGGCGCGGTATAGAACTGGTTCACTTTGTGCTTTTCGCAGACCTGCCAAAAGCGCGAGGCGTCAGGATAGGTTGGCACTCCTTCGAACATCAATGTGGTCGCACCGTTGGCCAGCGGGCCGTAAACGATATAACTGTGACCGGTGACCCAGCCCACATCTGCCGTGCACCAGTAGATATCGCCATCGTGATAATCGAACACGATCTCATGGGTCATCGCGGCATAGACGAGATAGCCGCCAGTTGTGTGCACAACGCCTTTTGGTTGGCCGGTAGAACCAGACGTGTACAAGACGAATAGCGGATCTTCTGCATTCATCTCTGCTGGCGCGCAATAGTCGTCGGCCTCAAGCACCATTTCATTGTAATCGAAATCGCGTCCATCGACCCACGTTGTCTGGCCGCCAGTGCGTTTAACAACAAGGCACTTCACCGTGTCTTTGCAATGGAGGAGGGCCGCGTCGGCGTTGGACTTAAGTGGGGTCTTGCGGCCTCCGCGCGGCGCTTCATCTGCGGTGATAACGACTTTCGCTTCCGAGCCGTTGACCCGCGCTGCCAACGCATCCGGAGAGAAACCCGCGAACACGATCGAGTGGATCGCGCCAATGCGTGCGCATGCCAGCATGGCATAGGCGGCTTCCGGGATCATGGGGAGATAAATGACAACCCGGTCGCCTTTACGTACGCCCAAGCTCTCCAGCACATTTGCCATTTTGCAAACGCTGGTGTGAAGTTGCTTATACGTAATATGTTGAGCGGCTTCTTCTGGATCATCGGGTTCAAAGATGATCGCGGTTTGATCGCCGCGTGTGTCCAAATGACGGTCAATACAATTGGCGCTGACGTTCAGCGTGCCATCGGCAAACCAATTGATCGACACGTTGCCAAAGTCGTAGTTGACGTCTTTGACTTGAGTATAGGGTTTGATCCAATCCACGCGCTTTCCGTGCTCACCCCAGAAAGCTTCCGGGTCTTCGATAGATGCCGCATACATCTCGTCATATTTGGCCGCATCTATGTGTGCCTTAGCGATCATGTCCGCCGATGGCGGGTAGGTCTTGTTTGCAGCAGTTTCGGATTGCGCGGTGTTGGTCATTGAGGGTCCTCCCGTGACAGTGATCGTGGCAGCATATTTCAGAGCGGTTGCTACAGGTTTTGCCACGGACTGAATTTGATCGAAATCATACCAGCGCTTGAAAATAAGAAAATAACCGCCGGAAATTACTGCATTTGCTTGTAAATTTTTTTCAAGCCGTACGATGCATGTTGTAAATTTTGTCTGACACCATGTCAAAAAACCCTTGTGGCGCAACGCGATCCCGAGTCAACGAGAACGTGTGCAACGTGGTGCGTACTACTTGACCCAGGGACAAGCCTGCGAAAATGTCGCGATCTCACGGGTGTGACATATTGTTTCGCTTGCTCGGTCTACGGGGTTTTGGGTAGGCGACGGGCCATTTTCCGACCGTATGAGTCGACTTCCTTGCCAAAGGCGGCTCATTCCGGCCTTCGGGTACTTGGCACTCCCCACCTACCGCGCTATTTTTCCATCAAGCAGCATCCAAAGAGAGGCTGCATTAACTGGGAGTGAGAATTCATGAACAAATATCTGACCGGCGCTGCGGCGGCCGCAATCTCTGTCGCATTCGTTGCCGAAGCTGCGGCGACCGAATGGAACGCATCGCTCTGGGGGAAGCGTCGCGCGTTCACTGAACATGTCGAAAAGCTCGCTGAGCTTGTCAACGAAAAGTCCGGTGGCGAATTCACCATCAACATCAGCTATGGCGGTCTGTCCAAGCCACGCGAAAACCTGGACGGCATTTCGATCGGTGCGTTTGAAATGGCACAATTCTGTGCGGGCTATCACCGGGATAAGAACCGCGCGATCACCGTGCTGGAACTGCCGTTCCTGGGTGTTGCAAACCTGGACGAAGAAGTGGCCGTCAGCCACGCTGTCTACGACCACCCCGCTGTGGCCGAAGAAATGGCGCAGTGGAACGCGAAACTGCTGATGACGTCGCCAATGCCACAGTACAACCTTGTCGGCACAGGTGAGCCACGCGATACGCTGGCCTCGATGGACGGCATGCGCGTTCGCGCAACAGGCGGTCTGGGTCAGGCGTTTGAAGCGGTAGGCGGTGTTCCGACATCCGTTGCGGCGCCTGAGGCGTACCAAGCAATGGAATCGGGCGTTGTTGACACCGTTGCCTTTGCTCAACACGCGCACCTGTCCTTTGGCACGATCAACCAAGCCGATTGGTGGACTGCGAACTTGAACCCCGGCACCGTGAACTGCCCGGTTGTTGTGAACACCGATGCGTACGACGCGCTGAGCGATGACCATAAGGCGATCCTGGACGAGTCGGTCGGCGAGGCGATCGAGCACTATCTGGCCAACTATGCCGAGCTGCTTGAGCGCTGGGACAGCGTTCTGGACGAAAAAGGCGTTCAAAAGGTCGAGATCTCGGACGCCGTTCTGGCCGAGTTCCGCGCCGCGGCTGCGGATCCGATCCGTGAAAAATGGCTCACTGACATGGCCGCACAAGGTCTGCCCGCGCAGGAGCTGTTCGATCTGGTCATGACCACGCTGGAAGAAACCCGCGGCGGCAGCTGATCGTTAGGCGCGCGCCGGGCGTGTGCCTTAAGCCAATAAATTAAGGAAGGGTGCGTGGGATCCACGCACCTTTCCCACATATAAAGGGGGGCAGGCGATGGCCGGATCGTCACCGGTCTTGGAAGACGGCTCGACACTCAGCCGTTTGGACCAGGGTTTTCTGAAAATCGAACGGGTTTTCGCGTTGA
>CAYODE010000338.1:0-2892 GCA_964402685.1 uncultured Aestuariivita sp. | reverse complement strand
CAGGCCGCGTGATGTTCGAAATCGACGGCGTGAACGAAGACATCGCACGCGAGGCACTGCGCCTTGCTGCGATGAAGCTGCCGATCAAAACACGGACCGTGGTCCGCGAGGACTGGTGATGTAGCGTTTCACGCTGATTGCCAGAGAAATAGGAGCCCCCGTCGAGACATCGGCGGGGGTTTTGTTTTGCCCCCAAATGGCTAGTCTGCACCAATGACTTATGATCCTGACGAATTTCACTTCTTTTGGGGTGGCCCTTTCAGCCAATGGAAGAAATCAAACTTCGATTGGAACGGAGTTACCTTTTCCACAGCCGAGCAAGCGATGATGCATTCAAAGGCGTTACTCTTTGATGATCTGACTGCTGCGTCGCTCATTTTGCAGACGCGTGATCCGGGCAAGCAGAAAGCGCTAGGGCGGAAAGTCAGCGGCTTTGACGAGATGACTTGGGACTCAAGAAAGCAGGAGATTGTGCGCGAGATAAATTACGCGAAGTTCTTCCAAAACAAAGGTCTTCGCCGAAAGCTGTTCCAAACCTACCCAAAGCGGCTTGTGGAGGCTAGTCCACATGACGTGATTTGGGGCATCGGCCTTGATGAGATGGCAGCGAAGGAAACTCAACCAGAGCTATGGCCGGGAAAGAACTTACTGGGCCAGATCATCACTGCCGTTAGGGACGAGCTTAAGTCAGAGTTTCACGGAGAGTTTGAGCAGATAGTAATCTCATAACCGGAACTCCCGCCCGGCATCGCCGGGCAGCGCCCGGACCTCCCCCACGGGGAGGGCGCTTTTTGGCGGGATGACGTGGGGTTGAGGCCGTCCAGTTTGCGACGTTTGGCTCCTAATAGATGTCAGTGCGCCCACCCCGAGGTCCGGGCGCTGCCCTAGTGTTTCATGAACGATGTCTGGTTCAAACCCGACCTACACCAAGCGCTACCGAGATGGTCGGTTTTATACCCGAAAATCGCAATCCCAAAGTTTCCGACCAGACAGCGCTCCGCCAGTGATGACCTCAAACGCTCTCCCAGAGCGTTTGCAGGACCAAACGTCCGGTCCGGTCATCACTCCCACCGATAGTTAAAACTCACCGACACCCGGTCATCCTCGGACATATTCATCGGCACCTCGTGCCGCAGCCAGCTTTCCCACAAGAGCACATCGCCCACCGCAGGCTTGGCATAATAGAAGGCGCGCAACTCATCGCGGGCCTCTTTCACGCGGGTAGGGGCGGCCATCATCATCGGCAAGCGCGGGTCTTCGAGCTTCAACGCACTCGCCCCGTCCGGCATTGCCACATAAGTCGTCCCACTGATCACCGAATGGGGATGGATGTGGCTGGTGTGAATACCGCCTTCAGGCAGGATGTTGATCCAGATATCCTCAAGCACCAGTTTCTTGTCGCCCAGATCAAACTGCAGATCCTCCGCAAAGGTGGCGACGTGGGCATCCAGCGCCTTCACGATGTCGGCAAAGATCGGAAACCGCCAAGGTAAATCGGTGAGCGAGGCGTAAGAGGTATAACCCGGATACCCCTCACGCTCGCACCATTCCTGACCGGCCTCATCATCATCAGCGATTGAGAAACAGGAGGCGAGCAGTTCATCCGGATCAACGGCAGGGCCGTGTTCGGAAAGCTTGGCGTGATAAAGGCGGGTCGCGAAGAGGGATTTAATGTGGGTCATAATAGGTTCATATCGCCCTTGTTTCACTAGGTATAGTGTGCGGATCCCGCAACAGAACCAAAGCCCTGTTTTCTTTGCCTGTCAGGGGTTGCCACACCCCCCAAACCCTCCTATACGGCGCACTTCTACACCCACTCCACCGGGAATCGGGTCACGCTTTTGCGGCCTGCCGGTGATGTTGACAAAGGAAAATGGCATGAACGCCAATGAACTGCGGGATAAAACGCCCGATCAGCTCCGTGAGGAGCTGGCAAACCTGAAAAAAGAATCCTTTAACCTGCGCTTCCAGCAGGCCACTGGCCAGCTTGAAAACACTGCAGCCATGCGCGCCGCGCGCCGCAATGCTGCAAAGGTAAAGACAATTCTGAACGAAAAGGCCGCAGCGGCCGCCAAGGAGGCTTAATCTATGCCTAAGCGTATCCTGCAAGGGGTTGTGACAAGCAACCAGAACGCACAAACCGTCACAGTTTCGGTTGAGCGTCGTTTCAAGCACCCGCTGCTCCAGAAAACCGTCCGTAAGTCCAAAAAGTACCGGGCCCACGACGAAAACAACGCTTTCAATGTTGGTGACAAAGTCCGCATTCAGGAATGTGCACCAAAGTCGAAAACGAAACGCTGGGAAGTGATCGCGTCCTAAGGGCGCACACGTCTCGTAATCGAAACCCTGGGCCCCCGGACAGAAATCGGGACATGCTCATAGGTCGGAAGGAAACCAAATGATCCAGATGCAGACCAATCTGGATGTTGCTGACAACAGCGGCGCACGCCGTGTTCAGTGCATCAAGGTTCTGGGTGGTTCCCACCGTCGTTACGCGAGTGTCGGTGACATTATCGTCGTATCGGTGAAGGAAGCCATTCCACGCGGTCGCGTGAAAAAAGGCGACGTCCGTAAGGCCGTCGTTGTACGCACCGCCAAAGAAGTACGCCGCGAAGATGGCACCGCCATCCGCTTTGACAGCAATGCTGCTGTCATCCTCAACAACAACAATGAGCCGATCGGTACACGTATCTTCGGACCAGTTGTTCGCGAGCTGCGCGCCAAGAACTTCATGAAGATTATCTCACTCGCTCCGGAGGTGCTGTAAGATGGCTGCGAAACTCCGTAAGGGTGATGACGTGATCGTTCTCGCCGGCAAGGACAAGGGCAAGAAGGGGACGATCTCTTCTGTCGATCCAAAGTCTGGCAAGGCAATCGTTGATGGCGTGAACA
>CAYODE010000337.1:0-2896 GCA_964402685.1 uncultured Aestuariivita sp. | reverse complement strand
TGCATTTAAAGAATCTCGATGATCACCTGTTACGTGACATCGGCCTGTCACGCGCTGAGGCTCGGATTGAGTCCTCTCGCAAGTTCTGGCAGCTTTAGTCCCCGTTTTTTGCTGCCAGACCTCTTCCTGGGCCGGGTATTCCCCGGCCCTTTTTTGATTGAATAGCGTTCAAACGTCTGAGCGCAGTGATCATTTAACCAATCCCGTCTTGCCAAACTGCCGACGCTCTCCCATCACTGATGCGGGCGCAATTAAACTGGCATGGCTTGTATGTATGTCGAACCTTATATCGCCGCTGTCGTGCTTTTTGCCGTCGCAAGTCTTCTCGGAATCGCTCCGGTCATAAAGATCATCGCCGTCTACGAAGCAAAGCATGAGCTGAAACACGGCTCTGCCGGGTTCATACGTTCCCTGTCCGGTTGGGCGATCATCGCATTCTGGCTTTTGACGACCTGGTTTCTTGCAACCATTTTGGGGGATTGGGCCACAACCCAGGATTTGACCGGGGCAATTGACCGATCGATGGTCCGTTTGCGCGTTGTAATTGAAATACTGGCTGCTTTGGCGGACTCCGACTGATGGGAGACGTCGCGCAACGTGGCCTTCAGTGTTCTGCCTGCGGCGGGCAATGTACCTTCGCGCCTGAACACCGCGCCCTTAAGTGTGAAAGCTGTGGCGCGACGCACGCGATCGATATCGACACTGACCACGACGCCACTGCCGAATTCCACTACCACCCTGACATACCACACACGGAACAACCTCTGGTCACGCGTGATCATGTGCATCAATGCGAAACATGCGGGGGAGAGGTTGTCTTTACCGGCCCTGCCCTATCCGACCGCTGTGCTTATTGCGACGGTCCAGTTGTTTTGCGCCCTGGCGATGAGAGCTTCCAAACCATGGGGCTTATCCCGTTTCGGATCACCGAAAGCGATGCCCAAGCACTTGCCGTTGGCTGGATCAGCAAACGATTGGCAGCGCCCGGCGATCTTTTGACATTCGTTGCACAAGGACGCGTCGCTGGGATCTACGCGCCATTCTTCACCTTCGACAGCCATGAAGCCGTCGATTATTGGGTATCCTATCGCACCGGCAGTGGAAAAAGCTCGCACAACCGCCGTATGCGCGGCCAGATGCAGATCTTTTTTGACGACTTGATCGCGCCCGCGTCGCCCCATGTAACGCCAATGATCCGCGACGGTATCTTGCATGATTTCGACCCGGAGGATCTGCGCCCTTATCAGCCTGAATTCCTGTCAGGTTTTGCGGCCGAGCGGCACCATCTGAGTGTCCCTGAGGGGCTGGCAGCGAACGAGGCTGACAAGGATCTGTTGATCCGTAACCGCATCAAATCACATTCGAATAAGCAGCGGATCATTGATGTGGGCTACAAGACCCACACGACCGGGCTTCATTATCGGCGGATACTGCTGCCGGTTTGGATCTTGCATTATCAGTACTCTGACAAGGCGTATAAAGTTGTTGTCTGTGGTCTGCGCGGCCGCACGTTTGGTGAAAGGCCCTTTGCCCGGTTAAAGCTCTTGGGGTATTCCGCCGCGCTTTCGGCTCTGGCGATTGTGACCGGATGGGCCTGGGGCGCCTTTGGCGTACTTTAGCCGGTATAGGACGCTGCGGCAGATCCGGCGGGTGGGATTGCATAGGTCATGGATGCCCGCGCAACGGGTTCATCTTTCCCTTCCGAGTACAGCAACACATCCCCGATCGAGAGCGATTTGCCCAATTTCAGCAGTCGTCCTTCTGCAAGGAGGTCCCTGCCCGCTTCCGGTTTACGCAGAAAATCTAGCGAACTGTTGGTAGTAACGGCCAAAGCCTTTGGCCCGATCAGTGCGAGAGTCATCAGATAGACAGTTACATCTGCCAGCCCAAACATAGCCGGTCCCGAAATGGTTCCACCCGGGCGCAGATGCTGCGGCCCCACGCGCAGACGCAGTGTCACTTCGTACGGGGCAGCATGCTCGACCCAAAAGTCATCCTTCACCTGCGGAAACACCTTGTCCAAGAACGCATTCAGCGCATCCTTGTCCATTGCTAGCATGGCGTCCTTGGGCATCCCTTCCCCTCCCTCGCAAGATGCGCTTAAACTCGCCCCCAATCGAGAGGGAGGCAAGATGCCAATTCTAGAACGTAACGACACAGATGGCATTGCACATCTGAACATGAACGCGCCCGAGCGGTTGAATGCGTTGTCTGACGAGATGCTTGCCGCCCTTCAAAGCGAGTTCGACAGCCTCAAAGAGGATCGCAGCATTCGGGCCGTGATTCTTTCGGGATCCGGCAAAGCCTTTTGTGCGGGACATGATCTGAAGCAGATGACGCAGGGACGTCAGGCGGAAGATGGCGGTCAAGCGTATTTCAAGGATCTGTTCGAACGCTGCACCAAAGTGATGCTGGCAATCCGTGAGTTGCCGCAGCCAGTGATCGCCCGCGTTCATGGAATCGCCACAGCAGCAGGATGCCAACTTGTTGCGACTTGTGATCTTGCGGTTGCGGCCGAAGGGACGAAATTCGGCGTCAACGGCGTGAACATCGGGTTGTTTTGCTCTACTCCGATGGTCGCGCTGTCACGTAACATCCCGACAAAGAAAGCGTTCGAGATGCTGACGACTGGAACCTTCATTGACGCGGAGAAAGCCGAATCTCTGGGCTTGATCAACCGTTCTGTCGCTCCTGACCGGTTGGAAGCCGAGACGCGCCAACTTGCTGAAACCATTGCAGCAAAGCTCGCGGCCGCCGTAAAAATTGGAAAACAGGCATATTATCACCAACTCGAAATGCCGATTGAGCGGGCTTACGCCTATACAGGTGACGTGATGGTGCAGAACATGATGGTTCGTGATACTGAAGAAGGGATCGCTGCGTTCCTTGAAAAGCG
>CAYODE010000336.1:0-2917 GCA_964402685.1 uncultured Aestuariivita sp. | reverse complement strand
CGCATCAATTTTCAGGGGCTGCCCGCGCGCATCTGCTGGGTGGGTCTGGGCGTGCGGCACAAACTGGGGCTGGCGTTCAACGAAATGGTCAGGACCGGCGAATTGTCTGCACCCGTAGTGATCGGACGCGACCACCTCGACAGTGGCTCTGTCGCCTCGCCCAACCGCGAGACGGAAGCAATGAAAGACGGCTCCGACGCCGTGTCCGACTGGCCCTTGCTGAATGCGCTGATCAACACCGCTTCCGGGGCCACCTGGGTGTCCCTGCACCACGGCGGCGGCGTTGGCATGGGCTTTTCCCAGCATGCGGGCATGGTCATCTGTGCGGATGGCACGGATGAAGCCGCGGCGCGCCTTGAAAGGGTGCTTTGGAATGATCCGGCCTCGGGCGTCTGGCGTCATGCTGATGCGGGCTATGAAGATGCCGTTGCCTGTGCGCGCGAGAACGGCCTGCGCTTGCCGCGCATTCTGGGGAATTGATGCAGCGCCACGCTCAGGTGGCAGCCAGTCATGCTGCTGCCTGAGCGACGGTCAGGACTTTCGGGATCAGAGGCGCTGCGTGTCTGAACAATTGCTGGTCGGCTGTTCGTTCAAGGTTTGATCCCAGGCACGAACCGCCATAGGATGTTCGACATGACGGCGTTTCCTCATATCGTTGTTCTTGAGCGCCATAGCGCTCATCGCAGAAAGCGTTTTGCTGGATAGCTGCCCCTTGGTGCAGCTTCCAACAATCCTCTTTCGGAGACTTCATATGACTGAATTTACGGAAATTCCGGTGCTTGATCTTGCGCCGTTGATCAATGGTGACGATACGGCCCAGCTGGCCAATGACTTTGCCCAAGCGTATGGCAACACCGGCTTTGCATACATCATCAACCATGGTGTTGCTCCAATGCTTCGAGAGGCCGTTTTCACGGCCTCCAAGCGGTTTCACGCCCTTCCGGAGGCCCAGAAAAGCGCCATCGCGCTCAACAGATGTCATCGTGGCTACATCGCCATCAATACATCCACCGACGTGAACACCGACCTGGCCGAGGTGACCAAACCCAATCAGTCGGCGTCGTTCATGATGATGCGAGAAGATGAAACAGCGCTTCCGGGCGTCTACTTATCCGGGCCGAACCAATGGCCGGATCTGAAGGGTTTCCGTCAGTCGTGCGAGGCCTATGCCGAGGTGATGACAGAGTTGGGGCGCAAGCTGATGGGCCTTGCGCTGGAAGCAATTGGCGTGGCGGACACATCGATTCTCAAAGCATTTGATACGCCGACGATATGGCTGCGGCTGCTTCATTATCCACCCCAGCCGCCGCAGGCCCCCGATGATCTCTACGGATCGGCCCCCCACAGGGACTTCGGATGTTTGACGTTGCTCGCGCAGGATGACGTTGGCGGTTTGCAAGTGCAGACACCAGCGGGCCAATGGGTGGATGCGCCGCCGCGGGAAGACGCGTTTATCGTGAACGTTGGCAATATGTTGCACCGGATGTCGAACGGTAGGCTCCTGTCGACCCCGCACAGGGTTATAAATGCCACCGGACGTGAACGCTATTCGGTCCCATTCTTCTTTGATCCGCATGTTACGACAACCATCGCGCCTTTGCGGGGAACCGGTGATCCGAGGTTCGAGCCTCTGAACTTCGGGGATTTCCTCGAAGCAGAGTTGGGCGCGAGTTACGATGCGCACCAGCGCGATCAAGCAGGCCGGTAGCTTATTACTTTGAGCGCGCCTGAAGGTCAGCTTCGATGATGCCGCGACGCTTCCGGAGGTTGTGAAGGCCTCTCGCTTGCTGCTGTGTTTCGCCAAATTGCTCGCGCCCGAGTGAAGGTTTCCAAGTGCTGTTCGCTGTGTTGTTTCGTGAAGAGGAGAGGTTGTTTCCCGAAATCACGATAGCATTATTGCCACCGCTTTGAGCGTTCGGCTTTACCAGCAAGAACAGCCCGCCGCAGTCGCTCAGCTCGCAGGCTTGAAGTGACTCGCTGCCATCTTGGTCTCATACTCAGTCAGGACACTTGGACGTATCGCGTGTTCTGCGATGTTCAGATTGACACCGCAAAACGAGGAAGAACTCACTTATATTGAGCTCTTACGATCATCTATGTCCGGGAAAATTGGTGCCCAGGAGAGGAACTAGAGGATTTCATTATCCCAGTAATTACAGTAGGTTGATAGATAGTCAAGTGAGTAATGTGGACCCATTTGTGGACCCCATTCACCTGAACTTGGTGTAACTGGGATGCCTCGCGGAAGCTCTAAGGCCTTCTTATATGGTCGAACCACGCCCGTGAACTCTAACGACATGATCCGACCTCTGCTCAAAAAGCATCTAAAGGTGGCATTAGGACTGTTCCAGGGCGGTTTGCTTCCACTTCAGCACTCGATAGACTGACCTCTCTGACAGCCCTAGATGCCTTGCAACCTCATCTCGCGTCTTTCCAGCGTTGGTGAGAGAGACGATTTCGTCTGCTTGCAATCTAGCCGTAGGCTTCCTGCCCTTGTATTTACCATCAGCTTTGGCCTTAGCGATGCCTTCCCGCTGACGTTCCAACATCATCTCGCGTTCGAACTGGGCGACAGACCCAAGGACATTAAACATCAGCTTCCCGGTGGCGGTAGAGGTGTCGAGACCAAGATCAAGGATGCGTAATGCTACCTGCTTGCCTTCAAGTTCTTCTACGATCTCTCCTAGGTGCCTTACGGACCTAGCTAGACGATCAAGCTTGGTGACGGTCAGCGTATCGCCCTCTCTGGCGTAGTCCATAGCGGCCTTGAGAGCGCCTCGGGGGGCCACTGAAGACACTTGCTCATCGTACACCTTCTGGCATCCAATGGCCTTCAGGGCCTCTCTCTGAGCCTCTATGGAGGCCTCCTGTTCAAGTGTTGATGTACGTGCGTAACCGATCATCATTTCGATGTTCT
>CAYODE010000335.1:0-2926 GCA_964402685.1 uncultured Aestuariivita sp. | reverse complement strand
ATGCCGATTGACCTGTCGAACCTGTCGATGATCGATGCAAACGGCAAAGCGACGCGCGTTGGCTTCCGCATGGAAGACGGCAAGAAAGTGCGTTTTGCCAAGACAACAGGGGATGTGATCTGATGCTTGATGCTGCAACCTACACCCCGCGTCTGAAAGCCCAGTACAAGGACAGCATTCGGGCCGCTCTGAAAGAAGAGTTCGGCTACAAAAACGATATGCAGATCCCGCGTCTGGACAAGATCGTTCTGAACATCGGCTGCGGTGCTGAAGCGGTCAAAGACAGCAAGAAAGCCAAATCTGCGGTTGAAGATCTGACCAAGATTGCGGGCCAACAGGCTGTCACCACAAAGGCAAAGAAATCGATCGCGGGCTTCCGCGTTCGTGAAGACATGCCTATGGGTGCGAAAGTGACCCTGCGTGGCGACCGTATGTATGAATTCCTGGACCGCCTGGTCACCATCGCTCTGCCTCGCGTTCGCGACTTCCGCGGCGTGTCCGGCAAGTCATTTGATGGCCGCGGTAACTATGCGATGGGCATGAAAGAGCACATCGTGTTCCCCGAGATCGACTTCGACAAGGTCGATGAGGTCTGGGGCATGGACATCATCATCACCACCACAGCGGATACCGACGCTGAAGCCAAGGCGCTGTTGAAGCATTTCAACGTGCCCTTCAACAGCTAAGCGCGGGAGAGAGAAGAGATATGGCTAAAAAATCCATGATCGCACGCGAAACGAAGCGTCAGCGCCTGGTGGAAAAGTATGCTGCCAAACGCGCGGAGCTCAAAGAGATCGCGAATGACGAAAGTAAGCCGATGGAAGAGCGTTTCAAAGCGCGTCTGAAGCTTGCAAAACTGCCACGGAACAGCTCGCCTACTCGGCTGCACAATCGCTGCCAGCTGACGGGCCGTCCGCATGCATATTACCGTAAACTGAAAATCTCGCGTATCGCGCTGCGGGAACTGGGCTCGAACGGCCAGATCCCCGGCATGGTCAAGTCGAGCTGGTAAGGGAGAGCATGATATGAACGATCCTATCGGCGATATGCTCACTCGTATTCGCAACAGCCAAATGCGTGGTAAATCCACTGTGATGACCCCTGCATCCAAGCTGCGTGCGCGTGTGCTCGAAGTGATGGCGGACGAAGGTTATATTCGTGGGTTTGAATCCACCACGGATACCAACGGCCACCCCGCGATTGAAATCAGCCTGAAGTACTATGAAGGCACCCCAGTGATCCGCGAACTCAAGCGCGTGTCCAAGCCGGGCCGCCGCGTGTACATGGGTGTGGGCGACATCCCATCGGTCCGTCAGGGCTTGGGTGTGTCGATTGTCTCCACGTCCAAGGGCGTTATGTCGGATGCAAATGCTCGTGCTGCCAATGTCGGCGGCGAAGTGCTTTGCACGGTCTTCTAAGGAGAACGGCAGATGTCTCGTATTGGCAAAAAACCGGTCGAACTGCCCAGCGGCGTCACAGCCTCTGTGTCGGGTCAGACCGTTGAAG
Organism: uncultured Aestuariivita sp.; assembly: GCA_964402685.1. Taxonomy (GTDB): domain Bacteria; phylum Pseudomonadota; class Alphaproteobacteria; order Rhodobacterales; family Rhodobacteraceae; genus Aestuariivita. The sequence goes on along the minus strand of CAYODE010000335.1, from coordinate 1,420 downwards.
TGAAAGGGCCCAAAGGCACCCGCAGCTTCACAGCAACCGACGATGTGACCATTTCCCTTGAGGACAACATCATCAAAGTTGACCCACGTGGCAAATCCAAGCGTGCTCGTCAACAATGGGGTATGTCCCGCACACAGGTTCAGAACCTGGTGATCGGTGTCACACAAGGTTTCAAGAAAGAGCTTGAGATCAGCGGTGTTGGCTACCGGGCTCAGATGCAGGGCAACACCCTGAAGCTGAACCTCGGCTATAGCCACGACGTGGATTTCGTGGCACCTGACGGCGTGACAATCACGGCGCCGAAGCAGACCGAGATCGTTGTCGAAGGCATCGATCAGCAACAGGTTGGCGAAGTTGCGGCCAACATCCGCAAATGGCGTGCTCCCGAGCCTTATAAAGGCAAGGGTATCAAGTACAAAGATGAGTATATCTTCCGCAAGGAAGGTAAGAAGAAGTAAGGACCAGACAGATGGCAAACAGCAAGAGACAACTGTTCCTCAAGCGCCGCCTGCGCGTCCGGAACAAGCTTCGCAAGGTCAACGCCGGACGCGCGCGTCTGTCGGTGCACCGCTCGAACAAAAACATCTCCGTGCAACTCATCGACGATGTGCGCGGCGTGACAGTGGCCTCTGCCTCGACCCTGGAAAAAGATCTGGGCGTTGTCGGCAAGAACAATGTCGAAGCGGCCACCAAGGTGGGCTCAGCGATCGCGGAACGTGCCAAGAAAGCGGGCGTGACAGAGGCTTATTTCGACCGTGGCGGCTTTTTGTTCCACGGCAAGGTCAAGGCCTTGGCCGATGCAGCGCGCGAAGGCGGGCTGAAAATCTAAAGACTGAGGGTGGCGGTCACGCCACCCCGATGATCCGGGGGCGCCACGCCCACTAGGATTGAGTGTAACGGCGCAATGCGCGCCACCTTTGAAAGGACTGTCCTTATGGCAGAACGTGAGAACCGAGGGCGCAACCGTCGCGACCGTGACGAGGCCCCCGAATTTGCAGATCGCCTGGTTGCGATCAACCGTGTGTCGAAAACCGTTAAAGGTGGTAAGCGCTTTGGCTTTGCTGCTCTGGTGGTTGTTGGCGATCAGAAAGGTCGCGTCGGCTTTGGCAAAGGGAAAGCCAAAGAGGTGCCTGAAGCCATCCGCAAGGCGACTGAACAAGCCAAGCGTCAGATGATCCGCGTGCCTCTGCGCGAGGGTCGTACATTGCACCACGACATCGAAGGTCGTCATGGCGCTGGTAAGGTGGTCATGCGCACCGCGCCGGAAGGCACCGGGATCATCGCAGGTGGTCCGATGCGTGCGGTGTTTGAGATGTTGGGCGTCAAGGACGTGGTGTCCAAGTCGATTGGATCTCAGAACCCATACAACATGATCCGTGCCACCATCGATGGTTTGCAGAAAGAGCAGTCGCCTCGTTCG
>CAYODE010000334.1:0-2935 GCA_964402685.1 uncultured Aestuariivita sp. | reverse complement strand
CGGTATGGCTATGGCTCCCCTGAGGCGCTGACGCATATGTTCCGGCGCGAAACGGGCCGGGCCCCCATCACACTGCGTCACAGCGCGTCCGAGATGCCTTGAATTCACGCGGGCAAGCCGTTATGTCGCCCGCATCAACCCGCAAGGATATCGCCCCATGGCCAAAACCAATCCGGTTCAGTTCGTCCAACAAGTCCGCTCGGAAGTGTCCAAGGTCGTATGGCCAACACGTCGCGAAGTGTTTGTGACGACGATCATGGTCTTCATCATGGCGGCCCTTACAGCGCTTTTCTTCGCGCTGGTTGATCTGCTGATCCGTAGCGGCTTGCAGGGTATCCTGGGGATGTTTGGCTAGGTCCACGTCCGGTTTCGGCCTTGATCAATTGAGCATTGGCGGGTAAATCGCCACAATTCCTGGTATGGCGTGCGACGATTCGAGTTGCGCGCCGCTTTTTTCTCAGGGACCGCGCAAGTCAGCGTGAGATTGCAGATGTTCCAACCCGCGTCGCGCGGGTGGCCAGAGTAAAGGACGGCGTCAGACATGGCTAAACGGTGGTATTCGGTCAGCGTGCTCTCGAATTTCGAGAAAAAGATTGCCGAGCAGATCCGCACCTCGGTCGCAGAAAACGGTTTGGAAGATCAAATCGACGAGGTTCTGGTTCCCACCGAAGAAGTCATCGAAGTGCGCCGCGGGAAAAAGGTCACCACCGAACGTCGCTTTATGCCGGGTTACGTTCTCGTCCACATGGAGATGTCGGACGAAGGGTATCACCTCATCAACTCGATCAACCGCGTTACTGGTTTCCTGGGTCCGCAAGGTCGTCCAATGCCAATGCGCGATGCTGAGGTAAACCAGATCCTGAACCGTGTGCAGGAAGGTGAAGAAGCACCAAAGCTTATGATCAGCTTCGAAGTTGGCGAAAAGGTCAAAGTCAACGACGGTCCATTCGAAGATTTCGACGGAATGGTCGAAGAGGTCGACGACGAGAACCAGAAGTTGAAGGTGACGGTCTCGATCTTTGGTCGGGAAACGCCGGTCGAACTGGATTACACTCAGGTCAACAAGCAAACCTGAGGACATCAAGTTTAATCAAACCGCTTGGAATGCCGTCAGCTTTGTTGCGGCAACGGCATTCGTGACATCACACCGGCCAAAGAGATGCCGGATATGATATGCCACATGCCCCAGAATGCGGCGACGACTGCCATGCCGCCCAGCCCGTCAAAAAAGCCAAAGATCAGGATGAGGCCAAGACCCGAATTCTGAATACCGGTTTCGATAGTGATGGAGCGCCGGTCAAAGCTGGGCAACCCAGCCAATGTCGCAACGGCATACCCACCTCCCAGTGCCAGCGCGTTATGCAGAAACACAAGTGCTGCGACTGCGGTGGCGTACTGCAGGAAAAGCTGCCAATTGGCAGCCAAAGCCAGTACGACGAACGCAATGAATATACCCATCGACACGTATTGCAGCGGTGTCCGTAATCGAGCGGTCACGTCCGGGCGGCGAACGTTCAATGCCATGCCGAGACAAAGGGGAAGCACCAACATCAAGCCGACTGTAATCGCGACCGAAACAGGATCGATCGACGTCTGCCTCAGGATTTCGCGGGTTGGTCCATATAGACTCCCCCAGAACGCAATGTTGGCAGGCGTCATGATGATTGCAGCCACCGTAGAAAACGCAGTGAGCGAGACAGAAAGCGCTGCGTTGCCTCCAGCCCGTTGCGTAATGAAATTCGATATGTTCCCGCCGGGGCAAGACGCGACCAACATTAAGCCCAGTGCGATCGAAGGCTGCGGTTGGGTGGCCAAAACCAGACAGAAGGTCAGAAAGGGGAGCAAGACAAACTGAGAGAACAGGCCTGTCAGAAGAGCTTTCGGAGCTTGGACCAAACGTTTGAAATCAACTGGCTTCAACTCTAGCGCGATAGAGAACATGACCACCGCCAGAACGATGTTCAACACCTGCAAGCTGGTTGGGGAGAAATTCAGAATAACCTTGTCTATTTCGAGCGCCACTGTTGTGCTCATATGCCCCCCCTTTTCGCGCCAAGCCTTTATTTTTCCTGATGCGGTTTTCCGCTCGGCCGTGGCGCTTGTTCAGATGACATTGAGGCAGCTTGCCTCGTTAGTCCACGAAAACCGACATATCGCAGCAACGAGGTGTACCTCTCGAAAAGGCGTGTTAACGTCTTTCAGATAACAAAACGGCACGTCGAGCATACCTTGGTCAGGGACAAGACAGACAATCCACTAGACGAACTGCTGCGCGCGCGTTTGCGCATTCCCGAAGGTGCCGACATGAGGCTTGCGGCCTTGCGGCGCCTGATGGAAGGAGTCGACGCGGTGAACCGGGCATTCACCGGCCAATCCTTTTTTGCGCTGCGGGAGACTGAGGAAACGCTCATCGAACTTGACGGGAGGACCGGCACCGACCTCGTCCGCACATTGTTGAAGATGAGAGGTGGGACCCAGATCAGGGCGCACGGTTTACACAACGTTCCGCGCGAGGGTCCTGTGGTCATTGCATCCACACATCCCATAGGCACGTTTGACTTCATCGCGCATGCTGGCGCCCTTTTGGACCATCGACCTGATCTGAAGGTTGTGGCCGGTCGTGAGGCGGAACGGTTTCTGAGCAAAGACTTGATCATTGCCGTTGATCTCGATCGGCACGACAAGGTCCTGACAGCGCGTCAGACCGTCGATGGCATGCGCTCCCACCTTCGGAATGGTGGCGCGCTGATCCTGTTTGGCTCGGGCCGCGTCCCTCGGATGGAAAACGGATTGCTGGTCGAGCCAGCTTGGCGCACAGGGGCGACCCGTGTGTCCGCAGATGGCCACGCTCCGATCGTGCCCGCCTCGGCTGATATGCGCAATTCGCGCCACTATTACCGGACCCGAAGGATCGCGGCTTTGCTCAGCGGCGGGA
>CAYODE010000333.1:0-2959 GCA_964402685.1 uncultured Aestuariivita sp. | reverse complement strand
CATGGGGCAGGTTGCACACCTGATCTGGGAGAGGAAACGCGCATGCCCATCCGCAATCGTCTGGCCGAATTGCATCCTGAAATTACTAAGTGGCGCAGGCATCTGCACGAAAATCCCGAGTTGATGTACGAAGTGCATGAGACTGCGGCATTTGTCGTTGACCGCCTAAAGGACATGGGAGTGGATGAGATCACACCCGGCATCGGCAAGACAGGCGTTGTGGGCGTAATCAAGGGCAAGTCCAACACCTCTGGTAAGGTCATTGGTCTGCGCGCGGACATGGACGCGCTTCCGATCCCAGAAGCATCTGGTGTTGAGTATGCCTCAAAAACGCCCGGAGTAATGCATGCTTGCGGGCATGATGGGCACACGGCGATCCTTTTAGGCGCAGCTAAGTACCTGTCCGAGACGCGCAATTTTGACGGCACTGTTGTCTTGATTTTTCAGCCTGCCGAAGAAGGCGGTGCCGGTGGCAAAGCCATGTGTGATGACGGCATGATGGACCGTTGGGGTGTGCAGGAAGTGTACGGCCTGCACAATGCGCCCGGGATCCCGACCGGGCATTTCGCGACGCGACCAGGTCCGCTTCTGGCGTCATCGGACGAGTTTGAGATTACCGTGACCGGCAAAGGCGGGCACGCCGCGGCCCCACACGAGGCGATCGATACAACACTGGTCGCGGCGCAAATCGTTGTGGCCCTGCAATCCATGGTCAGCCGGAACGTTGATCCGATCCAGCGCGTTGTGTTGACGGTTGGGACGTTCCGAACCGATAGCAACGCATCCAACGTGATCCCACATACGGCTGTTTTGGAGGGCACGGTTCGGACGTTGGATACCGAGTGGCGCACACGGGCCGAGGAACGCATTCGTACGATCGTCGAACATACGGCGCTGGCCTATGGTGCAACAGCTGAAGTGACTTGGACACCCGGGTACCCCATAACCGCCAACCACGAAGATCAAACCGAGTTCGCGCTTGAGGCGGCGCGCGCTGTCGCAGCGGCGGACCAAATCGACCCAAATACCGATCCCATCCTGCCCGCCGAAGACTTCTCTTACATGCTGGAAGAACGTCCTGGCGCCTTTATGTTCCTGGGCAATGGCGACACCGCTATGTGCCACCATCCGGCTTATGTCTTTGATGATGAGGCGATTCCAGTGGGATCCAGCTGGTTTGTGGAACTGGCCGAACGGCGGATGCCTGCAAGTTAAGGAGTCTTTGCATGCCCATAAAAAATCGCATTGCAGATATAGCGAGCGAGGTTGCTGAATGGCGACGCGATATACACATGCACCCGGAATTGCGGTTTGAAGAACATCGCACCAGCGCTTTTGTTGCGGAGAAACTGACGTCTTTTGGCTGTGATGAGGTCGTGACCGGCATCGGTGAGACCGGCGTCGTCGGCGTGATAAAGGGGAACGGCGGCGGTGATCGTGTGATCGGCTTTCGGGCCGATATGGATGCGTTGCCCATCCATGAAATCACAGGTGCTGAACACGCCTCCCAAACGCCCGGGAAAATGCATGCATGTGGTCACGACGGGCACACGGCGATGTTGCTTGGGGCCGCGAAATATCTGGCAGAGACGCGGAACTTTGACGGAACGGTCGTGTTGATCTTTCAGCCGGCTGAAGAGGGCAGTGGGGGCGCCCGCGCAATGATCGCGGACGGGTTGATGGAGCGCTGGGGCATTCAGGAAGTCTATGGTATGCACAATTGGCCCGGTCTTCCTGCAGGACAGTTCGCTGTGCGAGACGGGCCGCAAATGGGCGCGGTGGACTTCTTTACCATCACGGTGCAAGGCCGCGGTGGACATGCGGCGCTACCTCACCTGACGGTTGATACGTCAGTGGCGGCCTCGGCAATCGTTATGGCGGCGCAGTCTATCGCCTCTCGCAATGTCGATCCTTTGAAAACGGTTGTTCTGTCGATTGGCGGGATGCGTTCAGATACTGACACGTTCAACGTGATTCCTGATACCGTCACGCTGAAGGGGACAGTGCGATATCTGGAACCCGAGGTGCAGGATCTGGTGATTGAGCGCCTGACGGCCATCGTTGAGACGACAGCTGCAGCTTATGGGGCAACCGCCCAGGTCGATTATACCAAGCAGGTGGGAGCCACGATCAATGACCCGGATGCCGCGGCGCGTGCGGCCGAAGTTGCGCGTGCCGTCTCTGGCGACGTGATCCGCGACATGCCGCCGGTGATGCCCGGCGAAGACTTTTCAGACATGCTGAATGAACGCCCTGGTGCGTATCTCTTTATTGGAAACGGGGACAGCGCAGACTTGCATCACCCGGCCTATGACTTCAATGACGAGATCATCGCCGCCGGATGTAGCTGGTATGCCGAAATGGCCGAACGCGGCGCGCAAGCTTAAGACTTCTTGCAATAGCCACTCGGCAAATGAATTGAACACAGGATAAACGCCTTATGCCGATCAAGAACCGCTTTGCCGAACTCCATGCTGACATCAAAGCTTGGAGGCAGGAGATTCACGCACATCCGGAGATCGGATTTGATGTATTCCGCACGGCTGAATTGGTGGAGGAGAAGCTGAAAACCTTCGGGGTCGACGACATCGTAACCGGCATTGGGCGCACAGGCGTGGTTGGCGTTATAAAAGGCAAAACGGATACGGCAGGAAAGGTGATCGGCCTTCGTGCTGATATGGATGCGTTGCCTATTCACGAAGAAACCGAAGCGCACCATGCCTCGCGCATTCCCGGCAAAATGCACGCCTGCGGCCATGACGGACATACCGCGATGTTGCTTGGAGCAGCGCAATACCTCGCTGAGACGCGCAACTTTGATGGCACCGCGATTGTGATATTCCAGCCGGCCGAAGAGGGCTATGGCGGCGGGAAAGAGATGTGTGACGACGGCCTGATGGACCGGTTTGGCATTCAAGAGGTCTATGGTCTGCACAATGCGCCGGGTCTTGCGGCCGGG
>CAYODE010000332.1:0-2980 GCA_964402685.1 uncultured Aestuariivita sp. | reverse complement strand
TCGCACATCAGGGCTTCGATAAGACGGGCCCGGATCTTGTCTTCGCCTTTGAACACATGTCCACGCGACACGGAAAACTGTCCCGCGCGAATTTCGCCAGTATGTTTGCCGGTGGACGGCGCGTTTTGCGCAAAACCTTGTGGGAATTTTGAGATGGATGATGCCCCAATCCCGATCAAAACATCTGACGTGTCGTCGGTGTAGCCTTGGAAGTTCCTCCGCAGTAGACCAGCATCCAAGGCTGTGCTGAGCCCGTCATCCTGCCGCGCAAAATGATCGATACCAATCTCGCGATATCCGTCCCACATGAACAAACGCCGCGCCGTATCAAAGAGGGCGAGGCGTTCTTCCGGAGTCGGCAGTTCATCCGAGGGAATCATTGTTTGCCGTCGCGCCATCCAGGGGACATGTGCATATCCGTAAAGCGCGACCCGGTCGGGGTTGAGCGACAGGAGCTTTTGAACGCTCTGTGTCATTCGCTCTTTCGACTGACTGGGTAACCCAAAGAGTATGTCCGCATTTAAGCTGCGAACCCCACGCTCCCGCAACATGTCAGCCGCCGCTTTTGTGACGTCAAAACTCTGGATTCGGCCGATGGTTTGTTGGATCTCGGAATCAAAATCCTGCACGCCAATAGATGCGCGGTTCATGCCCGCTGCCGCTAGCGCGTCAACGCGTGCTTCGTCAATTTCATTGGGGTCGATTTCGACGGAAAATTCATAGTCTTCCGCGAATGGGGCAACATCCGCGATGACCTGTGCAAGGTCCGTCATCATCTCGGGTTTAAGGAGAGTTGGTGTTCCACCGCCCCAGTGCAATCGCGACAGACCCACGCCGTTGGGAAGCACAGCTTTCAATAAGCTTAATTCCGCTTTGAGTGTGTCCAGATATGCGGCAACTGGCTCGTCCGATTGGGTCCCTTGCGTTCGACATGCACAGAACCAGCAAAGGCGTCTGCAAAAGGGAACATGCACGTATAGGGAGATCTGGGCGCCTTCTGGAATCTGACTGATCCAGTCGACAAATTGGCCGGGCCCGACGTCGGCGTCAAAGTGAGGGGCTGTCGGATAGCTCGTGTAGCGAGGCACACGCGCGTCAAATAGCCCAAACTTGGCCAATTGCGAAATACTCTTCATGTGCCTAGGTTTATGCTATGGTGAGGGGCGAGGGCCTTGACCCAGATCAAGTTTGGAAGCGCGCATGAACCTAACTCAATCCTTCTCACAGGAGTGTTCGGATTGCCCGATCCGTCATCGAGCTGTCTGTGCCAGATGTGAATCAGACGAATTAGATCGCCTAGAAGAGATCAAATACTATCGAAGTTTCGAAGCTGGTCAGACTGTTATGTGGTCTGGCGATAAAATGGATTTTGTCGGTTCAGTGGTGTCTGGGATCGCCACGTTGACCCAAACGATGGAAGACGGCCGGACACAAATGGTCGGCCTTCTTTTGCCGTCTGATTTTGTGGGGCGCCCTGGTCGCGAAGGTGCAGCCTATGACGTTGTCGCCACCACAGATGTTGTAATGTGCTGCTTTCGAAAGAAGCCTTTCGAAGAGATGATGGCCGATACGCCGCATATCGCGCACCGGCTATTAGAAATGACTTTGGACGAACTGGACGCCGCCCGCGAATGGATGCTTGTTCTCGGTCGAAAAACCGCGCGTGAAAAGATTGCCAGTCTGTTGTCGATCATTGCCCGGCGCGATGTAACGCTGAATTTGGAAACGGGAACAAGCGAAGTTGTTTTCGATCTGCCTCTGACCCGCGAGGCGATGGCGGATTATCTTGGGTTGACCCTTGAAACAGTCAGCCGTCAGATCTCGGCCTTAAAAAAAGACAAGGTCATTTTGCTAGAGGGCAAACGTCATATCACCGTGCCAGATATGGATCGCCTGTTGGAAGAAGCTGGTGACGATAGCGACGGTGGAATGCTGGGATAATCCAGTTGAATTGGTCTCAAATGAAAGCGCCCTTCGCTTCCGAGCAAAGGGCACTTTCGTTCTGAGCAGTGTGTGTGCACCTAGTGTGCCATCAAAACTGGGACGCTGGACTGTTCCAACATGTTGCGTGTTGCGCCGCCCAAGATAGCTTCGCGGAACCGTGAATGGCCGTACGCGCCCATCACGATCATGTCCGCCCCCTTGTCGGACACGTGCCGGTTCAAAACATCCGATACCCGCGGCAAAGTTTTTGACAGAACATCAATCTCGCAAGCGATGTCGTGGCGTGCCAGCATCTGACTCAACAATCCACCGGGGTCCGAGCGTTCTGGGCCATGGGTGGGGGGATCAACAATGACAATCCGAACCAGTTTCGCCTGTTTCAGGAAAGGCATCGCTGATCTGATCGCGGCGAGTGCTTCTTTGCTTTGGTTCCATGCCACGATGATTTGTTCGGGGGTGGGATTTGGTTCTGAACCGTCCGGAACAACAAGAACCGGGGCATCTGCGTCAAAAAGCGCAGCCTCTACCACAGGTTCCAGTTCCGCACCGCGATCCTCGCCATATGGTTTGGGCAGAACGACGAGATCTGCGAACCGGGCATGCAAGGCGACATGGCGCGCCAGATCCGCGAAAGGCGCCACGCCATCATCGGCTGACCAGCGCACGCTGCTTCTGTCCAGTGTGGATCTTGCAAGATCCAGCAGCTCTTCGGCTTCGGCATGCGCGCGCGTTAGTGTTTCCTGTAAAATCAAAGCATTAGCGCCGGCATAATAGTATCCGGTTTGTGTCCGGTCGACGCCCAGACACAAGGCTTCGACATGTGCGTCTTGTGCCGCTGCCAAGGCGACAGTGTGCGCAATCGGGGTCGCTGCAACTGATGCGTCGGTAATAACGGTCAAAAGAGATTTGTACGCCATGGATCCTCGTCTCCCTCACTTGGATGGCTCTTCAAATGAACTCTAGGACTGTGTGTGACGCGCGTTCGTTGATGCGCGTCAAAAGCTGCGGCTGAAATGCTTGATACAGATCAAGGATT
>CAYODE010000331.1:0-2986 GCA_964402685.1 uncultured Aestuariivita sp. | reverse complement strand
TCGCGGCGCCAAGACACATCCAGTGTGGCACGGCTCATCTGGCCATCTAGACCTTCGTAAATGTTGACATTGTTGACCCCGCCAACGGTCTCGGTCTGAAAATAGGCATCCTCACGAACAATTGTCGTCAAATTCGCAAGAACTTGAAGCTCACCGCCGACATGAGAGGGCGTAAATCGGCGATCATAGTCGACCACTGGAAGTGTCCAAGGCTGATTCTGATCACCCTCAGAAATCGTGGCAACTTGAATGCGCTCAACACGCGCATCGAAATAGCTGCGGTCGTGAAGCCCAGTCAGAAAAATGTCGGAGACAACTTGACTGGCACCTTCTGTCTCAATCGCATAGTCGCGGAAATAGCGTCGGTCGGATTGCCAGTACAAATTCCAACCGAAGTTCCAGCGACTGTTCAGAGAAAAATCACCATTGGTGGCAAGGCCACCGCGCCAGTCCTGATCGCCAGGCTGGGTGTCAAACTGATCTCTGTCGAACTGTCGGATACCCGAGGCGCGAACGCTGAACCCGCCATTTTCCAGTCGCTGTCGCCACTCAGCTTCAAGATGGAGGCCCTGACCCGTATAGACCGTTGGAGTGATCGTCAGGTCGTAGCTTGGGTCGAGAGCGAAATAGTAGGGCGTTGAAACACCGAACCCTACCCGACTGTCGTGGAGGTATACTGCACGCAGAAATCCACTTGTGCGTTCAACGGTCGGATCGGTGTGGGCAAAGAAGGGCAGCCAGACAATGGGAATGCCGAAAAAGTCCAATCGGACATTTTCGTAATACACCATTTGGTCTTCTTCATCGTACGTGATGGTGTCGGCATGAAACTTCCACGCCAGTGGCCGACCTGAACCTTCCGGGCAAGCTTCGCAGGCTGTGTAGGTGCCCTCTTCAAACTCCGTCACCGTGCCTTCGTCACGGCGGGTGGCGTTGCGTGCTGTGAAGAAGCCACGTTCAGGGGTTTCAACGCTTAACGCATCAACAAACCCATCGGTCAGCGTGTCGCTGAGATCCGCTGATGTTGCCCGCAGGACCGAACCACTTGGTTCAACCAGAACAACATTGCCGCGCGCCAATACGCGGCCTTCAGCGCGATTGTAGATAACCTCGTCGGCTTCCACGGTGTAGCCGTCATAAAAGATGGTGACCGTGCCGAGCGCTGTGACCGTGTTTGCACCTTCGTTGTAGAGAAGCTCATCAGCTTCCAAGAACATCTGTGCGTCGGCATTTGGCTGTGTGAACCCAGGCACGTTCTGAGTCTGCGCCTGAGCTGTATTGTTAACGCCTAACGTCAAGCCCGCACTGACACCCGTTAGCGCGAGGGTGCCCGCCAAGGCGAGCATTGTGCCCTGGCGCAGTCGCGTTGCCAAAGATGCGCGCATCATACCGGCCAAACTTACCCGTCCTCCAGGTGAAGCAAGGCGGTGATACCGAACAGGCCTTCTGCGATCGGGGGCACCCATGCAGCCAGGATTGGATTGACCAATCCCGCCCCACCCAGGTCGCCTGCAATTTCGTTGATCACAAACACGATAAATCCAGCACTCAATCCAGCCACAACCAGCTTTGTTGTTCCCCCATGCCGAGAGAACCGCAAAGACACTGTTGCAGCCACCAACACCATGGCCATAAGCAGCATGGGCCGCGCGAGCAAGGCCTGAAACTGGAATCTATAGCGATCAGACGCGATGCCAGCCTGCTGTGCCTTATTTGCAAGGCTTGGAAGGCTCCAAATTGGCACAGACGTGGCCGGAGTGAACCGTCCTAGGACATCATCGGCGGTTAGAGGCGTGGCAAGCGTGAAAACATCAATCGCGCGCGATTCTCCCTGTGTGTTGGTCATGCTCACATTTTCCATGTGCCAGGCACCATTCCGCAGCACCGCACGCTGGGCATCGACTCGCTGGTTGAAGTCACCATTTTCATCAAACAACATAGCGCTGACTTGGTTCAGTGTTTGACCGCCATCCGTGGCCGAAGCGGCACGCACCAACGTCATGATATTGCCTGTCGACTGCCGGAACCAAATTTCACGATCAGGATCGACGTTGGTTGTGCTGCCTGCAAACCGTTCGGTCAAAATGGCATCGGAGTACACTTTCATGGTCGCCGAGAGCGGATTGTAGAGCAGCGAAGCGGCGACACCAACCATTGCAGCGACGATGACCAATGGCACCAAGAACTGCCAAGCCGATAGGCCCGACGCGCGTGCGATGATAAGTTCAGAACGCCGCGAGAGTGCAACCAGTGTCATCAAAGCACCGATGAGCACCGCAAAGGGCACAAGCTGTTCAGCAAGCGCGGGTAGGCGCATGGCTGAGATGGCGACGATGGCGGTAATTGGAACATCCAAATCGCCGCCGCGGCGCGACAACTCCATGATATCCACCATGAACATCAACGCGAACGCACCGAGGAAGACAAAGCCCACATGCCTGACAAAGGCCAAAGCGAGATAGCGGCTCAGCGACGCAGATAAACGCATAACCTACTCCGCGGCCTGAGGAAGGGTCGCGCCCTTTCTCTTATGGGGGAGTCTGGCGAGAATAAACTCTTTCAGGTCAATGCGTTGCGAGATCGATAGCCATCCAACAATCAGTACCACGATAGGGATCAGATAGAGCACAGGCCATGTAAAAGTTGCAGTCGAAATCAGCCCTGATGCGCCAAATTGGGAGCCTAGCAGCGCGGCACCACCGCCGATAGCGGCCAGCACGCGTTTGGCACGACCGGCACGCCCGGAATGCGGAGTGCCAAGAGCAAGCGCTACCACCATCGCAAAGGCAAGCGGATAAATCGGCAGCGCCATTCGATTGTGCAATTCGCTCATAAACCGCCCACGCTGACTGAGCAGAATAGGGTCATCGGGGTCTGGGTTAAGCAAATAGGCGGTCGATTGCTCAGACGGCTTAAAATAGCCGGGGTTGGTCGAGCGATCAGCAAAGCTTAGATCAATCGAATAGCTGTCGAAGTAAAGGTATGC
>CAYODE010000330.1:0-2990 GCA_964402685.1 uncultured Aestuariivita sp. | reverse complement strand
CGGCGCGGGTAGGTAGAACGCCGATGTCGGCGGATGAAGTCACTACCGGCCCATAGCGGACCTTGGTTCCCTCTGCGGCGACTGCACGTTCCTAGCCCGACGCTGTCTTTCGTTGGATGATGGAAGATGCCCCGCGCTTCACGAGGCGGCGGAACCCTCTGATCTGACTTTGCAACTGACTTCTTCAAGCTTAGTCTCTAACTGCTTACAGCGCAAAGCATGCTAATACTTGCGAGTGAAACCGAAGTGGCGAACGATAACATCCAACTAATTCCTGTATTCATTGGGTCTCCAAGCGGACTTGAGGCTGAGCGCACAATATTTCGCGACGTCATTGACGAACTGAACAGACATCATTCTCGGCATTGGGGGTGTATGTTGGAACCGGTAGGCTGGGAAGAAACTTTGCCTGGGCGTGGTCGACCTCAGGCCTTGATCAACCAAGAGCTAGATCGATGCGAGTACTTTATTGGCGTCATGTACGACCATTGGGGATCGAAAACAGCGAGCGAGAACCCGGAGTTCACTTCTGGATTTGAGGAAGAGTTTGAACGTGCCAAAGGCCATGTCGCATCAGGTAAAATGAATGACATGGCCGTTTACTTTAAGGAAGTGCCGCCCGAGAGGCTACGTGATCCTGGGGATTCATTGAAGCTTGTGCTCGCTTTCAAAGATGAGTGCTTTTCCAAGAGAGACGCGCTGTACAAAGAATACTCAAGCGAAGCTGATTTTGAGACGCTGATCCGAGGTCGACTTACAGCCATCGGATGGTGTGAGTTCGAAAAACGGCAATCAGAACCTCATGATAAGACTAAGTCAGAAGCTCCACCACAAAGCGCGACCACCAATCCCGAAGCGGAAACTGAGAAAAACCACCTATTTTCGGAACGAACCAGGGCGTTTTTAGAAGGCATGGCTCAGAAAGAAGCAGGGTGGGAGAAAACCAACGCCACAGAGGTCGCACGTATGCGGCTTGTGGCTTCATCAGTTTATCGATCCGGCAACGACGAAACGGTTCTCGGCGCACACGATGCCAACCTGCTATTTCGCCATCGCGACATATTGGAGTTGGGAAGTGGAGAAATAGGCGAATTGGTCGAGAGCGGCATTGCAGGATTTGGCAGCCAGAACATTCCTCTGTGGCACTGGGTATCGAAGTACCTCAAGGACGAGAAAAACCAAGAACGCCTCGCGGCAACCGCAGTAATTTCTGACGAAACAAAACAAGCACATGCAATTCGATTGATCTCGCTGCTGGGTATCGAACCGCCTCACATTGCGGACTTGTTCAGTCGCGAGAACACAATTCGGCAATGGATGGATGAAGACGCCAAACGCGGAGTGTTTTCTGAAGCGCTCATCTACCTTCAGGACAACAGCAAGCCAGAAGACCTACCCCTGCTTGAAGAGATTTATGGGAGTAGTTCATCTCAGCATCAGGCAAAGCTCGGCGATCTCATCGTTAAGCTTGAAGCGCGATCTGGTGCCGCACGAGCACTAACGCGAGCGCTTGAACTCGCAATAGATGAGATAGACGAAGAAACGGCGGAGCAAGTGTTTGAGAACCCCGCCTCGTTGACCACAGAACTTCTCATGGAATGCGTCGCTTCGCCATCAGCAAAAATACGCCAACGATCAGCAGCCATACTTTGTGACCGAGGTGCTCTTCAGAGGGAGCTCGCGGACACGCTACTAAGCGATCCAGATTACACAGTTCGTTTCTACGCAGCGCTTTCGCTGCATAAAGCAGGGCATCCGTTGGAAGACAGCTTGGCGAAACAAGCGCTGGCAATCACAGAAAAGAAACAAGGGTTAAGTGGGCTGTTCGGAGTAGAAAAGACAAACACCGAGCATCTGGACCGTTACAAACTTGCGGTTTTGTCTGAGAAAGACTTCCTGCATCTTAAAAAAGAATATGACCAGGGTGGCATCTATGACGAAGAGGTCGCTTTCGTCTTATTTCGCGAGCATCCAAACAGGATGAAAGAAGAATTACGAGAGCAGTTAAAAAGCGGTTTTGAGTGTTACTTTAATTCGCGATTAAATGAACTCGAGAAGACGCTCGGCGGTCAGAATGAGGCGTTTAAACGAAGCCAAGAATACATTCCGTTCCTTCGTAGACGGCTTACAACCGCAGCACTCGAAGCTTTGTGTGGGCTCAAGCAGAAGACTGATTTAGATTTGGTTCGTCATGTATTGGACCGCTACGATGTCGATATTTGTGAGACCATAATAGAATTCTTGGGTAAATTTGGCGATTGGTCCGATCTGAACCGAATCAAGGACATGGGTGACTTTCGACCGGCGACGCTCAACCTTCTTTCAGCTCGCTTCCCCAAGGCGCTCCCGCTGAAGGCAACCGCTGTAATTGCGATTGGTAAGCAACGTATGGCAGACTTGTTGTCTGTGGATATGGAGCTTTTGTTGCGTCGAGAGCTTTTGAAACAACTCCGAAACACGAATGTTACTTCACTCAGCGACGAAGTTCTGTTGCAGGCGCTTGGCCACCATGATGACGAATGCCGCGCAATCATGGCCCTTAAATGCGTTCAATTTCTAACCAAGTCACGCATTTCCTCGCTGTTGGAAGCGTACATTGATCATGACGGCTATCGTTTCTACAACAGTATTCACTGGCTGGACTTGGGCGCGAGTATGCCTCGCGATACAGCCAAGTCTGTGGCCTCAAAAGAGTTGGCGCGGCGCTAGTTCTAGCGGCAGCAACGGTTCCTATTCTTTGGATCAGCCTTACACGCAAGCCGCCTTTGGTTTGCAGCTTTGCAATTTCCGCTTATTGCGCAGAATTGCCAATCGTGCAGGCCGCAGCGAAAGACCGCTTTCCGCCCTTGTGGTCAAACTCCGCGTTTGCAGCACCACACAGGCCTAGTTGTCGGTTTATGTGCGCAACTAGCTGTAGCTCATCGAGAAAGTGCAGTTTTGTCATGAGTACATGCAGTGCTGTGACGTAGTTGTTCGATCCTCTTGGGGGA
>CAYODE010000329.1:0-3025 GCA_964402685.1 uncultured Aestuariivita sp. | reverse complement strand
CGTTTCGTCATCTGCAATGTAAGCGCATTCATCTACGAGAATTAGCGTAGCGGTGTATCCACGGATAGTCGCGCCCGACGCTGGCACAGCGATAAAACGACCTCCGTTGTTCACCTCGATCTCTGTTTGTGTGGCTCGTTCCACAACAAGGTCTGTCGCGCGCAGATAGGTCGTGACTTTCCGCGTGATTTCTCGTGTTTGCCGTTCAGAAGGAGCAAGGCAGATAGTGGTGCCGCCACGTTCAAGTTCCATAACGCCGCGCGCGGCAAGAACACAGCTCTTACCTGCTTGCCTGCAAATTCTGAGAGCAACTGTTGGGGCCGTAGCAGTTATCGCCTCTAACTGAAACGGATCAATTGCCGTCGCGTTTGGCGTTTCCTGTTGCAGGAAGTGCAGCATCTTAGCCGCCGGATCAATGTCCCGCTCAACGGCACGCAACCAGTCTGTGAACCCATCAAGCGGCATTACAGACCGACACCTTCCGTCTCTTTCGTGATCGACAGCGCCTGATGGCGCATATGGCGCAGCAGTGGTTCGCGGGCGGCTGGGACTTCGTCGATGACTTGACCGAGGATGCGCCTGAGCGTCACCCATTCAGGAGCCTGAGCAAGAGAAACGTTGACGGTCAATTCTTGTGCCATCTGGCCATTCATGGTCGCGATGTCTTTGAGGACGCGACGCAATCCATCTACAGCGGCCAATGCGAGGGCTGGTTGTTCTGTTTCCTCTGCCTCGGTCAAGATTCGTTCGACGCGGCGGGCCAAAGAGTCATAGGTTTTGGCAATATCCAAGCGTTCTTCATTAAGCACGCCCGTCGCCTTTTTTACGCGGGTCATCCGGTCTTCGGCGATGATTTCCCGGCGCATTTCTTCGGTGACGTGTTTCTTGAAGTACCGCGTCACGTTGCTTTCATGGATGCCACACAACGCCGCTATTTCCAGTTTCGTGCGCTTCCCAAGGATAACGTCACGGACGATCTCGTCTTTGTCCGGGCGAAGGGAAATGGTGTGTGTCGCGCCGGAGTTCTTATTGCCCATTTCAGGTGTCTCCTAAGTCTGCGGTGGGCGTCGCTACGGTCAGGCCGTACAACGGTCGCACAACGTCCCAAACCAAAAGGAAATCCTTGCCATGCCTGCGCCCAACAACCCGATTTACGACATTCTTGGCAAAACGATGCCGCACGCCGAGGTCAATAAGATGGTCCACCGCATCAACAGGATCGACCCCGCCAAGTTTGATCAGATTGGCCACCGCGTAAATCATCGAGACGAGCGCAACATCGTCGTCGCTTGATGCATTGATCTGGAATTGCGTGCGCGGCCCTACGACAACACCGTCTTCGCTGACCTGGTATTGATCAATATGGCCGCCGCGAACAAGGACGGTCGCCACGTGCAGTAGAGCGCGTTCTTCATTCATCAGCATTGCCACCTCCAGCGTGTGTCGCCGACGCCATCAAAGACAACTTCGTGCGAACGTGATCCGGCAAGTCATTCTCATCCTTGAACGTCACCATTCTGAATCCGTCTTTTTCAGCGGCAAGACTATTGGCGACAAGGCCTGCCCCACCTATCGCCCGGTCGTGGCGGACAAACCGCAGTCTTTGCGCGGTATCGTCAATTGTGTCGATCATGGAGTTATCCACGTCGCGCGATTGATAGGTTGCTGGGCGCTCTGCTTGGGCAGATGGGCGGTCGTCGATCATTTCCAGTGGAACACCAAGCTCTGCCGCTTGCGCCTTTGCTGTACTGTAGAGTTTGGCGTCTAAGGCATCCGTGCGTGTGATGGTTACGGGATCACCTTCGCGACGTGCATTCTCAAGGCCCGTTGGGCGCATCCCATCTTTGAGCTTCTTCAATAGGTTTGCGTAGTCATCGGCTGTGGGCGTGGCTGCTGGCATGTCCGCAGGCTTCGGGCCTTTGAGTTGTTCGAGAAGTTTGCCGTTCACGCGGTAAACATCGTCGTAGCGTTTGTCTTGTTCGGCAACCTTCTCGGTCAGTGTTTCCACTTGTTTGAGCAAGGCGTTGATTGCGGTTGTTAGCTGTTCGGACATGGGCGGTCCTCCTGAGTAGAAATGCAAAATGGGGACCGTTGCCAATCCCCAATTCGTGCATTCGTGAAAGGAGGGACATGGTCCGCATAGGTGTTATCAGTGGCAAATCAGGGCCTGCTCAAGCGCAGTTTGGGTGGTGCAATAACTCAGTTATCTGGAAAATTAGGTGGAGGTCATATTGGCGTACCAGTCATTCAGCACGTCCGATGCATCAGGCTCCAAAGTCACGGATTTGGGTTTCACCGAGACAACAGGTTCAGGCGCGGGTTTCGGCGTGGGGATAGGCCGCGGCGCGGGTGTTCGGTCATTCATTTGTCGATAGACAGCACGGGCGACTTCGATCTGAGCAGGCTTGAACGCAATGACGTACTGCCTACCCGAATTCTGCTTCTCTTTCATGTGCGGCGACGTGATGCCTAAGAACATGTCGCGGACGGACTCCGCGAGGGCATCACCATCGATACCAATTTGGGTACAAAGCCAATTGCGATGCGCCCGCCACTCACCTGACTTTGCCGTTAGGAAGGCAATCGAGTCACGTTGAACCAATTCTTTCTCGCTCGCGTTAAAAGCCTGTGGGGCGAACGCGTCATGGAAGGCTTGGGTGATCACCGCTGCAAACAACTCGCCGCACCCAAGGGCGCTGTAGCGGGCATCTTCGTGTTCCATTATGATGCGAAAAGGTCGCCTTCGGTCCCACGGGCCATCGCAATCAGAGTAGGTGCGAAGATGATAGGAAATTCTGCGATCACTTGGCTTGACTGGGTGATCCGCACGTTGGTGTTCGTAAAACGCACATCGTATTCGCCGTTATAGCGCGGGTGCAGTGTCCGTTGATCAAGGCCTTCGGCAAGCGTTGTGGCAATCAGGTCGCGCGGGAACGGTTGGGACGTCGCACGCTGGGTCATCTTGTGGCAGGTCAGGGTGACGAGGTTGTCGTCGTGTTTGGTTGGGTTGATTTCGTAGTCAAGC
>CAYODE010000328.1:605-3068 GCA_964402685.1 uncultured Aestuariivita sp. | reverse complement strand
ATCAGCGAGGGAGAGAGGTTCTTGCCCGCCGCGTTGATCATGATGTCTTTCTTGCGGTCGATCAGCGTGAGGGAACCATCAGGCTCCATCTGACCCACATCGCCTGTGTGCAGCCAGCCGTCGACAATGGTTTCCGCCGTGGCCTCTGGGTTCTTGTAATAGGATTTGAAGATCGTATCGCCCTTGAACAGCACTTCACCATCCTCCGCGATCTTGCATTCAACACCAGGTACAGGATAGCCGATGCGGCCATCGCAATTGCCCCACGCCGATTGAATAGTCCCCACGCCCGAGGTTTCGGACATGCCCCAGGCCTCACGGATATTCACACCGATCCCGCGCATAAACGCCAGAAGATCCGGCGCGATCGGGGCAGCCGCGGAAATGGCAAAACTGACGCGGCCAAGGCCGAGATAAGAGCGGATATGGCGATAAACCAGAGCGTCCCAAAATGCGTGGGCCATCCGGTCGCCGCCGGTCCACTGGTCGCGACGCTTGGCGCCCCGCTTCATCGCGCCCTTCAACGCCAGCAAAGTCATCGGTTTGCGCAGGGCACCCGCCGTCTGCGCCTGTACGATCACCCCCGCCTGCATCTTTTCCCAGATGCGAGGGACACCAAAGAACACTTCAGGCGCCACTTCCCGCAAATCTAAGGTGATGGTGCGCAAGCTCTCCCCGAAATTCATGACGAATTGTTTGGAGAGACCGTTCATAACCGTCACAGCCTGCTCGGCGATGTGGCAGAGCGGCAGATAGCTCAGCACATTCGTGCCAGGGCCATAACCTTTGAACACGTGCTCGGCCACGCCGGCACCTGCATTCAGGTTGGTGAAGGAGATCTCTGCGGCCTTGGGTAGGCCTGTCGAGCCCGAGGTAAAGACCATCATCGCGGTGTCTTCGGGCTTGATGCCCGCAATCCGTTCCATCACCTCATCCCCGGCCTGTCCGTTCACCATGGCACGGCCCTTGGCGAGAAGATCGTCCCAGGTTTTGAGGTTCAGATAGTCCTCACCCTGCGTGCCCTTGGAATTGAAAACGATCAGCTGGCGGAGCTTGGGCAGTTTGCCCTGCAATTCCTTAATCTTATCGAGCTGTTCCTGGTCTTCGATGAACAGCACTGTGGTGTCTGACGCGGTGACCAAATGATCAATCTCGGCCGCCGGGGAGGTCGGGTACATGCCCACGACAGTGCAACCCGCCGCGTTGATCGCGAATTGTGCCAGCACCCATTCACTGCGGTTTTCGCTGAGGATGCCGACGTGATCGCCAGCCTCGACCCCCAGCCCGATCAGTCCGGCGGCACCGGCTTGCATGATTTCCTGAACATTGGACCAGGTCAGCTCATTCCAGATGCCGTATTCCTTTTGTCGCATCGCCACCGCATCGGGGCGTGCTGCGGCATGTTCCGACACCATCTGTGGGACCGAGCGGAACCCGCTTTCGCTGCGAATATCAAATGCCATCTCTCAAGCCTCCTCAGCTTAGCCAACGCTTGCGGCGCTTGTAATGTTTCACATCCCGGAAGGATTGGCGCGCACCGCCGTCGCCATCAGACACACCCAGATAAAAGGACTGGATGTCCTTGTCATTTTTCAGCTTGGACACTTCGCCTTCCATCACGATCTGCCCGCTTTCCATGATGTAGCCGTAATCGGCGACGGAAAACGCCACGCCTGCGTTTTGTTCGACCAGCAGGATCGAAACCCCGTCTTCATCGTTCAACCGCCGGATGGTGCCAAAGATTTCTTCCACGACCTTGGGCGCCAAACCCAGGGAGGGTTCGTCCATCAAGATTAACTCGGGCTGCGCAATCATCGCGCGGCCAAACGCCAGCATCTGTTGTTCGCCGCCTGAAAGATAACCCGCAATCTGCTTGCGGCGCTCATGCAAGCGCGGAAAGAAGTCATAGACCTTGTCGTAATCAGCCTTTGCGTTGCGCCGGTCCAGCGCATAGGAGGCAGCGATCAGATTGTCTTCCACCGTCATTTCGGAAAAAATGCGCCGCCCTTCACGCACATGAAACAGGCCCATCTGAACCAAACGGTCGGGCTGAATCGACATGATCGATTGGCCTTTGAAATTGATCCGGCCTTCGCCGATCTCCCCGTTCTCCAACGCCAAGAGGTTTGAGGCTGCCTTCAACGTGGTCGTTTTGCCAGCGCCATTGGTTCCCAAAAGGGTCACGATCTTACCATCCGGCACCTCCAGCGACAGGCCGCGCAGGGCCTGAACCGTATGGTAATAGGTCACTTCGATATTCTCGATGGTCAACATATCGCGCAGATCCCCTGCTTCTTTGGGTTCGGAAATACTCCGGGGGGTGCGGGGGGCTGGCCCCCCGCTTCGAACCGGCAGCCCGAGGGGTTGGCCCCTCGGTCCCGCGATCACCGCAAACTCAGCCCTGCGCCGCCTTTGCGACTTCCTCGGCGAAGTTTTCTTCCTTAATCTCGATCCACTCGCCCA
>CAYODE010000328.1:0-595 GCA_964402685.1 uncultured Aestuariivita sp. | reverse complement strand
ATCTCAACTTCGCGCGCGTCTGTTGGGGTTTGGGGGCGTCCGGGGGGGCGGGGGGGGGGCCGCCCCCCCCCCCCCCCGCGTTAGTCGGATCGCCGATGGCGATCCGACCCTCAGCTTAAACCGTCAGCCAGTCCGACTTTGGATTGAACAGACCGCTTTCCGGATCGTACTCATAGACCCGGCCGGTGCCGATGGCGTTGTTGTTCATCGACACAGGACCACCGAAGAAGCCGCCGGTATCCCAATCACTGATGTTGGTCAGCTTCTCGGCAATGTTGTCCGGCGTCAGCTCCATGCCAGCCTCAGCGGTATCCCGGAACGCTTTCATCGCGATCTCTAGACCGCACATGGTTTGCAGGGCCCAGGTCGACATGTAGTTCTCAAGTGGCGTACCTGCGAACATCTCTTTCGAGAGCGCTGCGTATTGCTCATAGCGCGGCGCGCCTTCGCGATCCCAGAAATAGCGATAGGGCATCACACCTTCATAACCTGCGAGGAACGGTCCGGCTTCTTTGGTGATCCGGTCAGCGATGATCTTCTCCATCCCCCAGAAGGTGCCCTTGAACTTGGTCGGCAGGCCGAACTGGCGCGCGCC
>CAYODE010000327.1:0-3074 GCA_964402685.1 uncultured Aestuariivita sp. | reverse complement strand
ACGAGGTGTAGGTTTGACGCGAAGCGGAAGCATAGAGGTCGTGTACAGATTTTGGCAGCCAAGTCATCGAGGTTTGTAGGCGCGTTCAGCTTTATCTTGCTACCCGAAATCGGAAAATTCTGGCTACTTGGAGCATTTGCCTTGCGATGCTAACCGAAACAGCCACTGCGTAGTATCTTGATCTCATGCGTCTTTTGAGGCGGGAATTTGGACCTTGTTCTGCTGTAGTCGGCCCAGACCTGCCGTTCAGTCCCTGGCTGATCGCCGCGGTGCAGCTTCACCATACCGGCCATTCGTCCATCGCGCAGCATTTTCAGGTGGCGAGCGACAGGAATGCGGACTAAGTGGTCTTTCGTTGCGCCTGATCCAACGGCGGGTTTGGGGCAGTGCGTCAAAAAAAGTTGGTTTGTTATCGCGAAGGTTATCTCAACTCGGCGTGAGCGCCTCATGTTAGGCGCACCGTCAGAGATAGGCTTTTCTCGCCTTGGTCGCAATATGTCTGACCCTTGCTTTGGCTCAGCTTGTCAGAGTCACGAGATATGAATGCCGCGAGTCGTAGCTCAGGGAATTTCGACAATTATTGAGGAGAATGGGATGTCGCTTGTTGCCCAAGCGAACTCATCAAGTACTGGAGCCATTTCTCTGTAGTTGCCCACCGGAACTAAGCGGCCGAAAGTTTGTTCTCCTTCAACTCTGCGAGGTTGTCCCGGTGCCCACTTTCGATATGTTAAAGGCTCCCCAGAACGCCATACCCATTGGCCAGATTGTCTTTGCAGTCCAATTGTTGGCCCGTGGTTCGGTCGAAAACCCCCAGCAAGGTGTGCCCAGATTCTCCTATCATGCCTCACCAAATCGAAGATAAAATCTTGTTCCTCAGCATCGTTGATTTCGACCAGTTTTCCATTGGCTGCATCCAGCATGTTTTGGATAGACTCTTCGGAATGAGTGCCACCTACGAAGACTGCTGCGTAAATGCTGTCGCGAAACGATCCGTAGATTAATTGTCGATCATCGAAAGCCTTGAGGAGGCGTTCGATGCGTGGATCGTCTTCCAGAAGCATTACAGTCTCGGGGTCAAACTTCCTAGCTATTGCACCGGAGGTTTCAAAGAGACTTGAAGGCTGTCGCCCATTGGAAAAGAAGCCAAGTTCTTCGAGTGTAGCTCTTGTAGGTACACCAGTCACAACAAGGCCGTTCGCGTTCTGAAACACTTCGAGGGCCTTTATTGTTCTAGGGCCTATTTGGCCGTCTAGACTTCCAACATCGTTACCCCGCGATTGCAGCAATGCTTGGATTTCTCGTATTTCGTCGACTGTCAAAGACATTGCTGCCAAGGCCGCGCGCCTTTGTTCTAAGCCCAAAGTCTCATTTGGGCCAGCAATCCTATAACGCCCACCGCTGCGGTCGTGAGCCTCTTTGGCTATCGCTTGCTCCTCCAGAAGCATGGCGCCTTGCTTAAGGGAACCCGTATCACCTTGTTCAAAAAATAGTGCCCAAGCACGTGGAGACCCTAAGGTGGCTGCTGCCGTGTATTCCGTGAATACATCGCGCGAAAACTGCGCCTGTCTATCCAGCGCTTTTTCTGCCTCAGATCTCCCTTGCTCAAGATGTTCAACTACAAGTTCGGAGCGCTTTTTCGCGGCTAGAACGACAAGCGGATCGCTTGTTGCGTTCCGAAACCTTTCCAAGAATGCATCCCACGAAGCTATTGTCCCGTTGGCTGAAGTCGCCGCATACGCGGCTGCGATCTCCCGAGACAATTGATGAGCTCTTTCTGTCTCATCTGTCTCGTGTCCGGGTATGAGGAAGATATCTCGTCCGGGTAAAGAGCCATAGGTAAAAGGCTCCTGAGCGCCATCAGTTTCTTTGAATACCGCATCCCTGACCTGACGAAAGAGCTTACTTACTTCCAGACCGGGGGTTTCAAGATATCCTAATAGAGCAGCTGCGTACGGACTGTTCCTACCTATTCCGTCTAATGCATATTGCCCCTCTTTAGCTGCGTATCCGATGAGGACACCACCAGGCAAAACACCACTTTTGGGATCAACCCGGACTAACCCCTCTCCAATTGAACGTGTCGAACCCTTGCTTCTAAGCCGTGTGGCAAAAGGATTATCTCTGCAGGCGTCGACAATCATGAGCGTAACGCCGTTTGTGCTTGATACCTCTTGTAAAAGGGAGCGAAGCTGAACAGCCTCAAGCTCAACGTCTTGGTCGTCAAGCATTTCTGCATCGACTGGTAAAAGATAGTTTGCCTTGTCAATTTCTATCCCATGGCCAGCAAAATATACTACGGAAATATCTGCATTTTGTGATCTCTTGGCGTACTCGCGGGCTGCAGCATTCAGCTCATCGAAACCAACATCTATCTGGAGGTTTACATCGAAACCAATACGATCAAGAGCTGCAGCAAGGTCCTTCGCGTCGTTAACCGGGTTCTTCAATTCCGGAACAAATTGGTAATTGGAGTTCCCAACAACAAGCGCATACTTATTCCCTGAGGCCTGAACAACGTGCGCATAGAAGACAAGCGTCAAGGTAACGACAAGATGAGCAATAGCGTTGTGCGTCAGCATCATGGCTGCCTCCAAGAAGACTCTCATCATTATTGGCTCACTTGGTAGCCAGAACAAGTTTCATCATGGCCGAAGCTCGCTCAAGCTTAGTTGTGAAATGCCTTTCTGTAGCTACTGACCGGCTCCCATCTACCTCCAATCTCGGGTCGGAGATTAAACCAGATCGCAGACTGAGCGCTCGTTTGGTAGAGATCTCTGATTCAATAAAGGTGGTCATTGACACCTTGGCGCAAACCCAAAACACGTGGTTATCTTTGTCTCAGACACCTTTGTCGAAGCACTTGGTGTTTTTTGAAGTATTCCAGAGCCAACAGAGAAAGCGGACATTGCCATTCGCTTATGACTTGGTCCGCCTTGGGCTCATAACCGACCTCGGATGCAATGCAGCATCATGTGATATGATGGCTTGTCAACGTCGGGTTGTCGATGTGGGAGGGCGTGGTGGATCGGAGGATCCATCATGGAAACACCAAACTTACCCGCCATCCGCGCGCT
>CAYODE010000326.1:0-3077 GCA_964402685.1 uncultured Aestuariivita sp. | reverse complement strand
GCGATGCAGAACGGCGCACCGGTCATTGGCATCAACGACTCCGGTGGCGCGCGCATCCAGGAAGGTGTCGATTCGCTTGCCGGCTATGGTGAGGTGTTCCAGCGCAATATCGAAGCGTCCGGCGTCGTGCCCCAGATCAGTGTCATCATGGGGCCTTGCGCGGGCGGCGCCGTCTATTCTCCGGCCATGACCGACTTTATTTTTATGGTCAAGGACAGCTCCTACATGTTTGTGACCGGGCCGGACGTGGTGAAAACCGTCACAAACGAGGTTGTAACAGCCGAAGAGCTGGGTGGCGCCTCAACCCATACCAAGAAATCTTCGGTTGCTGATGCGGCGTTTGAAAACGATGTCGAGGCGCTGGCCGAGGTCCGTCGGCTGGTCGATTTCCTGCCGCTGAACAACCGGTCCAAACCCCCAGTGCGCCCATTCTTTGATGATCCGGGACGGATCGAAGCGTCGCTGGATACATTGGTGCCCGAAAACCCCAATCAGCCCTACGATATGAAAGAGCTGATCCTCAAAATGGCGGATGAAGGCGACTTCTATGAAATCCAGGAGGATTTTGCCAAGAACATCATCACGGGCTTTATCCGCCTTGAAGGGCAAACCGTGGGTGTTGTGGCGAACCAACCAATGGTTCTGGCCGGCGTTCTGGACATTGATAGCGCCCGGAAGGCTGCGCGTTTTGTTCGCTTTTGCGACTGTTTCGAAATCCCGCTGCTGACCCTTGTCGACGTGCCCGGCTTCCTGCCCGGGACCACGCAGGAATATAATGGCGTGATCAAACATGGGGCCAAACTCCTCTTTGCCTACGGCGAGGCGACAGTGCCGAAAGTCACCGTTATCACCCGCAAAGCCTATGGCGGCGCCTATGTTGTGATGAGTTCCAAACACCTGCGCGGCGACATCAACTATGCTTGGCCGACGTCAGAAGTGGCCGTGATGGGCGCCAAAGGTGCGACAGAGATTATTCACCGCGCCGATCTGAACGATCCGGAAAAGATTGCGGCCCATACAGCGGAATATGAAGAGCGGTTTGCAAATCCGTTTGTCGCCGCCGAGCGCGGGTTCATCGATGAGGTGATCCAGCCGCGCAGCACGCGGAAACGGGTTGCGCGGGCCTTTGCGTCGCTGCGCCACAAGCAAAAGAAAATGCCGTGGAAGAAGCACGACAACATTCCGTTATGAGCTAGGTCGCGTCCCTGCCTGTTTTGGATCGTGTGGCCCCCAACTGTCGGAGTATGCCATGAGCCAGCTTTGGAAAAACCAAGCCTTCACCATCGCCCACGCTGATGATGGCAAATTCGTGGGCGAGGGGTTGCGTGCGTTTTTTGAGTATCGCGACCTTGGCATCAAAGCCGCCACTCAAGGTAAGTTCGGCGCACACGTGATCCGTGCCGTGCCTGGAATGGAAAGCCCCGGCGCGTGGCACTCCCATGATCTGGACTTCCAGATGGTGTATGTCACGCAAGGTTGGGTCGTGTTCGAGTATGAGGGGCAAGGAGAGCACCTTTTGCGGGCGGGGTCCTGCGTTCTGCAACCGCCTGGCATCAAACATCGCGAAGTGCGCCATTCAGACGATATGGAGCTGATCGAAATCATCAGTCCTGCGGAATTTGACACTCAGGACGAATCTGCTCCATGATGACAGTCCAGTTTCCCAACACGCGTGCTGCGCGCACGCGCTTCGCAGCCCCGGCAGGAGGAGCCCGTTTTCGGGGTCGGGGCTGCATCTTGGGTCTGGTCCTGATCGCAACACCTGGCTGGGCCGAACAGCCGATCGAAACGCCGTCGGGGCAGACAGTATCGCTGTCCGAAATTCTGCTTGATGAAAACCCGGGAGAGCTATGGGTGCGCTTCCGCTTTCTGGCGCCGCAGATTGCGCGCGGGCCAGATGCGATAGGCCCAGAGAGTGCTGCGGCAGATATGCAGGTTCTGTGCGACGAAATGGCAGCGCCATATCTTGTGGATAACGAGATTGAGCCCGCGCGTATCGTCGTCTCGTTCTCTGATCGCGTTGTACCATTTGGTCAGCCAGACCCTGACGCTACACAGTTTTTTGAACTCTTTAGCTTCCAAAACGGCGCCTGCATCTGGGAGGAGTTTTGATGCAGGCACAATATCTTGCGCATCAAAGCTTACCTCTGAGGCGATCTGAGGCTTTGGAGTCACAGGCCTCCGTCATGCCCGGCTGTGGATATCTTTTGACACGTGTTTCGGATATTGTCTCGTCACGATGGGCGGTCGCCCATCCCTATTTGAGGTGGGTTTCCACAAGGTCGAAGAACCTTGAAGGATCCATAAAAAAAGACAGGAGACGTGGATGTCCAAGAGCATTAAGCTTTTTGCATTGGCAGGCCTGCTGGCCGGCCTTGCAGCCTGCGGTGGCGCTCAAGAAGAAGAGTTTGTCGTGGTTGAGCCCGAACCCATTTCGGTCGAGCCCGCATTCACCGGCAAGTACAAGTAAACCCGTCACGGGGTGGACCTTTCGGTCTGCCCCGCTGGCACACTGCGGCGCCCTCAAATTGCGAGGGCAGGCATGCTAAAACACCGCGGATTTCCCGGGCGTTTACCGGGCACGGACTTTCAATTCACCATCAGACGCGCGAATCCAAAAGGTGTGACCCCCATCACGCGGCGCGAGCGGTATGCAGATCGCAGACCAGCTGACAAACGTGCCGATGCGGGTTTCATGGCCGCGTTGTGGGAGCATTTCGGAGATCAGCCGTTTGAACGCGGAAATCTGGATGCAGGCCGGTTGAGCTGGCTGTTTGAACGTGAAGTCATCCCTGCAGAAGATCCATTTGATCCATCGAGCTACAACGCCCTGTTAAAAATAGATATTTCAGCTATGCGCGCGGCGTTTCCGGAGGTGAAGCCATGACTTTCGGCGAGTTTCCGCAGGGCGCTGGCAGAAATGGGCGCGAAACGGCTCAAAAATTTCCCTTGTCCGCAAGAGGCTTGGCTTGGGGAGAGTTTGCAGCGCACATTCTACTTGTAGGCGAAACTGCCATCCCGGTTGCGTCTGCAAAACACCTATTCCGTACCCCTTCCCTTGGCGGGCAGGCGCGTGG
>CAYODE010000325.1:0-3086 GCA_964402685.1 uncultured Aestuariivita sp. | reverse complement strand
CCCCCGCGCCCAGACCCCTCACCACCCATCCACCCTGCCCCATAAACCCCGTACGCACCACGGCAAATCGAACAGCTAGGCCGATCTAAGGAGACAGATTTCTCTTCTGCGGACTGGGAAAGATCCCGCATTCCACTTCGTCGCTCGCTATACTGTAAGCATCTGACGAGCTGGAGAAAAGCCAAATGAGTGTGTCCAAGAAGACCGTGCACGACGCCTGCGAGAGCTGGCTCAGGACCTGTGAGCGCAACGGGCTCGAGCGGTCCACGATGAAGGCCTACCGGAGCCATGCGCGCATCCATATTGAACCGAAGATCGGTAGTCTTCTGGTCAGCGACTTGACGCGTTCGGACGTGCGCGACTTCATGGACGACATGCTTGACGACGGCATTTCTCGGGCGCTCGTGAAGAAGATCATGGTGAGCCTGCGCGCGGTGCTCTCCGACGCCGTCGAGCGCGAGTGGATCGATCACAACGTCGCGGCCGAGGTGAAGGTCAAGCGCAGCAACGGGCGCGACCGCAAGCGCATCGTCATCCCGACGAAGGACGAGATCCGGACGATCATCACGAAGGCGCCGGAGAGCCACCGGGTGATGTTCACGCTCGCGATCTTCACCGGCATGCGCATCTCGGAACTCAGGGGGCTCGTCTGGAGCGCCGTAGACCTCGATCGCAGGATCGTCCGCGTGATCCAGCGCGCTGACGAATTCGGCGAACTCGGCGCGCCGAAGAGCAGGGCAGGGGAGAGAGAGATCCCGATGGCGCCTGCCGTGGTGCAGGCGCTCGAGACCTGGAAGACGTCCGGCATGACGACCGTCGATGGTCTCGTGTTCCCCAACTCAGTCGGCAAGATCCAGAACTACTCGAATATCTACAACCGGGTGTTCAAGCCGATGCTGGTCGAGAACGGCATCATCGATGAGAACGGAGAAGCGAAGTTCGGCATCCATTCCCTCCGCCACGCCGCAGCATCGCTGTTCATCGAGCAGGGCTGGAACCCGAAGAAGATCCAGACGCTGCTCGGCCATGCCTCCATCAACATGACGATGGATGTCTATGGGCACCTCTTCGAGAATGCTGACGAGGACATCGCGATGTTTGAGAAGCTCGAGTCAGATCTGCTTTGCGACAGTGTAGAAAGGCCAGCGGCGTAACCTCAGCGACGTCGTGCCTGATAAAGGGACGTATGCGGCTACGTCGTGGGCCAGTCGAACTTGAAGTGGCCTACGTAGAATTGCTGATACAGGTAATCGAGATCCTCTTCCCACCGAAGAATTGCCGCGCGGTGCGGCGGCGACCGTCTCTTCGCGTTTCTCGCAAATGCAGCCAGAGAATTGGCCATCTTCTTGAGTCTTGCCGCGGAAGACGAACTATTGGGATAGTGTCTCATGGTGGGGAATGCCACCGACAGGTTACGGAAGTCCACATCCACATCGTCATCATGAAAGGCTACACCGCCCGTGGCATCTCTGTCATAGAAGCCGTGGGATGAATCCGTCCAGGGATGGGGGAGCCTCGGCCATCACCCCATTTCGCGTAGCAGAGCCGGTCTCGGTCAAACCTGGCGCAATCCTAAGCGCCGCCGCCTATGCCCTCGACTGCGCTTTGCTTGCAGGCAAATGCTAGGGAAGCCAAAGCTGCATGCGCCGAAAAGACTAGTATTGGGATGCAGCCTAAGGAATAAGTTCTCGTGTTGGCGGTCTAATCATTGTATCACTCTCGGTGGAGACCAAAATTGAAAAAGAATTGTGTATTTTTCCGCAATAGAGATGAGGCTGAGGCTAAGACAGGATACTTTGCTGTTTCTAGCGTAATGATCACTTGGGATCTCTCCGAAAAAATAAGTCACTACATTCATAGAGAGCAGCTAGGAACCTTCTGGCAGCCCAATCAGGCTAAGACCTCAAAAAATACCTACACACTCAACTTCACCCTGAAGCAATATGATGATCCTCGAAGGCGCAGAGCCTATCTATCGAAGCCAGGCGCGGTCGGATACTATCACCAGCATCTCAAGGCCGCTAGGCTTCGTGCCAATGCCATCGCTTCTTCAACAGACCATTCTAGGCGCATGGAAAAGGAGCAGTTGCTCAGAAGACTCGAGGAACTTCCGAGTCGCACACCAAGTTTGGAACAGCTTTATTTCTGGATGGTTCAAAAATATCCGTCTTCTATTCTTTGGATGGACTACTCAATCGAAGGCACTCAGCGGAATTCTTTGGATGGCGATTTTGAATTTCATTTTTGACTGCAGGGTTCAGTTGGCCAATGAGGTAATCTGCCGAATTTCAATGGAAGGCCTCTCGACCCGATTTGAGAATGGAATTTGCTGTTGTTATGGTCAGGACCTATAAGTCCGCTTGAGACTGTCAAAGTTGCGTGATTCACACTCCCAAACCGAGGGGGGCATGGTGAGTGGGCATCTTGGGCTGACCGATGCACAGAAGGAGCAACGGCGGCCGTTCTTTCCGCGGTCTCGAGGCAAGCCTCGCGTCGACAACAGGCGGATGTTGAGCGGCAAAATCTAAATCAAGGAGAACGGTTTACATTGGAAGGACGCGCCTGCCGTTTAGGCCTTTTGTTTCCGCCCCACTTTGCGACCGCGTGACATTGTGCCGGTCGTTGGGCTGGTTCTATCTCTCGACGATCCTAGACGATTATGGCTGGCGAGGTTCTTGCGCCCTCTCCGCGCCGCGCGGCGCCGGGATACAGGTAGAATTCCCTTGCCATTAAGGGCTTCGCGGAACCAGTCGGCGTCATTGCCTATGTCGCCCAGGCGCATCTTGGCAGGCGGCAAGGCGTATAGCAGCGCCAGCGCGCTCTTCGCGTCGCTCATCTGGCCGGGCGACAGGAAGGCGGTCGGCGGCCGATCATAGCACTGCAAGATATCTGGATCTGCGGCTTGCCTTCGAACAATATCCAGACAACGTAGACACTACGGTTATTTCAGTTCTGTGGCGGCAGACATGTTGAACATGACTTCTTGAATGTGACTTCCGCCGGGTAGGTTGAGCTGCGAGCCGAGTATCGCAAGCCCAGATGTGAGCAATCCAAGGGACGGATTGAAAATCCTCGTGTCGGTGGTT
>CAYODE010000324.1:0-3103 GCA_964402685.1 uncultured Aestuariivita sp. | reverse complement strand
TCCGCAGCCTGGGTGATGCACGCTTCGGCGAAGGCCGTGATGCCAAGAGTCCGCCTAAGCTCTAGCGTCACGGTGGTTGCC
Source organism: uncultured Aestuariivita sp. (assembly GCA_964402685.1). GTDB lineage: Bacteria > Pseudomonadota > Alphaproteobacteria > Rhodobacterales > Rhodobacteraceae > Aestuariivita. The sequence continues at coordinate 3,022 of CAYODE010000324.1, read as the reverse complement.
AAATACAATGTTGATTTCTGCGACCGCCCTTTTTTGAACTTCTGGTTGAATCACTCCTGAGTATCTTGCCTTTGTGACAGCACCACCGACGGGCCCGCTACAGTGGTAACCGGTAGCGCGGCAATCGCGGTTAGTATGCGGGCGTCTACTGCCGCTAAGTTATCCAGGTTGAGATCTTTCGGTGCGACATACGATTTGCCGAACCAAGGCGCGGTTTTGAGAACCCGCTTGAGCCATTCAACAATAGCGCGGCCTTCGGGCTGATCCGCAAATCCCTTCTGAAATGACACGTATATTGGGAGATAGCCTGAGGGACTGCCGTTCACCGGCTCTAGACCGTCGACGAGCAGGTGCCAGAAGTTGGGGAGCAATGCCCGGCCGGCGCCGTGACGAAGTGCCGTTGTGAGGAATGACGTAGAATCAGTTCTAAGTCGGAAGTCGCGTTGTTGGCCGAACACCTCTTCGGATGGGTTGATCCACTGAGAGGTGCCAATGTAGTCGACGTGTTCGGCAAGGCGCCGGTCGTACAAGTCGGCATTGCACATGGGGTCTGTAGCGTCATACGCGACAAAGTGCATACCGCCACAGGCTATGCGGATGATCTCGCCGTTAAGGGGCGGACCAACTGATACGATTACATCCGGGGGAGTTCTGCGTTCTGCGCCAAGCACAGAGCGGGTCTCGAAGTTCAAGATGACCTCAGGGAATTGGTCTAAGAACGCCGGCGCATATCGGGCAATCCAAAATGCGCTGAGGCCCTCCGGGGCCCCGATGGTAAAAACGCGCTTGGGCTTCGTCCGGACGGAATTTTGCGTAGAGGTCGCAGCGACAAGATTTTTTAGGCTCTTTTGAACGCGTTGAGCGTGAGGAAGCGTCCGAAGGCCAAAGGCCGTAATCTGCAAACCGGAAAACATTCGGTCGAAAAGAAGCCCACCCAAGCTTGTTTCCATCCGGTCGATTCGCCGCCCTGCTGTCGAAACGCTGATGTTAAGGAGTGCGGCAGTCTTCGCCATGCTTCCGGTCTCAGCTGCGACCAAGAAGGTTTCTATCGACGCCATGTCGGGTGCTTCGAATTGCGTTGCGTCCGACGCAATACCCTTTGCGGCCGTTGCCATTCGCATACCTCCCGTATTTGTGCAGGTTGCAACCTTAAAGTTTATGAGGTTGTGAATGTCTGTCCATCTAAATCATCACGCTTTTGACTCCAGTGACGCTCTTGCCTGGCCTTACTCGTGCGCGGACTTTGTAATCCGCGCGGGGGAACGGTTTGTGCGGATCGGGATTCCTCATTCTGACGATCTGTCAGACATAGTTGATCTCCAGGCCCGCGAAATCGGAGCGACGGCATCCCTTGAAACGACACAGGCGGTCTATGCGATCAATCCGGATAGCTTCCGGGTGTTCTGGGACGTCTCCTATCCTGACAGAAGACCTCAGATTGCAGGATTCGCATCTTTCCTCTTCTTAAACGAGGAGGGGGGCGCTGATCTTGAAGCCGGGACATTTTCGGGTCGGACACCGGATTTAGACCGGCTGGCGAAGCGGGGTGTCCGTCCAGCCGCGACTTATGCATGGGCGTTGGTAGCAAGGGGGTTCGGTGGGCTCGCGGTAAAACACGCGGCCCTTTCGTATCAATCCGACGTGTACCGAGGCGTACCTGTTTGGTGCACCGCTGCGTCCAACGCCGGAGCAAAACTGATCAATGCGGAAGGCTTCGACAGCCAGCGTAATGGTCACGGGGTCGGTGGCGTCTTTAAGTCAGACCGGCCGGCGGTTTTGCAAGGCGGTGCGCAATGAACAATTGTCAACCTGTTGCTGTCGAGATTGTGCGATCGGTGGAGGAGCTGCAGAAAGCATTCTCAGTCAGGTCCGTTGTGTTCATCGGAGAGCAGTTGTGTCCGTATGCTGAGGAATTTGACGGCAATGATCTGTGCGCGACGCACTTTATGGCGAGTATTGACCAAGAAGTTGTGGGTACTTTGCGGGTGCGGTGTTTTTCAGGCTTTGCAAAGCTTGAGCGTTTAGCCGTTCTTGCCCCCTATCGAGGCAGGGGTGTGGCGGCGGCGATTGTGACCGAAGCACTCACCTACATTCAGTACAAGGGTTACATGCGCTTCCAGCTGCACGCGCAAACACGGTTCGTACGCTTTTGGGAGCGTTGGGCGCACCGAGTTGCAACGCAGGATGTTTTTGTATTCTCGGACCACGAATATCTGGTCATGACGGGAAGGCTGCCGGCCGTTGATGGCCATATGTCGATGGGTACCAACCCTATGGTTTTGAACCGTCCGGAAGGCGTGTGGCATCTACCAAGCGTATTGGAAGCAAGCCAAGCACGATTCCAACGAGGACAGATTGCGAGCAATGGATGACCAAAACAGCTAAGCCGGCGCAAGGGTCTCGTGATACTAGCCGATCACTTGAAGCATGGGACCGATTGCTCGAAGCCTTTGATACTCTTCCTAACGATGAAGCAAAGCAGGGTTTTCTGGACTACGCTCAGGCGATCTTAGAATTTGGGAAGTTGCGCAGATACCTTACAGGTCGCGTGGCGCGGGATAGTACTTCCCCGCTGCATGGGATGCTGTTTGCGATGCAACTCGATGACGAGCGTGTTTGGGCGAACAGCAAGTCAGGCCGGGACCAGCACGCGTCAGCGCTGGCGATTATGTTTCAGGGACTCTCATGTGAGGAGGAGCAGGTGGCGTTTGCTCAGTTCGCTGATGCCGTCATTGGGTACCACCTCACAAAAAATGAGATTGCACACGGTGGTTGGGGCGACTGGTCAATCTAGCGGCTCTGGTGACCCAAGTGGCCTATTTGCCGTTTAGCGTTGTCGCCTGGTTGAGTCTTCAGACGCTGGATCTGCGGGCCGAGCGGAAGAATGAGCTGGTCAAAATCTACGGCCTGGAAGCGGTACTCGTCGGCGAGGGCATGGTTCGCGCGCGGACCTGCCGTCATGGAGTGGCTTTGGCATCGGGTTTGTGATGTGCCAGCAGACGCGCGAAGAGGTAAAACAGCG
>CAYODE010000323.1:0-3120 GCA_964402685.1 uncultured Aestuariivita sp. | reverse complement strand
GTGTGAAAAAGGGCGGCTGCGCTGGCATGGAATACACCATGGAATACGTGGCCGAGCAGGATCCGAATGACGAAGTCGTCGAACAGGATGGCGCCAAAGTGATGATTGCACCGATGGCGCAGATGTTTCTATTTGGCACCGAAATCGATTACGAAGTCAGCTTGCTGGAATCCGGTTTCCGCTTCAACAACCCGAACGTTGCTGATGCCTGCGGATGTGGGGAGTCGATCAAGTTCAAGGATGTCGACGAACTGAGCGCAGACATTAAGCAAGCCTGATCGACACAGGCAAACTCGGGGCTTAAGAAGCCCTTTGGCCGACAGTTCAAAGAAAGCTTTAAAGACAGCGCATTGGGGCGCTGCGTTAACGCACTTGGTGCCGTTAAGACGCTTGCAAATGGACGTAGGTCTCTGCAAACCGCTTTGCCAGATGGGGGCCGGCCAAAATGGTTTCGCCTGAATCGGGCGGCGCCACGTTCGCGTCCCAAGACGGGTTAAAGAACAATGGCACCGACAACCGTTCTTCCGAACCGCCCACAACCCGGTGCAACGTGGCCTTTACCCGTTGGGCGGTCCACATCTCCAGCATTTCCCCAAAATTGATCACAAAGACGCCTGGCTCAGCCACAACTGGCACCCATTCTTCATTGTGGTTCAACACCTCTAGACCAGGTGTTCCGTCCGTGGCCAAAAGGGTCAGGCACCCGTAATCAGTATGTGCCGCGATCCCAAAATCATCACGCCCCGCCCAATGCGGCCGTGCGGGATAATAATTCCCACGAAGCAACGCCATCGGAGCCTCAAAAGCGGCATCAAAGCTTGTCGCCGCAGCTCCCATCGCGACAGCAATCGCGCGCAAGATCTCCATCGCAACACCTTGCGCGTCTGTGAAATACGCTTCGATTTCAGCCTGAAACCCGGGCAATTCAGGCCATTGGTTTGGGGCATAAACTGTTAGGTTTCGCCGTGCCAGCGGATGGTCCTCGGGTAGTTCATATCCGCAGTCAAAGACCTCTTTGTAGTCGGGATTGGCCATTGGGTTCACTTGTTCCGACTGTGGCGCGCCCCACCCCCGATTGGCGCCAGTTCGTGCCATATCGACAGAGCGCTTTGTGCTTTCCGCGCTGGAAAAGAAGGTCCCATAGGCGTCCAGAACCCGGGTCACACGATCCGCATCCAAACCGGTATTGGCAATGGTGACGAACCCGATCGTTTCCGCGGCCCGGCGCAGCCGCGCTATTTCGTCAACGTCCCGCGCGGCAAGTTTGGGTGCGTCCAGTTGTGGTATTTCACTCATGCTCGATCCCAATTGTCTGTAGATCGGCGCGGTGCTACCACGGGGATCAACAAAGAAACAGGGGATGGGCATGAGACGAAAGCTCGCGGCAGGAAACTGGAAGATGCATGGCACCTCGGCCAGTCTTCCGCAGCTGGACGAATTGGTATCTTCTCATCCGAACGCATCGGTCGACATCCTGATCTGCCCGCCGACGACCCTCATCTCCGGCGCGGCACAAGCTGCGGCTGGCTCGGCTATCAAGATTGGCGCCCAGGATTGCCACTCTCAAAGTGAAGGTGCCCACACTGGCGACGTCTCAGCGGCTATGTTGAAAGATGCCGGCGCCACACATGTGATCCTCGGTCATTCGGAACGTCGCGCGGACCACGGCGAGAAAGACGAAACTGTGCGCGCCAAAACCAGCGCAGCGCTGGCGCATGGCCTTGTTCCAATCGTTTGCATCGGAGAAACTCTGGAAGAACGGGAAAGCGGCTCAACGTTGTCAGTGATCTCTGCTCAGCTTACCGGGTCCCTGCCCGACGACGCTGCTCCAGATCAGCTGATCATCGCCTACGAACCCATCTGGGCGATCGGCACAGGCCTCACACCAACGACCGACCAGATTGCAGAGGCACACGCCCATATGCGTGCCGAACTTGGCAAACGCTTTGGTCCTGACGAGGCGGATAAGTTTCGCCTGCTCTATGGCGGTTCAGTCAAACCTGCAAACGCCGCAGACATCTTCGCTGTGGCCGACGTTGATGGAGCTTTGGTCGGCGGCGCCAGCCTGCAAGCAAGCGACTTCTCTCCGATCATCTCTGCGCTAGAAGCGTCCTGAGCGTCCGCTCATACCAGGGCCTAAGTCGACAACGCCCAAAAACGAAACGACGCCTGGAAAACAGGCGTCGCATCTAAATTTGCATGATCAAATAGACAGTGCGGACGCGCGCTATTGGATCACAATTTCCGGGCCCATGAATGTATTCGGCAGGAAGGTCGACAGCCATGGGATATAGGTCACCATAATCAGGAAGACGAAGAGGACCGCCAGGAATGGCAGTGCCGCCCGCACCACCCGCATCATGGGCATGCCCGCAACGCCAGAGGTGACGAACAGGTTCAACCCGACAGGTGGTGTGATCATCCCAATCTCCATGTTCACCACCATGATGATGCCCAGATGGATCGGGTCGATCCCCAGTTGAATGGCAATCGGAAACACCAACGGTGCCACAATGACCAAAAGCCCACTTGGCTCCATGAATTGGCCACCGATCAGAAGGATCACATTCACGACGATAAGGAACACCACCGGACCAAAACCCGCGTCCAACATCGCGCCCGCGATGGCTTGAGGGACCTGCTCATCGGTTAGAACGTGTTTCAAGATCAACGCGTTCGCAATCACGAACAGCAACGTGACCGTAAGCTTTCCGGCTTCAAACAGAGTATCCCGCGTATCTGTGTGGAAAATCGCAGTCACTAACGTCCAAGGGGCAGCAAAGAAGCTTTTGTTCGCCACGCCCTCTTCCGTCTTCAACGGCCCCATATCGCGATAGACGAAACTGGCGATAAAGAACGCGTACATTGCAGCCACAGCCGCCGCCTCGGTTGGCGTGAAGATCCCGCCGTAGATGCCACCCAGAATAATCACGATCAGGAACAAGCCCCAACCGGCCTCGCGGCCAGAGGCAAAGATCTCTCCCCAGCCCTGCCAATCACCTTTCGGCAGATTCTTGACCTTGGCCATCACATAGATCGTGACCATCAGCATCAGGCCCGCCAAAAGCCCGGGGATGACACCAGCCAGGAACATCCGCCCCACAGACACTTCCACCGCGG
>CAYODE010000322.1:498-3136 GCA_964402685.1 uncultured Aestuariivita sp. | reverse complement strand
CCGCTTAGCCGACCTACCCTAAAACCACCGGCAGTTGGCTTCACCGCCCCTCGAACTTCGGCGCGCGCTTCTCCATGAAAGCCACAACGCCTTCTTTGAAGTCCCGGGATTTGCCGCAAGCCCCTTGCAGTTTCGCTTCGACCAACAGCTGCTCTTCCAGCGTCTTGTCCCAGCTGCCGCGAATGGCTTCTTTGGCGGCGGCATAAGCAGCCGTCGGGCCTTGCGCCAGATGTGCCGCACGTGCTTTCCACGTCTCGTCAAAGGCGTCGTCGGACACCGCCTCCCAAATCATACCCCAGTCATCGGCTTGACGCGCGGTGATCTTGTCCGCAAACAGCGCCGCCCCCATCGCCTTGGCCGTGCCCATCTGACGCGGCAGGAAATAGGTCCCACCGGCATCCGGGATCAATCCAATCCGCGAGAAGGCCTGAAGGAAATACGCAGAGTCTGCTGCAATCACGACATCCGCCGCCAGGGCGATATTGGCCCCTGCCCCGGCTGCTGCACCGTTTACGGCCGCAATTGTGGGCACCGGGCAGTCGAAGATCGCACGCAAGAGCGGTGTGTATTCATCCCGCAACGTGCGCTCAAGATCGAGGTTCGCGGCACTGGCCCGATCCCCCAGATCCTGCCCGGAACAAAACGCTTTGCCTGCACCGGTCAAAACCACCACCCGCGCAGTCTCACCGGCCGCCTTGATGGCATGCGCCAGTTCCGCCCGCATTTGCGCGGTCAACGCGTTGTATTTGTCGGGACGGTTCAGCGTCACAACCGCAATATCATTGGCGGTCTCAAGCGTGATGGTCTCATAGATCATGACAGGGCCTTCCTGAGGTCGATGTTGCGCGTCACTTTAGGCATCCATAAGCGCAACACCAGCCGAACCGCGCGTCATTCCTTGAGAATTTTGTCCAGACGCGCCTTCTCTTCCGCGGTCAGGCCAGCTTCCTGCACAGGCTTTGCGGTCTCACGGCCCCGGATATAAGCAAACCCGATACCAGCTGCGAGCAGAAGCATTGCAGGCCCGGCCGCCCAAAGGATCCAAGTTGATCCATCAAAACGCGGCTTCAGAAGTACATACTCGCCGTACCGGTCGACAACAAAGTCGATCACCTCGTCATCGCTGTCACCTTCGACCAGCCGTTCCCGCACCAGAATGCGCAGATCCCGCGCCAGATCGGCATTGCTTTCATCAATGCTTTCGTTGCGGCAGACAAGGCATCGGAGCCCCTTTGACAAGTCCCGCGCGCGCTCTTCCAATGCGGGATCCTCCAGAACCTCATCCGGTTGAACCGCCACGGCTGGCGTCATCAGCAGTGCCATCATCAACGCCAATACGCACCGCGCGCGCGATTGGAACGGCCAAATACGCATCATTCCGCAGGCACTCCCTGAGGCGTCTTGCGCGCCCCTGCTGCCACCCGGAACCGCCGATCACTGAGCGACAACAACCCGCCAAAGGCCATAAGCAGACACCCGGCCCACATCCAATTGGCAAAGGGTTTCACATACGTACGGACGACCCAACCGCCATCGGTTTGTCGATCGCCGATGACGACATAAACATCCCGGAAGAACCGATAATCAATCGCGGCTTCGGTCGTCGGCATCTGCGCCACAGGATAGTCGCGTTTCTCCGGCCTGAGTTGCGCGATCTCGCGACCATTCTTCTCAAGCGAGACAAACCCCATCGTCGAAAAATAATTCGGACCTCGCACGTCTTGGACATCGTCCAACGTGATCGTGAAGCCTGCAACATCAAACGGCTCGCCGAGTTGGGCAACGCGAATGTCATCCTGTTTCCAAGCGACCAGTCCACAAATGGCAAAGAACGTGATGCCCATACCAAAATGCGCCGTCGCCTTCCCCCAATCGGCGCGAGGCAACCGCGCCAACCGGCTCAGATCCCGGTTTTGACCTGTGCGCGACCACAGATCGATCAACGCGCCCATGGCTATCCACGCCCCCATGAAGGCCCCAAGAGGCCCAAGAGCGCTGCGTTCGGTCTGGATGGCCCAGACCAGCGCGGCGACGGCCAGAGCTAGAACAAATGCCATGCGCAGTGGCTTCCACGCGCGCGACAGTTCCCCGCGTTTCCAGGGGATCATCGCCCCAACCGGTAGGATCAGCCCAAGAACCACCATGAACGGGGTAAAGGCCATATCAAAGAACGGAGGCCCCACCGTCAGTTTGCGATCAAAGAACATCTCGGCAATCACGGGCCACATGGTCCCTACGAAGACGACGAAGCAACTCACAGCAAGAAGGATGTTATTGGCCAGCAAAGCGCTTTCGCGGCTTACAGTACCAAACACACCTTTCGCTTCCATGGCGTTCGCTCGCATTGCGAATAGTGTCAGCGCACCACCGGTGAAGAACACCATGATCATCAGGATAAAGACCCCCCGTTCCGGGTCATTAGCGAAGGCATGGACAGAGGTGAGCAAGCCAGAGCGCACGATGAACGTGCCCACAAGCGAGAAACCGAATGCGAGGATCGCCAACAGGATCGTCCAGCTTTTTAGCGCCTCACGCTTTTCCACGACAATCGCAGAATGCAGCAGTGCTGCCGCCAGCAGCCATGGCATGAAGGCCGCGTATTCCACAGGATCCCAGACCCAGAACCCGCCCCAGCCCA
>CAYODE010000322.1:0-488 GCA_964402685.1 uncultured Aestuariivita sp. | reverse complement strand
AATTCGTAATAGGCCCACCACGATCCAAGACCGATCCCGATTGTCAGGAACACCCAGGCCGCCAACGTCCACGGACGCACCCAGCGGCCCCAAGCAGCGTCGACCCGTCCTTCAATCAAGGCAGCCACCGCAAAGGAAAACGCCATCGAAAGACCAACATATCCCAGATAGAGGAATGGCGGGTGGAAGGCTAAGCCGGGATCTTGCAGCAACGGATTCAGGTCCTGCCCGTCCATCGGCGGCACGGCCAAGCGCAGAAACGGGTTCGAGGTAAAAATGATAAACGCAAAAAAGGCGACGCCAATCGCAGCTTGCACGGACAGAACACGCGCTTTGAGTGTTGGGGGAAGGTTACCACCAAACCAGGCCGCCATAGCCCCAAACAGCGTGACAATCAGTACCCACAGCAGCATCGATCCTTCATGGTTCCCCCATGTCCCGGTGATCTTATAGATCATCGGCTTGGCCGAATGGCTGTTCAGCGTCAC
>CAYODE010000321.1:0-3146 GCA_964402685.1 uncultured Aestuariivita sp. | reverse complement strand
GCGCGTTCCGCGTTAGAAGCTTGCAGAAGCGGATCAACACGTCCTTGCGCTCGGATGGGTGCAGGCGCGACCAACGGCCATCTTCAAACGCATCACGCGCTTTTTCCACAGCAAAATCAACGTCCTTTGATCCACAGGCCGCGATTTGCGCTAACAGTTCGCCGGTTGCTGGATTGCGTGTTTCGAATGTCTCACCTGATGCGGCAGGACGGTATGCGCCGTCAATATACGCAGCTTGGGGAAACTCCATGTCGCGGGCCAGCGCCGCGTATTCGTCTTTGGTCAGCAACGCCATCTCTCACCCCTCCGCCTGAATATCTGCAATTGTCCGTTTGAGGACGCGGACAACTTGTTCCAGTTCCCGCTTATCGTCTTTGTTCAACGCCTTCAGCGGCGCCCGCACAGCACTGCATTCAATGCCCGTCATGGTCACACCATGCTTGATTGTCTGAATGAACTTGCCGCCCTGCTCCAACACTCGCATCAGAGGCATCATCGCCGACATGATGCGACGGCCTTTATGGAAATTCCCTTCAAGAACGCAGGCCTGGTACAGCGCTACATGCTCTTCCGGCAGGAAGTTGGACCCGCCGCACACCCAAAACGGCGCGCCCCAGGCAAAAAACTCAAGCGCCTGATCGTCCATACCGCAGCCCAGCTGGATATGCGGATAATCCCGGGCCAGCAAATGCACGCGGTTAATATCGCCAGAGCTTTCCTTGATGCCGCAGAAGTTCCTGTTACGGCCAACCCGGTCCAGAAACTCCTCGCCCATCATCGTGCCGGTCCGCCCCGGATAGTTGTAGAGCATCACGGGCAAGTCAGCCGCACGGTCAATCGCCAATGCGTTCAGCGCATTTTCCCTGTCGGTCGGTACGGCGTAGGGCGGTGAGGCCAAGAGAATACCATCTGCCTGCATCTCCCGCGCCGCTTCCGCCAAAGCGATAGAGTCCGACGTCAGCATCGCGCCCGTTCCAACAACCAAAGGCAAACGGCCTTTCAGTTGCTCATGGGTGAATTGGGCCACCGCAATGCGCTCTTCCACGGTTTGAGCATAGTTTTCCCCGGTTGACCCGCCCGAAATCAGCCCGTGCACACCTGCAGCAACCAGATTTTCAATTACATCGGCTAGCCCGTCCCATCGAACTGCACCATCCGCGTTCAGGGGGGTCACGACCGGTGTCCATATACCATCAAATCGAAATATAGGGGTCATTCGCACCTCACGCAGTCTTAGGGGACGGCATTCGGCCGAGCGGTTGGTCCAGCGCATCTGGCATCAGAAACGTTCCGATCTGATCCCGTGACAGAGCCCAGTGATCTTCGGCCAGCTGTGCTGCGGTCTTCTCGTCCCGGTTCGCAATCGCCTTGATGATGGCATCATGCTGTTCGCTTGCCTTGGTCAGATCCTGAGCGCGCTCATTCGTTTGGGGCTGATAGAAGGTCATCCCAATGCGCGCATGGTCGATCAGCAAGCGGTGAAAACTGGGGAGCAAATACACACTTCCCGCCATTTCACCGGTGATTTCGTGGAACCTGTTGTTTGCAAGCGTTCTGTCCGCAACGCTGCCCGTTCGCAGCGCGGTTTTGAACGAATCCTGCGCTGCCTGTAATTCCGTGACCTGATCCACCGTCGCGTTTTGAGCCGCGAGTTGCAGAACTGCTCCGTAAATCATAGGGGCCGCTAAGAAAAAATTGCGAAGCGTGACGTGGCTCAGCTCAGACACGCGCGGGCTGCGCTGTTCGCGCAGTTGAACATATCCCAACCCATCCAGATCCCTCAGAACCTCGCGCACCGGCGTGCGCGACAAGTCATAGGCTTCGCAAAGTTGCGCCTCATCCAGGTCAGTACCGGGCGGCAGTTCTAACGTCAGGATCTGCCGTTTCAGGCTCTCAGCCATATCTGACTTTTTGGGTTTCATAGCCACGTCGCGTGTTCCTTACCAACTCGCAACGCAGTACCTTTTATACAAATTGTATGCAAGGTGTATTTTTTGAAGACCGCGAATAAACACCGGCCCGCAGTGGCTAGAAATCCTTACGCGAACCGACGCGAAACCTTTTGCAGGCTCAATAGGATTTGATTTCAAAACATGAGAAGAGGTCCGGTAATTCGTTGCGGTCTTTGGACACACAAACTCCATCGGCTCCGTCGGAGCCGGCAGTGGTCTGCTCTTTAAGCGCCACAGGACTCTAGCGAGGCAACGAGCTGCCTATTCGCGCTTGTCTGATCGGTTCCGATTTCGCAAAATCCGACGCCATCGCCACGCCGAAAACCCAGCCGCGGACATAGCTGCCAGCCAAACCACAAGACCTGGCAGAACCGAGACAACCACCGCCTCGTGATGCGCAGAAGCTGGTGTTGCGAGGAACATCAGGGGGATTAGAAACCTCATGTCTCGTGGCCGTGCGTATGGCGGTCATGGAGGAAGCTCCGAAGATCGACCACCTCTTTGGCGTCAAGAGACACGTAAACGAACCCCAAATTGGTGCGCTCGGTCACCATTTCACCAGGATACGGAAGATAACTCAGCTCGCGCGATCCAAATGATGGGGACGCGGTGCCGACCTGCCATTCCGTCGTGAGTTGCACATCCACAAGCTTCATCGAAGCGCCACCGCCAGGCTGGGCGCGCTCAAGCGGAACACCCGACAGCCGCAGGTAAGACATCTTGTCCTTTGCGGCCACAAACCCGTCGATGAATTGCTCCGCCAGGATCTGAAGCTCGGCTGCTTCGTCTTCCGGCTTCAGGTGACTGTGGAGGTGGTCATGATCATGGTTGTGTCCAATATGACCGTTCACGATATCATGTGGCATTGGACCACCTCTTTCCTTCGAATTCGCCATGCGGGATGGTCACCGGCTTGTCGATATGGGCTTTGTGCTTGCCGAGATTACCGGATGCCACCAGCGATCCCAGAACATCCACGATCACGCGGGTGCCCATGAGCGCGGTGATGTCCGAGGTATCATAGGGTGGCGACACCTCCACAAGTTCCATGCCGCAAATACCCTCGGCCGCCACTTTGGATGCCAATGCAAGCGCTTCACGTGGGAGGAAGCCGCCGGGTTCGGGCCACCCAGTTCCGGGCACAAAACCGCAATCGATACTGTCGATGTCAAAGGACATATAGACCATGTCGAC
>CAYODE010000320.1:0-3153 GCA_964402685.1 uncultured Aestuariivita sp. | reverse complement strand
GGCGCAGCATCCTGACCACTTGGCTCTCCAACCGCCTTCACTCACGGCCCTAAGCTGCCGTTCGTCATCATCAAGACGCTGCATTGCCGCGTTGCCAAAAGCAGACCTTGGTTCCAAAGGCACCCACGAATAGGCCAAATGCGGCTTGCCGATCGGGTTGATCCACTAAATGTGCCTCGTCGAACTACTGCCCTGTTGACATAACGCAATTCTGAACGCAAAAATCCTTAAAAACGCAATGCCGTAGAATCGGAGCAGCTATGGGAAATTTTGTGAAAACCCGCTTTCCAGTCGCCATTTACCGCGGCCTTGTCATTGACCTTGAAGACCGTCTGCGCGGTGAGGCGCTCAAAGCGCACCGGATGATCCAGGATCATTCTGGCCTCGATTCCCGACGCGCACGGGCGCTGGAGGGCCTTTCTCGATTTCACATGATGGAAAAGGGTTTTCAGGAAGTCTGCGAGCTTCATGGCGGTTCGCTTCTCGATGGCGGCATCATCCCCGGCACTGATTTCAAGGTTTACCAACCGTTCATGCGCTTCGAACATGGAGGGCAAGGATTCATCCTTGGTCTCGCCGCCATGCCGGAACCCAACAAGCTGCCGGTGAAGAACAAGTCTCGGAAGGCTGGCGTTACACTGAACTATCGTCTCTCGCCGCATTTCGACTTTGACGGAACTGCGCCCAAAGTCGGAGATATCTGCATTCTGTTTCTTTTTGCCCGTGATCCCGAACAGGCGGGCAAGATCAAAGAATTGGCCATCGGGGCCATTGATTCAGATTATGAACAGTACCTGTATTACGAACGGATCGACCAGTACCTCGCGGATGACGGGGATTTGTCGGAACCTAGCTCGCCGTTTCCCACACCTCCTGCGTCGGCTGCCAGCGGTGCTGTCCGCTTGAAACGCACAATAAAGACCTTTGTGCCACCAGAAGCGCCATCTACGGATGACGAAAAGGGCGGTAAGGCGTAAGGGGTGCCATCGGCACCGATAGGAGGGAAAAATGCGTGTGGGAACACCCGGCTTTGTGCCGGAACGCCTCGTTGAGGCCCGCGCAGCTCGGCGCGTTCAAAGTATGAAAGAATTGGCCCGCATGTTGGGCGTAAGCCCTAGCTCGGTATCGCGTTGGGAAACCGGCAAACAAGCGCCCGAAGCGGATGCCTTGGCAGAGCTTGCTAAGGCTTTGCGCGTTCGGCGCGAATTCTTTTTGCGCCCTGTTTTCGATAGCCCGCGGCCGATGTTTTACCGCAAGCTGGTCAGCACACTGAAACGCGACCGCGAATATCAGACATCCCAGGTGAACTGGTTGCATGAGATTAGCGATGTATTGCAGCACTATGTGGATTTTCCGGAACTCGATGTCCCTGACGTTTTGGACGGAGCCAGCTACAGCCAGCTCCGGGATGAGGATATTGAAGACATAGCGGGTGAGCTGCGTGCCCATTGGCGGTTGGGGGAAGGCCCCTGCACCAATGTTGTTGCCGTGCTAGAAAAGATCGGTTGTGTTGTCGGCTCTATCGAGATGGGCACCTCAAAGCTGGACGGCGTATGCAGTTGGTCGAAATCGGAAGACCGGCCTCACATATTGCTTTCTTCAGACAAGATGAATTTACCTCGGCGCCAGATGGATGCGGCGCATGAACTGGGCCATGCTGTTTTGCATAGGAACGTCAGCGCCGAAGCGTTGCGCGACAATCTGAAGGAGATCGAGCGTCAGGCTTTCCGGTTCGCCAGCGCATTTTTGATGCCTCAGACCACCTATGTCCCGGAGGTGCCGAATTATTCACTGGCCGGGCTGCTGTCGCTGAAAGAACGCTGGCGGGTATCTGTAAAGGCCCAAATCAAGCGCCTTGTTGATCTGGAAATCATCCCTCAGGACCACGCAACGCAACTCTATAAAACCTATTCTGCCAAAGGCTGGAACCGGCAGGAACCTATGGACAAGGAATGGGCGGTGCCAAAGCCGCGTGTGCTGCGCGATGCTTTGTGCCTTATCGTGGATTCCGGCACGCGTACCAAAGAAGATTTGTTGTCCGTCGAATTCACCATGCACTCCGGTGACATCGAAAACCTGGTCAATCTCCCGTCCGGCTGGTTTAGCAAGAAGACCGGCGATGTGGTGTCTCTGACCCTGAAATCCGATGCTTCGCGCGAAACCAGTTCCCCTGCAGGGGGATCGGTTATCCAGTTTTCTCGGCGTGAATAGTCGTAACAGAAGGCCAGGTCATGCGTGTACCCATCGACATTTCAGAAGAGGATTTGGATGGCGACTACGGGACAGTGCCAGGGCTGGTCATCACCTGCACCCGCTGTCGCTACTCGGTGGAAGTATTTGGGATAGAAGATATCTCGGTGAAGCGAGGTGCCGTCATGTTACGGGAAGAATGCCCGTTCGAAGAAGACAATTTTTATACCGCATGACGCCGAGCCAATCTGGAACTTCCGCATTGTTGCGGTTGCCTCCGTTTTCGACACATTAGCCGCGTGTACATGCTCAATTTCCATAAGCTGCAAATGTCATAAAATAATACCAAATCGCGCCCGGTTTGCGCTGAGAAAATGCGACGCAAGACAGTGACTGATGGCAGAACTAGCTGTAGAGGTTTTCAATAATCGCGACGAGCTCTCGCGGAGTGCCCCCAACTTCTATGTTGCCTAGGCGAGGAGCGGCGCAACCTTCGTACCATTTTTCGACCTCTCCCTCGTCAGTCTGTCGGCTCCCCTTCTCAAAAATGTCGCGGTAACGTCGCGGAGAGATGCCATAGAAATGTTCGATCGAAACTGTGGCTGCATCGGGCGTATCGGGCACGATGATATCCTCAAACAGGCTCTCAGTTTTGCTCTTTGGGTACGGCTCGATAAAAACAATTCGTTCGACACCTGATGCCACGAGATGCTTTGCGCAGTTATGGCACGGATATGTCGTCACAAAGATGGTCGAACCTTTGACAGACCTACCAAGACGCGCAGCGTCCGCAAGTGCATTCATTTCAGCATGAACCATACGCCCGTACTCAGTGACACCTGAAACAAGCGACTTCTTGATAGCCTTTCGATGATCCGGGTCGTTCAAGATCTCTTCAACTGTGCGGTCTTCGGTTATTAGCCCTTGCTTCTTCAGGATGCCCAGGAAATCAAAGATCATGCG
>CAYODE010000319.1:0-3185 GCA_964402685.1 uncultured Aestuariivita sp. | reverse complement strand
ATCCTGGCCCCGCGCCAGAAACAATGGCCGCCCAATCGGGCGGCCATTCGCGTTTCTAGCTTAATGATTGTCCAGTAGGGTCTGTTACCCTTTCGTGGCGAAAGACACGCACAACTCGATGGGTGCGTTTAGCGGCAGGCGCGTCACCGAAAACGCTGTGCGCGCATGTATTCCGCGATCGCCCAACACGTCTGAGAACAACTGCGAAGCAGAGTTTAGAATGCTGGGCTGTCCACAAAAACTGTCCGAGCTTGCCACGTATCCTTCCAGACGAAGCAAGCCATCCAACTGGTCGAACCCGTCCGTCGCCTTGGAAATCTGAGCGAGTACGTTCAGCGCTGAAATTCTGCAGGCTTCTTGTCCTTCTTCTTCGGACAACTCTACACCCACCCTGCCGGTATGGCTCAGTTTTGCGTCGCGAAACGGAAACTGTCCCGAGACAAAACCCATTCCGTTTCGTATCACGACCGCTTGGTAGTCGCCGGCAGGATCTGGTGGATCTGGAAGAGAGATCATCGACATCGTCATCAGCTCAGGTCGAACACGATATTGCCTAACGCGGCGCCCGACGCGAGGCGCGTGTGGGCTGCCGCGGCCTGGTCTAGCGCAAAAGTCTGATCGCGCGTGGGACGAATGGTGCCGGCGCGTACTTGATCCAGGCCCCACGTCAAATCATCGACACCGCCCATCAGGGTTCCGGCAATCCGCTTTTGTGGGAAGAATACGCTACGTACAGGCAAAATGGATTCAAGCCCCAGCACATTCCCCATCAGAACGGTCAGTCCGAGAGGTTTGGTGGCATCCACAGAGCGCGCAAGACTGGGACCGCCCAAATTGTCCACGGCTACATCAACGCCGCCCTCCGACCATTCGGTGACAGACACCATGGCCTCATCATCCATCCCGACGACCAAGTCCGCGCCCAGGGTCCTGACAAAGTCCCGCTTGTTTTCTGAGCGAACCGTTGCTGCGACTTGCGCACCCAGTGCTTTGGCGATTTGCACCATGAAAGACCCTGTCCCAGAAGCCCCGGCTTGGATCAGAACCTTGTCCCCTTCTTTCACTGCCCCCACCTTCTTGACAGCCTGAACAGCAGTGACCAGAGGCATCGGCAGTGTTGCAAGGTCAACTGATGACAAGCCTTCCGGAGCATGTACCGTCCAGGCGGCGGGGATTGTCATGTATTCGGCATATGTGCCGTGTTCGATGAGACCGCGGATCGCATAGGACGGTGAGGCGGCCAGGACGGATGCACCAGGATCCGTCGGATCGGTAGGATAGCCGGGCATTGGAATGACGCGATCGCCGGTGTTGAACCCGGTCACATCGTCACCAGCATCTTCGACAATACCAACTGCGTCTGACCCGAGAATGTGAGGAAACGCGAGATCAGGATTGACGCCGCCCTCTCGAATGTAGTGATCCAACCGGTTCAACCCAGCCGCTTCGACGCGGACAAGAAGCTCATGCGGCTTCGCTTCCGGACGTGGCATGTCGATCGCTTGCAAAACGGACGGTGGTCCAAATTCTGTCATTACGGCGGCTTTCATGATGTGCTCCTTGGTTTGGTGGTGAGAGTGACTTACGGTTGGGGCAAGTAGCTAAGTCGCGGAGCATCACGATGGAAGACGGCACTAATTCCCAACTGGGTTCCCAAAAAGTAACCTACCCTTCGTGGCCAGAAGACTATCTGGACGGGTTTTACCAAGCGGATTACGACCCTGAAATCTGCCCCGTTCGCCAAATCGTGAAGAGCATAGCGGACAAATGGACGATCCTCATTCTCGCCGCGTTGAAAGCGGACCGTCAGAGATTTTCGCAGTTAAAACAAATTGTTCCGGATGTATCACAACGCATGTTGACCCAATCGCTTCGCAAGCTGGAACGAGACGGTTTCGTTCTACGAGAAGTGACCCCAACCATCCCGCCAAGGGTGGACTACGAGCTGACAGAAATGGGTCGTTCGTTGGTGCACGAACTGGCACCGCTGGCACGATGGAGTGACGCGCATCGCGAAGAAATCATCCGTGCGCGAGATGAATACGACCGTCTTCATGGCGCGCAGTGACGTCTTTGGGGGCGAATCGGTACGTTTGCAGACAACACAGTTCGCCGCTTTCGCGGCATCATCAAAAAAAGAACAGTTCATGCAGAATAGTCATTGCGTTTTCGATTGATTCCTCTTAGGACGCGCAAGTCCTGACGGGGTGCGGCGAGCCGTGCCCTTTTTCAGTTCATAATAGACGCGACGAGGGTGTGCGATGAGCGCCCATCCTCCTCTCCGATCTGGACCCTACGATAAAGGGTGATGCTGATGGCCGTTCAAAGCCAAAACATTCGCATTCGGCTCAAAGCCTTTGACTACCGCGTGCTGGATGCAAGTACACAGGAAATCGTCAACACAGCAAAACGGACCGGCGCACAAGTGCGTGGCCCGATTCCGCTGCCGAACAAGATCGAAAAGTTCACCGTTCTGCGCGGCCCACACGTT
The DNA here is from genome assembly GCA_964402685.1 of uncultured Aestuariivita sp. Lineage (GTDB taxonomy): Bacteria > Pseudomonadota > Alphaproteobacteria > Rhodobacterales > Rhodobacteraceae > Aestuariivita. Next base: position 694 of record CAYODE010000319.1, on the reverse strand, counting down.
GACAAGAAATCCCGTGACCAGTTTGAAATCCGCACGCACAAGCGTTTGCTGGATATCGTTGATCCGACCCCCCAGACAGTTGACGCGCTGATGAAGCTCGATCTGGCTGCTGGCGTGGACGTCGAGATCAAACTGCAATCGTAAATCGGAGGTAATGTGATGTTGCGCTCTGGTGTGATCGCTAAGAAAGTGGGCATGACCCGCTTGTTTATGGAAGATGGACGGCAAGTGCCTGTAACGGTTCTGCAGCTCGACAAGTTGCAGGTCGTGGCGCAGCGTACCGCTGACAAGGATGGATACACAGCTGTGCAGCTGGGTGCCGGTACGTCCAAAGCAAAACGCGTAAGCAAAGCCATGCGCGGCCATTTCGCCGTTGCAAAGGTTGAGCCCAAGCGGAAAGTGGCTGAGTTCCGCGTCGATCCGGAAAACCTGATCGGCGTTGGTGAGGAAATCACTGCAAACCATTACTTCGAAGGTCAGTACGTTGATGTTGCTGGTACGTCGATTGGTAAGGGCTTTGCCGGTGCGATGAAGCGGCACAACTTTGGTGGTCTGCGCGCCTCGCACGGTGTGTCGATCTCTCACCGTTCGCACGGTTCGACCGGTCAGTGCCAGGATCCAGGTCGGGTCTTCAAAGGCAAGAAAATGGCTGGTCATTACGGCGTTGCCCGCAAGACCGTCCAGAACCTGGAAA
>CAYODE010000318.1:296-3205 GCA_964402685.1 uncultured Aestuariivita sp. | reverse complement strand
GATCCCTATACCAACAATCTTCTGTCGGGCGGCCAGTATCATTATTGTTGCCACTCCAATTTGACGCGTGCGTTGGCTGAGCACATGGGCGTGTCACGTGCAGACGCCGAACCGCTGGTGCACGATGTTTTGAATGTTTTCATGTGCACAGGGTTCACCCGCGACACCGGTCAGTATTTTATGAAAGCAAGCCCCGTTAGGCCCGGCGACTTTATCGAGTTCTTTGCGGAAATCGATCTGTTGGGAAATCTCAGCGCCTGTCCAGGAGGGGATTGTTCGGCCGAGCATTCATCAGATGCAGCGGCATGCTATCCCCTTCTTGTGGAAGTATTCGCGCCGGAAGAGGGCAGCTTGAAGGGTTGGACGTCGCCAGAAATCAACGGTTACAATCGCACGCATGGTTAGCGTCATGCGTTACGTCGTAGCTCGCCTTTCGTGAGTTTCCGAACAAATTGCGATTACTCAAAAGCAGCATGTAAGGCGATTTCGACCATGTCGCCGAAGCTTTTCTCGCGCTGGTCCGATGGCAGGGCTTCGCCCGTGTCCAGATGATCGGATACCGTCAGAACAGCTAAAGCGCGGCGTCCGTACCGGGCGGCAAGCGTATACAACTCGGCCGCTTCCATTTCGACACCCAGAATTCCATGCCGCACCATCTCGGCATTCAAATCGGGGCGTTCGTCATAGAACACATCCGAAGAATAGATTCCACCGACATGCGGTGAAATGCCTTTTGCCTCGCAGGCTGTCACCGCCGCGCGCAGCAAACCCCAATCGGCCACCGGCGCGTAATTCAATTCTTTAAAAATACCAGAGGACGGAGTGTTGATCGACGTCGACGTCATAGCAAGAATAATATCTCTTAGCTTGACCTGTGGCTGCATCCCTCCGCAAGAGCCGATGCGGATCAACGTTTGCACGTCGTAATCCCGGATTAGTTCGTTGACGTAAATCGACAGCGACGGCATGCCCATACCCGACCCTTGGATAGTTACGGGATGACCATTCCAACGTCCCGTATAGCCAAGCATCCCGCGCGTTTCGTTCACGAGTTCTGGGTTGTTCAGAAACGTCTCGGCGGCCCAGCGTGCGCGATAGGGATCGCCAGGCATCAAAACGGTTTGAGCGATTTCGCCTTTTTCTGCGCCGATATGAATCGTCATGTGCACCTCTCCTCGCGAGCTTTGATGCACTTATCCGTAATCTAAGCGAAGGGCGCAATCGGATCTGGCTTAGATTTCCATCTTTGAAGGGTCGGTACCCTTGGCCAAAGCGGCTCGGAACCAATTGGGTTGGCGACCTTTGCCTGTCCATGTTTGATTTGCGTCTTCTGGGTTACGATATTTTGCGACCCCGCCCTGCTTCGCTGGTTTGCGTTTTGTGTATTTCCGTTTTGGTTTTTCTGCATCGGCGCCACCGCCGGCAATGTCACCCAGTGAATAACCAAACTCAGCGACAGCCTTTTCCGCAGCTTTTCTAGCTGCGCGCAAATCCCGCGCCGCTGCCTTTTCAAGCGCCTTTTCAATATCGGATTTAAGTTTTTCCAACTCTTTCCGGGTCATACCCGCTAAATCAATCGTCATAAGAATCCGTCTCCCATCCACTAGTCAAACAACCGAGGCGGAAAGTACAAGAAACGCGAAATAGTTACAGTCTTATGCGAATATTTTTTGTCTGAGTGAGAAATTGTGCACACTATTCGGCCGCAATTGGTTTTGGATCCGCTAGGGCTACAATATCCATCATAATGGTATTCAACTCAAAATCCTTGGGCGTATACACCTTCGCAACACCCATTTCCAAAAGTCGATTAGCGTCATCATCGGGAATAATGCCGCCAACAATAAGCGGAATACTCCCCAATCCGGCTATATTCATTTTCTGGACCAATTCTTCAACCAAAGGCATATGACTTCCCGACAGGATTGATAATCCAACGACATGCGCCTCGTCTTCGATTGCTGCCGCAACGATTTCGTCGGGCGTTAGGCGAATACCTTCATAGCTGATGTCCATCCCACAATCTCGCGCGCGGAATGCGATTTGTTCTGCACCATTGGAATGCCCATCAAGGCCTGGCTTGCCAACAAGGAATTTCAAACGGCGACCCAATTTATCACTTACGGCATTCACTGCATCACGGATGTCGTCCAAGCCTTCGGTCTTGTTTGACACGGATCCAGATACGCCTGTCGGACCACGGTAAGTGCCATGCACTTTCCGCATTTCCTCGGCCCATTCGCCGGTGGTAACGCCCGCCCGCGCTGCCGCAATGGAGGCTGGCATAATGTTTTCGCCGTTTTGTGAGGCTTCGCGCAAAGCGGCCAAGGCAGCTGCCACTGCGTCGTTATCGCGTGAGGCGCGCCAGTCGTCTAACCTTGCGATCTGCTCCTGTTCAACGGCTGGATCGACAACCATGATCCCGCCATCTTCGGTTTGCAGGGGCGACGGTTCTGTAGTGGTGTATTTGTTAACACCGACGACGGTTGTTTCACCGGCTTCGATCCTATTCAGTCGATCCGCGTTTGAATCGACCAAGCGGGATTTCATATATTCAATGGATTGGACGGCGCCCCCCATTGAATCCAAATTGGCCAATTCCGCCCGCGCGCCTTCTTTCAGTTCCTCGACTTTCGCATCCACGGCCGGGTTGCCGTCAAACAGATCGCCGTATTCCAACAAGTCTGTTTCATAGGCCAGGATTTGTTGCATCCGCATGGACCATTGCTGATCCCAAGGGCGGGGCAAACCCAACGCTTCATTCCAAGCAGGCAATTGAACTGCCCGGGCGCGTGCCTTTTTCGACAAAGTAACAGCCAGCATTTCGATCAGGATGCGGTAGACGTTGTTTTCGGGCTGCTGTTCGGTCAGGCCAAGCGAGTTGACCTGAACGCCATATCGAAACCGGC
>CAYODE010000318.1:0-286 GCA_964402685.1 uncultured Aestuariivita sp. | reverse complement strand
GATCTCGTCCCAAAGATCGACAAAGGCGCGCATTTTGCACATCTCGGTTACAAATCGGATCCCGGCATTCACAAAGAATGAGATGCGACCGACCAACGTGGGGAAGTCTTCTTCTGGAACCCGCGGGCGCAATTCATCCAAAACAGCCTGTGCGGTGGCCAACGCGAAGGCAAGCTCTTGCTCAGGCGTCGCTCCCGCTTCCTGCAAATGATAGGAACACACATTCATCGGGTTCCACTTGGGGATGTTGGTATAGCAGTACTCTGCCACATCCGCGATCATCTTC
>CAYODE010000317.1:0-3310 GCA_964402685.1 uncultured Aestuariivita sp. | reverse complement strand
CGGCAATCGGCACCGCCTTCATCAGCGCCTGTGTGTAAGGGTGCTGCGGGTTTTCAAACACCCGCGTGCGGGAGCCGAGCTCAACGATCCGCCCAAGGTACATCACGCCAACGTTGTGGCTGACGCGTTCAACCACCGCCATGTCGTGGCTGATAAAGAGATAACTAAGCTCAAGCTCCGCTTGTAGCTCCATCATCAGGTTCAGCACCTGAGCCTGAACGGAGACGTCCAACGCCGATACCGCTTCATCGGCGATGATCAGCTTGGGGTTCAGGGCCAACGCACGCGCAATCGCGATCCTTTGCCTCTGACCACCGGACATCTCATGCGGATAGCGGCGCATGAAGCTGCGTGGGAGGTGCACCCGGTCAAACAGACTTGCAACGCGATCCTGCAGTTCCGATCCGCTTGCGATATTGTAGTTCCGCATTGGCTCGGACACCTGGTCCATCAACTGCATCTGCGGATTCAAAGATGCAAACGGATCCTGGAAAATCATTTGCATGTCCTGGCGCGCCCGTCTGAGACCGTCCGAACCAAGCTTCATCACATCGGTGCCATCCAGATCGATACGGCCGGATTGAGGTTCGACCAATCGCAGAATCGAGCGCCCGGCAGAAGACTTACCGCAGCCCGACTCACCCACAAGGCTAAGTGTCTGCCCTTTGTTCAGCTTGAACGACACATCCTCAACCGCGTGGACATTGGCCACCGTCCGGCGAAAGAAACCGCCCTTAACCGGAAAGCGGGTCGTCAGGTTGTCAACCTTCAACAGAACCTTGTCCGTGCCAGGGATCGGTTCGATTTTTTGTCCCTCGACACCAAGCAACTTCATGGGCTCGGGCGCGGCTTTGCCCCGCATTTCTCCCAGCTTTGGCACCGCGGCCAACAACGCTTTTGTGTAATCGTGTTGGGGGTTTTCGAAGATCTCTTCGACTGTCCCTTCTTCAACCTTGTTCCCGCGGAACATCACCACTACTCGGTCGGCCATTTGTGCCACAACGGCCATGTCATGTGTGATGAACATTACCGCCGTGCCTGTTTCCTTCTTGAGCCGATCCATGAGCGCTAGGATCTCTGCCTGAATGGTCACGTCCAAAGCGGTTGTAGGTTCGTCCGCGATCAGCAGCCGCGGTTCGCATGCCAGCGCCATCGCGATCACGATCCGCTGACGCATCCCACCAGACAGCTCGTGCGGATATTGCTGAAGTCTGCGCTCTGGCTCCGGGATACGCACCTGTTTCAACAGCTCCAGCGCCCGCGCATCTGCCTGCGCCTGGGTCATTCCTTTATGTAACCGCAGGCCTTCGGTCATTTGCCGCCCGACAGTAAAGACAGGGTTCAACGCTGTCATCGGCTCTTGGAAGATCATGCCGATATCGTTGCCGCGAATATCCCGCATCAAGTCCTGCGGCGCGTTCGCAAGATCGAACTCAGACCCATCCCGACGATCAAAAATCAGTTGCCCGCCTGCGATATCACCGCCGCCGAACTCCACAAGACGCATGAGCGACAGGGATGACACCGATTTACCAGAGCCGGACTCGCCAACAACGCAGACGGTTTCACCGGGATTGATCTCGAACGAGACATCTTCAACACCGACCACAGGGCCATCTTTGGTTTGAAATTCGACCCGAAGCCCTTTGATTTGGGCAATTGGCTGATCCAGCACGCGCGTTCCTTTCGTGAGCTTTCAAGGAACGCTAAGACCACGTCGTAGGCAGTGTCAAACCAAAGGCACCGATTTCCCTACGGCAAGGCTTGCATTTTTCTAAAACTCTGCTTCGATGCTCAGGTATCCGTCATGGATGCTTGGGGTCACATCGGACATCGCTGTCAATTTCTTGTGACATCTCAGGTGCTTGACTCATGACGGCACAAGAAGGTCCGGGATCAGCCTGGGCGAAAAACGTGACCTTTGGGTCCAACAAGGAGTGAATAATGAACCTTAAAACCCTTTTGATGGGTGCGATTGCCTCGACCGCTCTTGCCCCGGCTGCGTTCGCCGAACGTGGGTCGGACGGCAATGTGAGCATTATCTATTGGCAAGCCCCCTCGATCCTGAACCCGTTCCTGTCGGGCGGTACGAAGGACGTCGAATCTGCCTCGCTCGTGATCGAGCCGCTGGCGCGTTACAACCAAGACGGTGAGCTGGTACCGTGGCTTGTGGACGAAGTGCCCACAACTGCCAATGGCGGCGTTTCTGAAGATCTCACGTCGATCACTTGGAAGATCACACCAGGTATCGTTTGGTCCGATGGCACACCGTTCACCTCAGCGGATGTGAAATTCACCTACGAATACTGCACCGACCCCGATGGCGGTTGCGCGCAGCTGACTAAATTCGACGGCGTGGAAAGCGTAGAAACACCTGACGATCTGACCGTCATCGTGAATTTCGACAAGCCCACACCGTTCCCATACGGCCCCTTCGTCGGCGGTGAAAGCCCCATCATTCAGGCCGCTCAGTTCGCTGACTGCATGGGTGCTCGCGCGCCTGAGTGCACCGAGGAGAACTTCAACCCAATCGGAACCGGCCCCTTCAAAGTCGTTGAGTTCAAGCCCAACGATGTGATCACGATGGAAGCCAACGACAACTATCGCGATCCAGCGAAGCCTGCGTTTGCAACGCTGACCTTCAAAGGCGGTGGTGACGCAACGGCGGCGGGCCGCGCCGTTATGGAAACAGGCGAGTTCGATTATGCTTGGAACTTGCAGCTGGCACCCGATGTGATCGCTCAGATGCAAGCGGGCGGCAAAGGCACACCGGTTGCGGGCTTCGGTCCGCTGGTGGAACGCATCATGCTGAACAACACCAACCCCGATCCGGCCCTTGGCCCGGACGAGCGTTCGGTGGTTCGTCCGCACCCGTTCCTGGGTGACCCAGCGGTGTACAAAGCCATGTCGATGGCGATTGACCGCCCATTGCTGGTGGAAATTGGCTATGGCCAAGCGGGTAAAGTCACCTGCAACTGGATCCCCGCGCCTGCCGCGGTGAATTCGGACACCTTCACCTGTGATGTGCAAGACATCGCTGGCGCCAACGCGATGCTGGACGAAGCGGGTTACATGGACACAGACGGTGACGGCATCCGCGAAGCAAACGGCGTGCCGATGAAGGTTCTGTACCAGACATCGACCAACGCCGTGCGTCAGGACTTCCAAGCGCTGATCAAAGGCTGGTGGGCTGAGATCGGCATCGAAGCCGAGCTGCGCAACATCAACGCGTCAGTCTTCTTTGGCGGTGACCCAGGTTCGCCTGACACCTTCCAGAAGTTCTATGCGGACGTTGAAATGTACGCCAACA
>CAYODE010000316.1:0-3332 GCA_964402685.1 uncultured Aestuariivita sp. | reverse complement strand
GTAAGGCTAGGTACCTTTTCCAGCTGACTCGCTGCGTTTGGTTTTGGATTCAGTCTTCACTTCAGAGCAGATCGTCTCGGATTGGCTCTGTAAATCATGGATCTGCTGTTTGCCGAAGTGCGGATAGACGGCTGCAGAAACAAATACGCCCTGCCAGTTTCCTTCACGGCTGCACTCATTGACTAATAGCATTTATACGATTAGTAACTGGTTATGAATGACCGTACCGAACAATCGAAGGCGCTGGCGAACGAGCATCGTCTCGCCATACTCAAGTGGTTGTCGGATCCATGGTATCACTTCGCTCATCAATCATCCGGCGATCCTCGTGAAATCGGAGTTTGCGTGACCCTTTTCACGGAAAAACTTGGTATGGCTCAGCCGACAGTAAGCCGCCATCTTGAGGTGCTCCAACGCGCTGGGTTTGTTTCGGTTAGGCGCATTGGACGATGGTCTTATTTCAAGCGAGAGGAAACGGCTGTTTCAGACTACAAGGATTGGCTTCGTGATCACCTGTGAGCCGAAGCAACAAAGTAGCAAGTTGCAGCCGCATCCTCTGATCGAAATGGCTCACAGAACCGCAGCATATCTGTCACTGATTTCTGTCGAAGATTCTGCAGCTGGCATACGTGAACGGTTCGTTGACGATCTCAAAAGCCTCCAGGAACTGCCGGAAAGCAACACGCCGCCGTTGGACAATGCAGTTCGAGGTCTGCGCTATGGCCCGACTGTACTAGCAGCCAGTTGCACAGAAGACTGTGCGGCCATTTTCTCGGCAGCGCGCTCTGCTGTCGGTCATGTGAATTGGACTGAGTTCTATGCGCCGGACCTCTGGTCTCGTCCCTTTCTGCCGAATTTTGCCAATGGAGAAGGCATCGGTCCGGCCGGGACGCTGCGTTGTCATGAATTCATCCTTGGGCTTTTTATCTTGGGGCCAAACACGCTCTACCCCGCTCATGCCCACCCGGCGGAGGAATTCTATCTGGTTCTAACGGGAGACGCGGAGTTTCAAATCGGCGCAAATGAACCATTTAGGCCTGTCGCGTCTGGCGATGTCGCGTGGCATTGTTCCGGGGTTAGCCATGCGATCCGGACGCACTCGCACCCATTATTCGCGGTCGTGGGATGGCGCGGGGCTATACATGAACGTTCTTGGTATCGCGATGATATGTCGGACCACACTTTGCCGATCCGCTATCCATCAATTTGTAAGGGTTGATTGAGATGGTTACCGTTACGGTTCCTTTGCGCGCCTGAGGTCGCCCTCCAACGTTCATGTCGCTTCCGAAACCTTGGGATTGCAAAGTGTCAGCACTGCCTGAATTATAAACACAGCAGTGCAACCCGATTTCGCAAGCGGGTATGTTTTTTCTGGCGATGCGCAAGCCAGTTTTACACGTGCTGCCCGCCGTTAATCTCGATTTCTGTTCCGTTCACATAGGACGAAGCGTCTGAGCACAGAAAATGGATGACGTCTGCGACTTCATCCGTACTGCCCAGTCGCTTCATTGGAAGCTCTTCCACTATCCTTTCCGTGCCCGGAGATAGGATAGACGTTTCGATTTCACCCGGCGCAATTGCGTTGACTCGCACGCCCATGGGGCCAAAGTCATGCGCCATCTCTCTTGTCAGCGCCGCAAGTGCGGCCTTTGAAGTTGCATAAGCCGCGCCGGCAAACGGGTGAACACGTGCCCCGGCAATAGATGTCACATTCACGATCGACCCTTTTGCCGCCACAAGCTCGTCTTTAAGGCCGCGCGATAACACGACTGGCGCAAAGAAGTTCACGTGGAAGACCTTACCCCAATCAGACAAATCCGTGTCGAACGTATTCAGCCGCCCGCCGTTCGGATCTTTTGGTGAAATGCCTGCATTGTTGACCAAGCCGTGCAGGGTGCCATCTAAACGCGCTCGGATCGCCTTGACCGCATTTATAATGTCTGCCGGATCAGCCAGATCAATTTGGATATGATTTTCCTCTCCGCCTGGCCATGGGCAGCTCGGATCAAACGCGTGACGGGAGCAGGTTAAAACACGCCATCCTTCGTGCGAAAATTTTTTGACCGTTGCGTGGCCAATCCCTCTGCTCGCTCCGGTCAACAGAAGTGTTTTGGGCATGAAGGATCCACCACCTATGATTGTTTGTAAGCTGAAAGATAACCTCAATTAGTGTTTCGAAAAGGGGTTACGTCTTTCACGCTTCTAATGCACGAGAAACAGATCAGCTCTGTGACGCCCTTCCGACAAATCAGTCGCACCCGGCCTTAAACGCAAAAACTGCCTGACGATATCTCCGAAATCATCTGGCTTTTCTGCGGTATCACCTACGGTGTATCGATTTCATTGCGTGTGTCCGCCGGTGATTAAGTCCGTGCACCATTTTCGGGTGACGGAAACCTTGCGAATCTGCTAGAGTTATCCACAGGACAACGATCCTCCAGGGCGGGCCGAGCAGTCTTCCCACTTAAACAAACCGATTCTCTCGATTCTTGCGATTGTCGTCGCAGGTACGGGTTTTGCGCGTCTATATATGCTCTATCCTTGGATTATTCAGGCAAGATTTTGCCCATATGCGCAGATGCCGGGGTTTCGCGCGTCGTTTTGTCCAGATTTTGCGGTTTTAACGTGTTTTTTACGTGACGTTGCCGAACGGCCTCAGTAGGGTTGGGAAGGATAGGCAAGAAAAACCCCGCCATCGTGCGGGCAGCAGAACAGGCGGAAGGTCACATGACATTGAATCTCTCAATGCCCGGTCAGGAAGAGCTCAAACCAAGGATAACCGTGTTCGGCGTGGGTGGCGCCGGTGGGAACGCGGTCAATAACATGATCGAAAAAGCGCTGGATGGCGTGGACTTCGTGACGGCCAACACGGATGCGCAGGCACTTCAGCAATCGTTGTCCCAAGCCAAGATCCAGATGGGGCTCAAAGTCACCGAGGGGCTGGGGGCCGGAGCGCGTGCCACTGTAGGTGCTGCAGCCGCGGAAGAAAGCATCGAGCAGATCGTGGATCACCTGGCAGGCAGCCACATGTGTTTCATCACCGCAGGGATGGGCGGTGGTACAGGTACCGGCGCGGCACCTATCATCGCACAAGCCGCGCGGGAGCTTGGCGTTCTGACTGTGGGCGTTGTGACCAAACCCTTCCAGTTCGAAGGCGCCAAGCGGATGCGCCAGGCCGAGGATGGCGTCGAAGCGCTGCAGAAAGTGGTCGATACGCTGATCATTATTCCGAACCAGAATCTGTTCCGTCTTGCCAACGAAAAAACCACCTTCACCGAAGCCTTCTCGATGGCGGACGATGTCCTTTATCAAGGTGTTAAAGGTGTGACCGA
>CAYODE010000315.1:0-3361 GCA_964402685.1 uncultured Aestuariivita sp. | reverse complement strand
ATGGGCATGTATGTCGGCAACGCGATCATCGCCGCGGCGGAAGAAGCGGTGCGCTTGAAGCGCCCATTGATCCTGTTTTCGGCTGCTGGTGGCGCGCGCATGCAGGAAGGTATTCTGAGCCTGATGCAGATGCCGCGTACAACGGTCGCCGTGCAAATGCTAAAGGAAGCGGGTCTGCCGTACATCGTGGTGTTGACCCATCCCACAACGGGCGGCGTCACCGCGTCGTATGCGATGTTGGGCGACGTGCAAATCGCCGAACCGAATGCGCTGATCTGTTTTGCGGGTCCACGTGTAATCGAACAAACCATACGGGAGAAACTGCCCGAGGGGTTCCAGCGGGCCGAGTATCTGTTGGATCATGGCATGTTGGACCGCGTGACCCCCCGCACGCAGATGCGGGATGAATTAATCTCCATCACACGGATGTTGCTTGGCCTGCCGCCTGCAGTGAAGGGTGATTTGCCCAAGCCCGAGCCAGAAGAGGCTGCGCCGCAAGTGCCAGCGGCGGATGCTGAGGCGCCGGACAAGGAATGACCGTGCCCACATCGGACGCCATCCTCGAACGAATGATGGCGCTGCACCCAAAGATCATCGATCTTACGCTTGATCGTGTCTGGCGGCTGCTGGATGCGCTGGGAAACCCGCAAGAAAAACTGCCGCCTGTGATCCACATCGCCGGAACGAATGGCAAAGGGTCCACTTTGGCGATGATCCGCGCGGGGTTGGAGGGGGCAGGGCATACGTGTCACGCTTACACGTCCCCACATTTGGCACGGTTTCATGAACGCATTCGGCTCTCCGGGGATCTGATTTCGGAACCTGCGCTGATTTCCGTTTTGGATGAGTGTTACGAGGCTAACGGCGGGGAACCGATCACCTATTTCGAAATAACGACTGTTGCAGGCATTCTAGCCTTTTCTCGCGTTCCTGCGGACTACACCCTACTTGAGGTGGGCCTGGGCGGCCGATTGGACGCGACCAATGTCATCGACAAGCCATTACTAACTGCCATCACACCCGTTTCTATGGATCATGAGGCGTTTTTGGGAAACACGCTTGCTAAGATAGCGGGAGAAAAAGCAGGGATCATCAAACGTGGTGTGCCTTGCATCGTCGCGCCCCAAGCGGATGAGGGTTTAGAGGTGATCGAAGATCGCGCTGGTGCGCTGGGTGCTCCGATATTGGCATATGGTCAGCATTGGCATGTCTGGGAAGAACGCGGACGGCTTGTGTTTCAAGACGAGACTGGGTTGTTGGATGTGCCAATGCCCAATCTGCGAGGAGCGCATCAGATCCAGAATGCGGGCACAGCATTAGCGGCGCTGCGACTCTTGCAGACAGGCGAGACGGCCTATGACGCCGCCGTCACCAACGCGGAATGGCCCGCACGGATGCAGCGTTTGAAAACCGGGCCTTTGATCGAAGCCGCACCAAATACAGAGCTCTGGCTGGATGGGGGCCACAACCCGGCAGCGGGTCAGGCATTGGCAAACCTTTTGGACTCTTTGCCCCCGCGCCCGACACATCTGGTAGTTGGTATGCTGAACACCAAGGATGTCACAGGATACCTCGCCCCGCTTGCCGGCGTGGCGAACAGTCTGACCGGCGTGTCCATTCCAGGCGAAGCAAACACACTCTCTGGGGAGGAGACGGCGCAGATTGCTTCGAACCTTGGTTTAGAGACTACCGTGGCGGACAGCGTATTGAGCGCGGTTAAGACTATCGTCGCGGCGGATCCGCACGCGCGCATCTTGATTTGTGGATCGCTTTATTTGGCTGGATCAGTCCTACGTGAAAACGGCTGAAGCCAGCTGCTGGTACAGCTTACCCCTACTGCCCCCAGTCTTCCGCTTGCATCTCTCGCAATCGGCTAGCCGTTCGTTCGAATTCGAATGTTCCTTCGCCTTCGACATAGAGCATCTCGGGCTCCGCAGCTGCAGAGCAGATCAATCGCACTTTCGCTTCATACAAGGCATCGATCAGCGTGACGAAACGTTTGGCTTCATTGAAGTTGCTACGCGACAGCCTCGGGATCTCTTCGACCACCAGAACTTTGACCGCTTGAGCAATCGCCAGGTAATCGGCCGGCCCCAGCGGTTTGCCGCACAAGTCGTAAAACGTGGCCCGCGCCACGCCGTTGCGAAACGCTGGCAAGACAACAGCCCGCCCTTTGACCGGCAGCACCAGTTCCGAAGATGGGCCGCCTGAGAGGTCTTCCCAAACGGCCGCTATGGCGGCGCGGGCTTCGGGACCCGTTGGTGTGAAGTAAACCGGACTGCCTTCCAGCCGATTCTGACGATAATCGGTGGGGCTAACGAGTTCCCAGACCTCCATCTTATCTTTGATCAGGTCAATGAACGGCAGGAAGATTTGGCGGTTCAAGCCATCCTTGTAAAGATCATCGGGTATCCGGTTCGAAGTGGTTACAACAGTCACGCCGGCAGCGAACAGGGCTTCGAACAATCGTCCCACAATCATGGCATCGGTAATGTCGGTGATCTGCATCTCGTCAAAGGCCAGCAGACGAACGGACTTGGCCACGTCCGCCGCGACCGGTGCGATTGCGTCATCGACACCACGTTTGCGCGCCTCGTGCATTGCGGCGTGAATTTCTTGCATGAAGGCATGAAAATGCACGCGCCGGGCTGGGACGTCTTCAAGGCTGTCCACGAACAGATCCATCAGCATCGACTTGCCGCGCCCAACGCCACCCCAAAGATACAGGCCTTTTGTTGGTTCCGCTGCACGGCGGAAGAAACCCTTTTTGACGGGCTGTGCCAGACCGTCCTGAATGCGCGCGAATTCCGGTAGGACGGCCTCTTGCGCGGGGTCGGGTCTGAGCGTGCCATCAGCAATACGTTTGGCGTAAAGGTCGGTGACTGCTGTCATAATGCAGCCCTAGCGGTGTAATGCCCGATTGAAAAGGCGCTGACCAAATTTCCTGCGTTCAAGTGGCACGGGGGCGCAGAAAGTCCTGTAGGTGTCCGGCAACGGCTTCAGCGTGGGTATAGGGCACACCGTGGCCTGCACCGGCGATAACCTCAACCTGCGCATTTGGGTTCATATCTTTCAGGATTGGACCAGCGGCAGGTGGGATGAGTGGATCCGTCTCGCCCAAAACAGTCAGCAGGGGCAGATTTTTGTCTGCGATCTTCAGGTGATCCGGGCGCAAGTCTTCCGAAATGATGCCGCGATAGCTGGCAAGGGTCGCGGGAACGAACCCTTGGTATTCAAGCTCTTTCAATTGCAGGTCAACGATGCCGGGCACGGCGCTGGGCAACTCCCGTTCAGCTTCGACACCCTGCCGGTGCATGCGCCCGTAGATCAGCAGCATCAACCAATCGCCGATGCCGGGCTT
>CAYODE010000314.1:0-3388 GCA_964402685.1 uncultured Aestuariivita sp. | reverse complement strand
TCTGGCCATTCAACAGCGCAGGCTATGTACTAAATCGGTGCATCGAACCAGACATATAAAACCTTGCCTTCCATACCTGGCCAGTCTGCGTCTCCGCGTTTGACCGGAATGCCCCAATCCAAATCGCGTGTGATGCCGCGATCTTGCAGCCCGTCACCGTCATGCAACCACTTCTTGGCAATAGATGTGGTCAGGACGGGCCAGTCCGTTTTTGAGTTAATCCAGTCATCCAGCCTGTCACGCATCTGCGATTGACGCAGGAACAGGTGTTTGGTCTCGCGCACTTCCAGATCGGTTGATCCGGAAATCGCGCTGCGGGGGTTGATCAGGTCCGTAGGGTCAAGCTGTTTTGTACAATTTTCGCATTGATCCCCGCGCGCCTTGTCATATCCGCAGTTCGGGCAGGTGCCTTCGATATATCGGTCGGGCAGGAAACGGCCATCCGTGTTTGAATACACCTGTTTCTCGCTGACCTCGGTAATCAGATCAGCATCTGCCAAGCGTCCAGCGAAATGCTGGGTGAGCCGATGGTTCTGCGGCGACGAGGACCGACCGAAATGATCAAAGCTGAGTCCAAAGCCTTGGGCGATCTTCGATTGGATTTCATGCATCTCACGACAATACTCATCGACGGGTTTTCCAGCTTTGGCCGCGGCAAGTTCCGCCGGGGTGCCGTGTTCATCGGTTGCGCACAGAAACAGCACCTCATGACCGCGTGCGCGCTGGTACCGGGCAAACAGGTCTGCGGGCAGCTGGCTGCCGATCAGGTTTCCCAGATGCTTGATCCCGTTGATGTAAGGGATCGCCGATGTGATCAGATGGCGGGTCATGGCGCGGCCTTGATAGGTCTTTGTATGTGGTTTGGCCGCTTTACCCCATCGCTTGCGCGCTGACCAGATGGCTCACGCGTCAGGTCGGCGTTTTGATGCTTCGCGTTCCCGCCCCAGCAGACGCCCAATCGTAAAGCTTGTGCGCGGCGCATAGACAAAGCCGGTGCGTTGAGCGGGTGTTGCGCGCGCGCGCATTCTGATCAGGCCGAAAACAACCAAGAGAAGGTGTCCCAAAGCGATCATCACAAACAGCGCGGGCGGGCCGTAAGCCTGAATCAGGACGGATGCCACGTAGGGCGCAGCAATTGCGCCGGATGCAAACCAGAACATAAGGGCGGCGGATAACTCGACCCGCTCATGACTTTCGGCAAAATCGTGGGCGTGGGCCGCCGCGACCGAATAGATGGGGAAGCTGGTAAAGCCGAACAACCCGGCAGTCAGCATAACACCGAGGGTACCTAACCCTTGTGCCGCGATTGTCACCCCGCAGCTCAGCACAGCGGCGACAGACAGCCAGATCAAGATCCAACGCCGGTCATACTTGTCGGCCAGCCATCCCACCGGATATTGGGCAATAGCGCCGCCCAGAACGAAGGCCGCGAGAAACCACGCGATCTGATCGATGGAAAGGCCAACTTCCTGACCATACAGCGGCCCAACCATCCGGAACGAAGCGCCGGATAGAGCCGCAACCACCACGCCAGCAACGGCCAGAGGGGAGCGGGTGAAGGCCAACATCGGGTGCAGTCGAGGCGCGTCCGGTGTTTCGGGTTGTGGTACGCGGGTCAGTGTCAGGGGCAACAGAGCAGCGCAACAGAGGATCGCCAGAATGTTGTACGAGACGTAAGACGCGGGCTCGAGCACGCTGATGACCATCTGAGCGGCCAGTGATCCTGTCATGTCTACAATGCGGTAGACGCCCATGGTGCGCCCCCTCGTCTCATTGGTGACTTTGGCCTGAAGCCAGCTTTCGATGACGGTGTAACATCCGGCGACGCACATGCCTGATGCCACACGCATTATGGCCCAGGCATAGGCGTCAATGACCAGCATATGGGCCAAAAGACCTATGGCGCCGGCAGCTGTGAAGGCTGCGAAGGCACGGGAGTGTCCAACCGCACCCATCAAGCGGGGCGCCCACCAGCAACCGACAAAGAAGCCGACGAAATGGGCCGACCCCAAAAGACCGATTTCCTGTGTTGTGAATTCAAGCGCAATGCCGGACAGCGCATCCAGGGGACCCACACCGCCCGAGGACAATTGCAAAAGCGCCACCGACAAAAACAGCGCGGCGAAGGAAATCAGCATACGCATCGTGTGGCCACCATCGCAGGCAGTTGTGAGCCCGCTTGTGATTATTCGACCAAGGCGCGTCGTTTTTTGGTCTTTGACGAAATGAGATAAGGGCTTCAGCCCATTGCGCGGATGGTGGCCTCGATATCCAGCCTGACCGTGTCGTCCACAAGATCCCCATATCCCGAGGCACCAAAGGCCGAGCGGCTGATCGCGCCTTTCAGCATGATGGTGAGAACACTTAGATCATCCGGCGCAGTCCCGCGTGGGCGGAACAGGGCAGCTTCGAGTGTCACAGTCCGAGTGACGTCTCGCACGGTTAAATCACCGATCAGGGTCGCTCCGTCCGAAAGGCGCCCTGATGGCGACAGTTGAACCTCGGTTGATGTGAAGCGGATATCCGGGAATTGATTGGTGTCCAGCATGGATTGGCTCTTCAATGCTTCGGTCGCAAAGAAGAACCCGGTGCGCACTCCGGCTGGGTTAAGAACGACGTCGACAGTGCTGGCTGACATATCAACCGGATCGATGATGACATCGGCGCGTGTGATGGGCATTTGCCCAGTTTGCTCACCACCGCTGACGACATAGATGAACCCCACGCGGGCGGCGTCAGGGGCAAGAGCATACCGCATGGGCCGTGCGAAGGCGGGCAGAGCCAATGTCACGGGCGAGGTCAAAGCGGCTAGGGCGGCCAGGAGAGTGCGTCGGGTCGGCATATGCGGCTAGTTGGAGCAGCTTTGTCATTCGTCATCAAACGATTTCGTGAAGCATCTCTGCCTTAAGCGGGTAGGGACCAATCCCCGGTTTGTCCTGGGCGATGGTCCAGGATTTGGGGGGGCGTGTGCGGGCGCGGAGACGTGAGAGATCCCAACGTCGCAAAGCGGCTTGGTGCCGGGGGGTCATATGCCAGCGCGTCTCGATTCCCTGTGCGCCGCCTTCACCAGGTGTCAGGATGAGGCCAATTGGGGTATGAGCGCCTTCTGCGCCTCCGGTTTCGGCCGCCAGATGCATACGGCGTACGGCGGTCAAGCTGGGCAAGCCAGGCAGATCCCCGACTACCAGCGACACTGCGCCAGAACGCAACACCTCTTCCATGGACCAAAGAATGTCCTCAGGGCGTTTGGGGTGGATGAACAGAAACCGTCCCGGGTCTGTGAAGTCGCGTATGCCATCGGCATGCAGTTGATCCGGTTGCCAGGATGGTGCAATCCAGATCACCGGTCCCTTGGTCGCGCGCGCCAGCCACATCGCAAAACTGCGCC
>CAYODE010000313.1:0-3427 GCA_964402685.1 uncultured Aestuariivita sp. | reverse complement strand
CGAATGCAAACTGCACGAGGCGCGTCGTGACGGGGAACTGACACCCGACGATATCAACGCCATCTGGATGAGTGTGCAGGGTGAAAGTCTGGGTCCCGCGTTCGAGTTCATGGACGGCTATGAGACGTTCTGGGCCTACATTCCGCACTTTGTACACTCGCCCTTCTATGTCTACGCCTACGCCTTTGGCGATGGTCTCGTGAACGCGCTTTATTCGGTCTATGCGGACGGGGATGACGGGTTCGAAGAGAAGTATTTTGAGATGCTGAAAGCCGGCGGGTCAAAGCATCATAAAGAGCTATTGGCCCCGTTTGGTCTGGATGCCTCCGATCCTGCATTTTGGGACAAGGGATTGAGTATGATTTCCGGCTTTATTGATGAGCTCGAAGCGATGGAGGCGTGAACGATAGAATCACGCTCCGCCCACTTGGTCGCGGTGACTTTGGCATCGTGGCTGAAATCGGCGTCGCGCCAGAGCAGCTGAAATTCTCTGGCAGCGTAACTGAAGCTTTTGAAGCCGACGAAGACGGCGTTGATTTCCATGCCATTTTTCATGACGGTCAAGCCGTTGGCTTTTTCAAGATCGACCGTCACTATCGCCAGACAGTCACCTTGGCCGAACCTCATGATTTGGGGCTGCGCGCTTTTCTCATCGACCTAAAGGCGCAAGGCCAGGGTATTGCGACATCGGCGGTTCGTGCTCTTCCAGCCTATTTGCGTGAGATGTATCCCGGCGCGTCAGCGGTGATGCTCACAGTGAACAAAATTAATCCCGCTGCAATTGCCTGCTATCTTAAAGGCGGCTTTGTCGACACGGGTCAAACCTGGCTCAAAGGAGAAGCCGGCCCACAGCACGTCATGCGCATGGCTTTGACCAAATAACGTGACGCAATGCTCATCCTGGATAACATCATCAGTGATCGCGGTTCTAAGTATGCTGTTTCCGGCGCACCATGCACGTCCGAAGCAGATGTAAAAGAACTCCTCAAAACACTGAAAAAAAGAAAGAAATTCGCCAAAGCCACACACAATACATGGGGTGTGCTGATCGAAGCAGGTGCTTTGAAGTCCGATGATGGAGAAACCGGAGCAGCCAACGTCATCCTTCGGATGTTGGAGCGCGAAGGCGTTCGTGATCACTTGATCATCGTAACCAGATGGTATGGAGGCAAACACCTTGGTGGCGACAGGTTCCGGCATGTCCAGACCGCTGTGCGCAAGTATCTGGATGCCCTGAGCTAAGTCATCCCACGAGAGAGTTTCGCAATGCTGGGTCGGGTCAAATGACACGCGTTGTCGACGTGCCGCGAGACCAGCTTCGATTGCCGTTTTGTCGTTGGGATCAGATGCTGCCGTGGCGTGACCTGGCTTGGCCGTCGGTCCTGCGACACAAGGCTTAGGATCTCTGCTCTCGCCTCACCAGACAGCGCATCAGGTACGGTCGGATCCAATAAAAGGCTTTCCGTGGGCGCCCCTTCGGCAAAAATTACCTCATGCGCGTCGAAGAGCAGGTGATAGTAGTCCACTTGCTCGACTGATTCATCAACGAACACGCCATTGAACTCGGTCAAACGGATCGCGGCGACGAGTGCGTTAGACGTGTCAAACATACGTTTCACGATCCGCGAAGAGACCAACATCCGATGCTGGCGAGAGACCAACAAATCACGCCGAGGCAGTCCGTGACCTAAAGCACCGGCCGTAATGCGTACTGGGCGCAGCTTTGGGTTACGCCGTAGGTCGCGTGCTGTGATGTGCTTGCACAAGACGTCGGCCAAGGGCCTGAACGTTCCGTCCAACGTCAAAAGCACCTGCCCAGCTTGCAAGTGTTCCACTGGCACCCATCCATCCTTGGTTCGGACGCGGGTTCCTCTGGCAAGGCAAGGAACGATGCCTGGCGTCGGTGACGACTGCACCTGGTAGCTTGCGCCGTCATCTGTCGACTCCAGCGATGATCCGGACCCGGCCTGCCCGATCTCTGTCGAAGTAAGACCCGAAGCTGGTCCCTCTGCCGCAGTAACGGCCGCCGCTGTATTGGTGAACGACACAAACGAATAGACTTGAGAGCTGTCCGATAACGCTACGCCGTTCGAAGAGGCGACGCCACTAAATGAAGACGGTGAACCGACTTGGACGACATAAATGTCCTTCCCGGCAACAGTCGTACTGGTCAGCCCGGCTAAAGAGTTCGAACTACGTACATTCCCATTGGACAAATAGACTGTCACCACCAAGTCAGACACATCTGTACCGGCATCGACCGTGACCTCGATAAAATCGACGTTTCGGTTACCAAGATACCTGATTTCGGAAAAGAATGGATCTGCCATCAACCGATCCTGCCCACGATGAAAGTTTGCTGCGCCAACCTAAAAGCATACGCCAAATGCGGACATCGCTGTGTCGAAACAAAGACCAATTGGCAACCTTTTGCTTAACGGTTCATTTAAGCTGACTGTCTTTCGAGCCCCTTCGGTTGATACCGCCGCGTACTTGAAATGTGGTGTCGCGCTCTTGTTGGCAATCGATACAGAGTTTTACACCCGGTATTGCCTGTCTGCGCGCCTCGGGGATCGGCTCTTCGCATTCGGCGCAGTGCGTCATGCTTTCACCAACTGGAGCTTGCCTTGCCTTCAGCCGGGCAAGCTCATCTGAGATCGAAGCCTCGATCTGTTCATTTACCGCGCCATCACGCGCCCAACCGCCTGCCATTGGCACCTCCGTTCTCACGCAGACACGATATCGCCTATCACGGCTTTGCACCAAACACCTGCCCGCTCACGTTAAAAATAAACGGTCCAGTGCAGCAGCGCACAGGACCGTTCTTTAGCATGATTGTGCGTGCGAGGGATCACGCAGAGGTTAACATGCCCTTCTCTTTAGCCAGATCGCGCATGCGCTTTTGCAGTTTTTCAAAGGCGCGGACTTCAATCTGACGAATGCGTTCACGGCTCACGTCATACTGGCTGGAAAGCTCTTCCAGCGTGACCACTTTGTCGGACAACCGGCGCTGGGTCAGGATATCCTTTTCCCGATCGTTCAAAACGTCGAACGCGTCGACAAGCAGCTCACGGCGCGCGGTCAATTCGTCTTTCGCCTCATAATCTGCTGCCTGGTCGGCATCTTCGTCTTCCAACCAGTCCTGCCATTGCATTGTGCCTTCGCCCTCAGAGCCGACGGTGGCATTCAGGGACGCATCTCCGCCCGACAAGCGCCGGTTCATCGAGATCACCTCGTCCTCGGTCACGCCCAGATCGGTCGCGATCTGTTTGACGTTTTCGGGACGCATGTCACCATCTTCCAAGGCACCGATTTTGGCCTTGGCCTTACGACGGTTGAAAAAGAGCTTTTTTTGGGCCGACGTCGTGCCCAGTTTCACGAGGCTCCACGACCGCAGGATGTATTCCTGGATCGACGCGCGGATCCA
>CAYODE010000312.1:0-3432 GCA_964402685.1 uncultured Aestuariivita sp. | reverse complement strand
CATTGATCGAGGCCGTCGCCAGAACCGCGTTGAAGCGCCGGTTGGCGGTAACAGCTTCATGTTTGTCGAGGATGGTTTCGACCACTTTGCGTTTTTGAACAGTGTCGCCCGCCGACTTCGCGCCGGTCCCGTCTGGACGGAAGTAGTCGACATGAAAGCGCAGGACGTTTCGGTCTTCGATGGCGTGGGTGATTGTGTAGGCGTGAAGCTCCTGCTGGAAGATGTCTTCGGTAGTCACATAGGATGCACGCTCGCCCTCGATCTGCTGGTAAGAAGCGTTGTCTTCGAAGATGGGTGTCCCGGTAAATCCGAACAGCTGAGCCTTGGGGAAGAATTCCTTGATCGCCCTGTGGTTCTCGCCGAACTGGGACCTGTGGCACTCATCGAAGATAAAGACGACGCGCTTGTCGCTGAGCGGGGCAAGCCGTTCCTTGTAGTTGTTTTTGTTGGTGCCGTCCAAAGCTAAGCCCAGCTTCTGGATCGTCGTCACAATGACCTTGTCGGCGATGTCATCCGATAAGAGCCTACGCACCAGCGTTTCGGTGTTGGTGTTCTCTTCGACGCATCCTTCCTGGAAGCGATTGAATTCCTCCCGGGTTTGGCGATCCAGGTCCTTCCGGTCGACGACGAACAAGCATTTTTCGATGTCTGGATTGTCCTTCAGAAGCGTCGACGCCTTGAACGACGTCAGGGTCTTTCCGCTTCCGGTCGTATGCCAGATATAGCCGTTTCCGCTGTTCTGAGTAATGCAGTCGACAATCGCCTTGACCGCATAGACCTGGTAAGGTCTCATCATCAGTAGCTTCTGTTCGCTCGCCACCAAGACCATGTAACGACTAATGGTCTGACCAAGCGTGCACTTGGCCAAAAAGCGGTCCGCGAACTGATCTAGGTGGGTAATCTTGGAATTGTCTTCCGCAGCAAACTGATAAAGCGGAAGGAATCTCTCGTCTGCATTGAAGCTGAAATGGCGAGCGTTGTTATTGGCGAAATACCACGTATCGTTTCGGTTGCTGACGATAAACACCTGCAGAAAACAAAGCAGGGTTCGACTATAGCCGTTCCCGGGATCGTCCTTGTAGTCGACGATTTGTTCCATCGCCCGTCGCGGGCTTATCGACAATCCCTTCAATTCGATCTGAACAGCGGGAACGCCGTTTATCAGAAGGATAACGTCATAACGGTGATGGCTGTTTTCCGAATTGATGCGAAGTTGATTGACGACTTCAAAGCTGTTCTTGCACCAGTCCTTTGTGTTCACCAGTGTGTAGTCCAGTGGAGTTCCGTCGTCACGCTCCAATGTGCTTTTTTCCCGGAGCCGTCTTGAGGCACGGAACGCATCTGGGGTGATGATTTCTTCGAGAAGGCGTTCAAATTCGGCATCGGTCAAATTGACCCGGTTGAGCGCCTCGAAATGTTTTCGAAAATTCGACTTGAGAGCGTTCAGGTCCCGGATATCTCCGCGAATTCCATATTTGAGCTTCTCAAGTCTTTCGAGAAATTCGCGCTCGATATCTGCCTCAAGAACCACTGCTTCGCTGCCCCAACCTTTGAGAATGACTATTCGCAGACCCAAGGGCCTTCCGAAAAGAGGCCCAGAGCACTTGTCCAGGTTCCTCGTCGTGGCCTCGATTCAGCGCCGTCTTCTCGCTTTCGCTTTGTCAGCTTGTGTATACCAATCCGACTCTTGCGCTCAAGCGTGATGGCCGCGCCTGACTGCCACAAGCAAGACGCGCCGACTGATAATCGAGGCAATTCACGGGCTCCTGCCCACACATACTTTCGTTACGGCGACAGGTCGTGAAGTTCGCTCAGGGTCCTTCCTGTCTGGTTTGACATGGCGCGGGGGGCGCGGAGCCCGGCCCCCCACGATTCTGGGATTTTGCCTAATGTGCTGACCCAGAACGCCCGATTAACCTTGAATCAATAGGTCCATGGAATCGTTTGGCGTTGGTGATCCTGCCAGATCGTCTAGAGTATCGGCCCAAGTCTGCATCATTTCGACGCGACCATCCAAATACTCAGCGCGATTGTAGGCACCTCGAACCTTGTTTCGCTCAACATGCGCAAGCTGGCGTTCGATCCAGTCAGACGGATACCCAGCCTCGTTCAACAAGGTGGAAGCAGTAGTTCGAAAGCCATGTGCAGACGCTTGATCTTTGGAGTAGCCCATCGTGCGAAGAGCCGCATTGAAGGTGTTCTCGGAGATGGGACGACCCTTTCTTTGCCGCGATGCAAGAATGAACTGTTCCCGTCCGTTGAGAGCCTTTGCCGCTCGAAGGAGCGAGAGAGCCTGACGCGAAAGTGGAACAATGTGTTCCCGGTTCATTTTCATTCGCTCTGCCGGAATGCGGAGCCTCGACTCTTTCCAATCAATGTCCGACCAAAGAGCGTACCGAAGTTCTCCCGGTCGCAAGAAAATGTAGGCCAAGAGGAGCAATCCGATTTTGGTAGAAGCATCACCTTGATAGCACCGGATCGCTCTTATCAGGCCGCCAAGTTGCTGTTTGTCGACAATAGCGGAGCGGTGCTTGGTTCTTGGCACCGCAAGCAACCCCTTCTTCAAGCAACTTACCGGGTTCTGCGAAACGTACCCACAGACCTCTGCGTAGTCGAAAACCGAGCTGCAAAGAGACCTGAGCCGCCCTGCACTGTGACAGCTTCCTCTTGCCTCGACAGATTGAAGGACTTGGACGAAATCACGAGTTTCAAGAGTATCAATCGGGCGGTTCCCGAATTCATCCGTCGAAAAATTGAACAGCCAACGGTTCTTTTCCATTGTAGTGGGTGCCGCGCCACCTTGCGCTTTCTTGGTAAGAAAAGCGTCCACCGTGTCGGACCACGACGGAACACTACGACCGCTGGGCATCGCCTTCTGGGCCTGCTTATTGGCGCTAGGATCAATACCCACGGCCCTGAGCCGTTTCGCCTCATCTCTGGCTTTTCGCGCGTCCTCCAGCTCAACTACTGGCCACGCGCCAATAGAGAACGTCTTCCATTTACCATCAAAGCGATACTCGTATCGCCACAATTTCGATCCCGCTTTGGTCAAAATGAGGTACAGACCCCCACCATCCGAGACCTTCCTCAACTTCCCTGGTGTTGGCTTGAGGTTCCTTACCTTTGCGTCCGTCAACTTTTGAGTAGCCATCGTTTCTCCGGCCCTTTCTCTGGGCCAGCGCGAAGCTCAGTAGGAGACGAGCAGTTCGGGCGATACCAACACGCTCGCCGAATACCAACTTTTGAACCATCGTTTTTCCCTCGCTCACACGCCAGCATTTGCGATCAAGGCCACCAGGGAACCGAAATGTTGGTAAGAAATGCTTGTAGGACAGTGCGCTACGCAACACTTGTCGCGCTATGTCCTAACCTGTCGCGGATGCGTGGTGCCCGGGGGCGGAATCGAACCACCGACACGAGGATTTTCAATCC
>CAYODE010000311.1:0-3439 GCA_964402685.1 uncultured Aestuariivita sp. | reverse complement strand
CGATATCGTCCTTGTCCCAGCAGATGACGGTGCGGTCCTCCATCGTGGCGTTTTCCACGGGCACCAGTTCATCCAGCCGCCCTTCGGTCATCACGAAACCACCCACATGTTGGGACAGGTGGCGGGGGAAACCGTTGATCTCATGTACCAGATCCAGGGTTTGCATCAGGCGGCGGTCGGTGGGGTCCAGGCCGATCTCGGCCATGCGCTCCGCCTCGATCCCCTTGGTGGAGAAAAAGCCCCAGAGCTGAGAGGAAAGGCCGCTGATCGTGTCTTCGGTCAGGCCCATGGCGCGACCCACTTCGCGGATGGCGCGTTTGCCGCGGTAATGCACCACCGTGGCGCACAACCCCGCGCGATGACGACCATAGCGCTGATAGATCCACTGGATCACCTCTTCGCGCCGCTCATGTTCAAAATCCACATCGATATCGGGGGGCTCGTCACGCGCCTCAGACACAAAGCGTTCAAAGACCATCGTGCCGATCTCAGGGCTGACTGAGGTGACGCCCAGACAATAGCAGACGACCGAATTGGCGGCGGATCCCCGACCCTGGCAGAGAATGTCGCGGGAGCGGGCAAAGGCCACGACATCGCGCACGGTCAGGAAATAGGGTTCGTATTTCAGCTTGCCGATCAGGGTAAGCTCATGTTCCAGCAACGCCTTGACCTTGTCAGGGGCCCCCGACGGGTAGCGCCATTTGAGCCCCTCATAGGCCAGGCGGCGCAGGCGTTTATCGGGTGTTTCACCCTCCGCCACCTCATGGGGATATTCATAGCGCAGCTCATCCAGAGAGAAGGTCAGCGTATCGGCCAAACTCTGGGCCCGCGCGACCGCGTCTTCGTGGCCTGCAAAGATGCGGCGCATCTCGACCTCGGACCGGAGGCGTTGTTCCCCATTGGCCAGGGCGGCCCGGCCCAGATCATCCACCCGGCAGCCCAGACGGATGGCCGACAGCACATCCGCCAGACGCCGGCGGCGCGCGTGATGCATGCGTGGCGCGGCGCTCGCCAAGGTAGGAAGACCCGCCTCTTTGGCCTGGTGGGCCAGTTCATCAAAGCGGGCCGTATCGCGCCCGTCATAGCGCGGCGCGAGCCCTAAATGGATCTGGTCTGCAAAAACCTGCCTGAGACGGGGCAGATGATCGGCCCACCCTCCGCAGGCCTTTGGCCATGGTTGCACGGCGGGCCAAAGGATAAGTTGAAGGTCTTGGGGCGCGTCGATCAAATCTTGCAACGACAGGAGGCAGTCGCCCTTCTCTGCCTTCAATTTGCCTTTGGACAAGATCCGGCACAGCCCGCCCCATCCTGCACGGGTCTTTGGCAGCGCGGTAATTGGGGGCGCATCGGTGAATACAAGCCGCGCTGCAGGGATCAACCGTGGCGTGGCATAGATCGGGAAGGATGCGGGTGCAGGGATATCGGCAGGCCGTTCAGGGCCGATAGGGCTGTGCGTGGCGTCCCACTCACGACGCTCGGCCACCTGGCGGGCAATCTCACGCGCCTGAGTATGGCCGCGTACGATACCGGCGACCGAGTTCTCATCCGCGATAGCCACGCCGGACACCCCCAGCGCTGCGGCACGCGAGACATATTCCTCCGGGTGCGAGGCCCCGGTGAGGAAAGAGAAATTAGACGTGATCGACAGCTCGGCATACATGGCAGATCACTATTATATTCACGTTTTGTTCTTTTTCGAGTCCAAAGCGTGTTTTTCGACAATCTGAGACGCGGGTTAGCGGGATTTAGAGGAGGTGAGCGCCAGAAAGACGTCCTGCAAATGCGGTTCTTCACTGCGCAAATCACGAATATTGATGCCCGCGGCACGCACCATATCGAGGACGGTTTCGGCCTGTGTCACACCGCTGCGGTACGTAAACGCCAAAGACCCATCAGACCGTAGCACTCCTTCGATCCCATCCGCAGAGGGAATCGACGAGACAGGTTTTTCGGGCTGGATCACCAGAGTTTTTGCATCCAGCGTCGTCAGCAGGTTCGCCGTGCTGTCACGCGCCACCACCTCGCCATGATTGATAATCGCGATCTCGTCGCACATCTCCTCAGCCTCTTCGAGGTAGTGCGTGGTCAGAATGATCGTCATACCCTGTGCATTCAGCGCGCGCACATTGTCCCAAAGCATCTGGCGCAGTTCGATATCCACGCCAGCGGTCGGCTCGTCCAGCACCAGAATGTTTGGTTGATGCACCAACGCCTTGGCTAGCAAGAGCCTGCGACGCATACCGCCGGACAAGGCGCGGGCATAGGCTTCGGCCTTGTCTGCCAAACCCACCAACTCCAGAATTTCGTCGCTGCGGCGTTGGGATTTGGGCACACCATAAAGGCCCGCTTGAACTTCAAGCGCCGCACGGGGAGAGAAGAAAGGGTCAAGGTTCAGTTCTTGCGGCATCACGCCAATGGCTGCTCGGGACTGGCGAGGATTCACATCCTGATCAAACCCCCAGATCTGCACCTTTCCTTTGGTCTTTGTGACCAACCCGGCCAAGATGTTGATGAGCGTGGATTTACCTGCCCCGTTGGGGCCCAAAAGGCCAAAGACTGACCCACGTGGGATCATCAGATCAACCCCATTCAACGCGGTTTTGTCTGGCTGCCCCTTGGTGCCCGAATAGGTCTTAACCAAACCCTCTATGCGGATCGCTTCCTGTGTCACCGCGCCTCTTGCCCCTCCGACTTGCTTGGCTCATAAAGCACCTAAATCAACGCGTCTTTGGCGACAACCAGAAGGACCGCAGCGCATGACGATCGAAGCGCCGGAAACCAAAATCGTAGAGAGCTATCGTGTGGCCTGCGATGGCGGCGAAGGCGCTTTGGGCCATCCGCGTGTCTGGTTACAGATCCCGACCGACACCGGGTGGGTCGAGTGTCCCTATTGTGACTGCAAATACATTCACCAGGATTTCGAAGGTAAAGTCTGAACAAACGACGCGAAACCGTGTTGGGTTGGTTGAGGACGCCGCTGCTGGGGCGTATTTTCGAGACAAGATAGAGGGTGGTCATTGCCGGGCGAGGCATGGCACCGTGTGACGGATATTTTCAGAAGGATCCCCCATGGCGTTCGGCAAAGGTTGTCATCTGCATCTGATCGATGGATCGGCGTTTATCTTTCGCGCCTATCACGCGTTGCCCCCCCTGACACGGAAGTCTGACGGGCTACCGATTGGCGCGGTGAGCGGGTTTTGCAACATGTTGCATCGCTATGTCGAAGGCAATCACGGGCCGGATGCTCCGACCCATGTCGCCGTCATCTTTGATAAAGGCAGCCACACCTTCCGCAATGAGATGTACGACCAGTACAAGGCAAACCGCGAGGCGATGCCGGAAGACCTGCGCCCACAGATCCCGCTGACCCGCCAAGCGACCGAGGCCTTCAACATCGCCTGCAAGGAAAAAGAAGGCTACGAGGCCGATGATATCATCG
>CAYODE010000310.1:0-3445 GCA_964402685.1 uncultured Aestuariivita sp. | reverse complement strand
GTCCCAGCCTGACTTGGCCGCGTTCTTGCCGAGAAGGCCCGCGTCGTACGCCTCGTCTATCTCGTTCTGCACTGCTTCTTTTTCGCGGATGTATTCGCCGCGGATGTAGATGTAGCACGCATTGGCGTTCATCGCGAAAGACGCGATCAAACACCCTTCGATCAGCGTGTGCGGATCGTGGCGCATAATCTCGCGGTCTTTGCAGGTGCCGGGTTCCGATTCATCCGCATTCACGACCAGATAGCTGGGACGCCCGTCGCTTTCCTTAGGCATGAAAGACCACTTGAGACCCGTTGGGAATCCCGCCCCACCACGCCCGCGCAATCCTGAATCCTTCATGTTCTGGATGATCCAGTCCCGCCCCTTTTTGATGATATCAGCGGTTCCGTCCCAATGGCCACGCGCCTTGGCGCCCGCCAATGTCCGGTCATGCATACCGTAAAGGTTGGTAAAGATCCGATCCTGGTCTTTCAGCATCCCTGCTTACCCTTCGCTATCCCGGCGCATTCGCCGGAGTTGCAGAATGTTCACGCCCGCATAAATGAGCGCCGCCAACGCGGCAAAATCGAACAGAAGCGCATAGCGTCCTGGCAATCCCATCTGCCGCCCGACAAATTGGACGCCCACCCACAAGATCATCGTCCCCGCGATCACCAACGAGATGTGGCGACCTTTGGCGGCGATTTCTTTGTTTTTGTCGGTGTCCATACTGTGTCTTATTCATCAGCCGCTTGGCTGCGTCCTACTTGTTTTTCTTCGAAAATTCCGTGTCGCCACCGGCAGCAAGGATTTTTGCCTGCTCGATCCAGCCATCGCGTTCGATGCGCCCTTTGAATTTCAGGCGGGTATCGACCCAAGCCACTTCGGCATCTGTCCACTTTGCGATCTGGTCAAAATGATAGAAGCCCAGCTCGTTCAACGTGCCCTCAAGCTTGGGACCCACGCCCTTCAACAGTTTGAGATCATCGGCGCCGCCATCGCGCGGTCCGCTCAGCGTCTCTGGTTGCGCTTCGCCATCAGCCGCTGCAGTAGCCGAAGGCGCGGCTGCCGGAGTTGCGGCCGGCGCGGCTGCACCTTCGTATGTCCACTCACCCTTGCGTGCAGACAGCTCCTCCTGCCCTGGCAGCTGGGTCGATTTGACGACAACAGGCGCTTCGGTGGCTGAAGGTGCTGCAGCAGCGGGCGCCGCAGCCGGTGCGGCCGCAGGTTTGGCCGCCGCTTTCGCCGGGTGTTCACCCGGTGTTTTTGGTGTGATCGACGCCGTGCCAGGCGCAGGCAGAGGTTTACAAAGCAGCCAGCTTAAACCGGCCGCCGCAACGACGAACAACACAACACCAACGAATACCGCTTGCATGAAACTCCAGCCTGCAAGCACCATCAACAGCGCAGCCGCCAACACGCCGCCGAGCAGCGCGATGCCTACGCATGTAATAGCGCAGACCAACGATCCTGAATTGTTGCTCATCTCTTTCACTCTCCCTTGACTTACTTTTTCTTAATCCTTGTCTGCAGCGCCCTCTTGTGCACGCTTTGAAAACTCCGTTTCTCCGCCGGATGCGAGTGTTCTAGCCTGATCGATCCAACCATCCCGCTGGATCCGACCTTTGAACTTCAACCGGGTATCGACCCAGGCCACTTCGGCGTCGGTCCATTTTGCGATTTGGTCGAAGTGGAAAAACCCAAGATCGTTGAGTGTTTGTTCCAGTTTAGGCCCGACGCCTTTGAGCAGTTTGAGGTCATCTGCCCCCTCGGCGCGGGCTTCGCTTAAGGTCTCAGGCGCTTTCTCAGCAAGGTCTGCAGTCGCCGCAGGTTTGGCCGCGACCGCCTTTTGCGGCTTGCTCGCCGTGTTGGCCGCTTTGCCTTGCCACGGCGCGATCAGCGGCACTTCGGTACCATCGATGCGTTTGAGCGTATCGCCGATATCGGTCGCGAGTTGAACCGAGGCGTTGTATTTCGTGTGACCGCTTTCAAACTCTTTCAAGCTGGTTAGCCCGCTTGCAGGTTCAGAGGCGAAACGCCCGGTTTGGGAACCCGGGACAGGAACCTGACCGGAGGCCATCTCATCCAGCATTTCCGAGAACCGCTCAGCCGTCAGGTCTTCGTAATAGTCCTTGCCAATCTGCGCCATTGGCGCGTTAGCACAGGCGCCCAAGCATTCGACCTCTTCCCAGCTGAATTTGCCATCAGCCGACAATTGATGGGGCTTCGCCGCGATCTTTTCTTTGCAGACCGCGACCAGATCCTCGGCCCCGCAGATCATGCAGGAGGTCGTACCACAAATCTGAATATGCGCAACGGATCCAACAGGTTGCAGCTGGAACATGAAGTAAAACGACGCGACTTCCAGCGCCCGGATATAAGCCAAGCCTAGCATTTCCGCGACATGTTCGATCGCCGGGCGGGTCAGCCAGCCTTCTTGCTCCTGCGCGCGCCACAGGAGCGGAATAATCGCTGACGCCTGCCGGCCATCAGGATACTTGGTGATCTGTGCCTCTGCCCAAGCCTGATTATCAGGTGTGAAGGCGAAGGCATCAGGTTGTTCTTGGTAAAGACGGCGAAGCATCAATTGGCACTTTCACTAAGAGTATTTGCGGTTCCAAGCGCAGTCATCGCACCCATCAGCGGGATTGGTGCGGGCGCAATCAAAGCGGCAACAATTGGAGGAACCAAGCCGAGAGGATTCCCGTCGGTCAAAACCAACACAAGGAGAAGTCCGGATCCAGCAACCAGCATCAGCGGTCGATCTCCCCAAACACAACATCCATTGTTCCAATAATAGCGGCGACATCCGCCAACTGATGGCCCTTGGCGATGTAATCCATCGCTTGCAGATGCAGGAAGCCTGGCGCACGTAATTTGGCGCGATAGGGTTTGTTGGTCCCATCCGCCACGAGGTAAACACCGAATTCACCTTTGGGCGCTTCAACAGCAGCGTAAACCTCCCCCTCCGGCACGTGGAAGCCTTCTGTGTAAAGTTTGAAGTGGTGGATCAACGCCTCCATCGACGTTTTCATATCCGACCGTTTCGGCGGGGTAATCTTGCCACGCGCCATTATGTCTCCTGTGGCTTCGCGCAGTTTCACAATGGCTTGGCGGATGATGCTGACCGATTGACGCATCTCTTCCATCCGAACCAGGTAACGATCGTAGCAATCGCCGTTCTTGCCGACGGGGATCTGGAAATCGAACTCATCATAGCACTCATAAGGCTGCGCACGACGCAGATCCCATGCCAGACCCGAACCACGCACCATGACGCCCGAGAAGCCCCAATTCAGGATGTCTTCTTCGGTCACAACGCCAATATCGGCGTTGCGCTGCTTAAAGATGCGGTTTTCGGTCAGAAGCCCGTCTATGTCCTCAAGAACTTTGGGAAACTCCAGTGCCCATTCTTCGATATCGTCGAGCAATTCATCCGGCAGATCCTGATGCACACCGCCCGGGC
>CAYODE010000309.1:0-3449 GCA_964402685.1 uncultured Aestuariivita sp. | reverse complement strand
TCGGAGCGGCCCTTATCAAATGACGCCGCTTTGATCGCGTCAAAGCGTTTGCGCAACGCCTTTTTCTCGTCGCCCTTGCAATCGTTCCATGGCCGGCCCTGTAGCCCCATGACAAGCACATAATACCCAATGAAATGAGGTTTCATTCCAGTCTTCAAGAGCACCGCATATGCATCGTCGGCACCCAATTCCCGCAGTTCTTGCGCTGAGTGGATGCCCGCACGGGCGCAGGCGGCCTCATACGCGGGGCCAAGGTTACGGATGGAAGAGACGGGATCAGGCATGGGATTACCCTAACCAGTGATCGGCACGCTGTCTTTAGCGATCCATGCGCAAGACCACGCCATAGGGAATGGCCTGAGGTGGTGCCTTGGGAACGGCCCAGATGACTGGAAAGTCAGGTTTCGGTCCCAAAGGCGCGTCCAGATCCGTCAGCATGACGACCAAAGAGGGATCCAGAGCGGCAGCTATGTTAAAGATTTCGGCGTAATCTGTGCCCCCGTCGCGGCGAAACGGGATGCTTTTCAGGACATCCGGCCGATCCATGAGAATGCGGGTGTGCACCTCGGTATCAAATCCCAAGACATGCGCTTCTGCGCCGCTGCGCCGGGACAAGACGATCGCCTCGGCGGCGAACAGTGAGAGCTGAGTGTCGGTGATCGAACTGGACGTATCCAAACCGACGATCAAGCGCGGGCGTAGGTCATCACGCGCACGACCGGGCTGAAACACCGGCACGGGACCTCCCGCAGCGCGGGCTTCGCTTTCCATGGCGATCCAGCGATGAGACGGACGCTTATGGCTTAGTCGCGGCACCTCGCTAACGGCTCGCACGATCAGTCGACGAAGATGTACCTCCCACGGAATACCCGCTTGCGGCAGGTCCGCGAAGTGATGAAGAACCGCTCCGATGCCGGTTCCTGCCGAGCGACCTGTTTCAAATGCTTCGCTAACACGTGCAGACCAAACCTCTGGTTCGGCGTCAGGCTCTGCCCCTTGATCCAAATCCTCGTTCCAGTTTTTCGACAAGGCATAGGCATTTGCCGCGCCTTCCGCTGACTCGGACTGGCCAGATGTCACACTGGTCAGGGCCAGATACAGCCGATCCGTGTCCCAGTTCTCCAATAGTGTATCCGTTGCATCGGGCTGCGTGACTTGTGAGAGCAGTTCTGACGCGCGCACAACAGGACGGGGCAGGGTATGGCCGCCCTGGATCAGCACCTCGTTTACAATCGCATCGCTGGCCAGGTTGTACATCTTTGGAATGAACGCAGATCCCATCCGTTCAGCCATGGCCGCGGCGCGCGACGAGTGCCGCAGCGCAACGTGAAGCACGTGATGCGCCAGGACACCTGTTTGCTCTGGGAAGGGGAGCGCCTCAAAAGTCGGGCCATAGAGGATCTGATTGTCGGATGTGCGTGTTGGTCCGTCCGCGTCACGATGCTGGCACCACAGGGCCAACGCCGCGATCGCTGGGTCGATCGCAGGCATTTCCACAAGCGCAGCACGGGCGCGGCGGCTATGACCTGCAGTATAGATCAGCGTACCCCTTGCTCTTCGCGTTTCGCGACATAGGCGGCGTAGGCGTCTGACCCTCGGAACGCTTCCTGCAACCCGGCATTCAAGGCCTTGCGGATCAGCAGCTCAAACCCAAAACTCGTCAGTTCGGACAGAGGCAATGCTGTTGTGTCCGGCACCGTTTGAACATCGGCCATCATCTCGATCACAGCGGGCATTGAGTCCGCATCTGCGCGTGTGACCAAACCATAAATCAACGCCACCAGCCCGTTCATTGACGTTGGGTACTGCCTGACGCGATCGCGGCGCGGCATTGCCAAAAGCTCATCAACGGTCACCATGGCCTGCAATTCACCCGCGATGCGCGCAAATTCGGCTGCCGGGGTGCTGCCGACGGTGCCTGCAATCATGATGTCCCGCAGCCGCGTGTCGCTGACAGAGTGAACAATGTCACTGACCCTCTCCCAGGATCGGGGCGTGCACGCGATCATATCGCCTCGCCGCAAACTGTCTTCGGTTGTATCCAGCAGATCCGGCCGCGCCCGTAAAAAGGCCGTCACAGTGGGATGCATGCCGCGATCAACCGCGTAGTGTTCCAACCAGTCCTTGGCGTTGGCCACGACCTGAAGATGGATCAACCTGTCCGACAAAGCGGTTCCCATTTCATAGGCGACCGCGCCGTCATCCACCGTGTTCCCAGCTGCAACGATCATGACGCTATCCGGCAGGACGTGACGGCCCACTCGACGTTCTTGCAACAGTCCATAAACGGTCGGCTGCAGATAGGGGGAGGCGGCCGTGAGCTCATCCAGGAACAGCAAGGCTGGTGCGGCCGGATCGTCAGGAAGGTCTTCGGGCCGATACCATACCGTTTTCTGGGTGTCGTGATCATAATAGGGGAGCCCGCGCAGATCCTGCGGTTCGATTGTCGTAAGGCGGATGTCAAATAGCTTTGCTCCGATCTCTTCAGCCAGGGTGCGGACCAGTTCCGTCTTGCCGACACCTGGCCGACCGTGCAGCATCCACGACGCAATCAGGTTACCCTCCCGCTGCGCCAGCCACCCCGAGCGGAGCGTCTCAAGCGCCTCACCGGCCGAGAGTGTTCTTGCGTTGACGCTCATGCCGGTGCTTCTTGCGGTTCGGGCGTGTTGAGAAGGGCCGCCAGACGGGCATGTGCCGTGACACCTTTCGTGTTGAACGCCACGCTTCTCAGGAACGTGTTGTCGCGCATATTCACGCGGTGCAAGTCGCGTTCGGAAAAATCTGAGGAGAAGAGCTCATCGCGGATAACCTGTCTGTCTTCCGCGTCAATGTGCATGAGCCGTCGTTTTCCTTCGCTCGTTTGCACTGACACAATGGATAGTGGCGGCACATTGGCCAGTTCCGATTGATCGACCACCAGGTACAGTTCGCCTGACAGATCCGGATGTTTGGCGGCAATCTTGGACAATATCGCGCGACCGCGAAACGCCAAGCGATCGAGCACACGGGCTCCATCATCCTCAGAAATCAGGTTTTGGCGTTTTTCTTTCGAGATGCGCAAAACCTTCAGTTCCACAAGCCCAATGACAAGCAGCATGGGCAAAGGGGCTTGAGAAATCGGCAGGGCCAGATGGGGCCAGACGAACATAGCCACGATGAACGGCAACAACGCAGTGGTATAGCGCAGCAATTGATTTTCCAAAATGACACGCAGCACTACGCGCCAGCCCGCTTCACGCCGTGGCAAGATCGCGATCCGTTCAAGGATTTTCCGCGGTGCCGTGCGGAAGTCGAAAGAGGACGGGTTCCAAACGGTCGCGGGCGAAATCACGAAAGCGGGCATCAAAGATCGTACTGAGGTAGATTTGGACTGTTCAATATCATTTGCGGACACATAGCGCAGCGGCGCAGAGTGCCAATACCGTGTCCAAAGCCACAGCCGTCCGGCG